>VAZM01000022.1:16881-24280 GCA_005883135.1 Alphaproteobacteria bacterium
GTCGTCGGCATGGCGCTCGCCGAGCGCGGTCGAAAAACCGATGGAATCATCTACACGGTGTTGAGCGACGGCGAGGTGCAGGAAGGCTCGACCTGGGAGGCGGTGCTGATGGCGTCCTCGCTCGGGCTCGCCAACATCGTCGCGTTTGTCGATAACAACGATTTTCAGAGCCTTGGCCGCACCTCGGAAACGCATCCTTCTTTTTATCCGCTGCCCGAGAAGTTCGCGGCGTTTGGATGGGAAACGGTCGCCGTCGATGGGCATGATTCGGGCGCCATCTTTGATGTCGTCTCCGCGCGCAAGCGCCAGAAACCGCTCATGGTCGTGGCGAAGACGACGAAGGGGAAGGGTATCAGCTACATGGAAAACGTGCCGATGTGGCACTACCGGTCGCCCAGTGTGAAGGAGTACGAGCAGGGTGTCATAGAACTTGAGAAGGCGGCGTCATGAGAAACACCTTCTCCGAGGCCCTCTATAAGGCGGCGACAGCCAATCCCGATGTCTACATCGTCGTTGCCGACATCTCGCCGGCCGGGAGCATGGCGAAGTTCAGCCAGCAATATCCCGAGCGCTTCATCAATGTCGGTGTGGCCGAGCAAAGCATGATCGGCATCTGCGCTGGTCTCGCCCTCAAGGGATGCCAGCCATTCGCCTACACGATCGCAACGTTCTCGCTCTACCGTCCGTTCGAGATGGTGCGCGACGATCTGTGCTACCAGAATCTGCCGGTGACCGTCGTAGGCATGGGGTCCGGCGTCATCTATTCGACGCTCGGCGGCACCCACCATACGCAGGAGGATATCGCCATCGCCGGCGCGCTGCCGAACATGCAGATCATTGCGCCGTGCGATCCAGCCGAATGCACGGAAGCGACGACTCACTGCGCCACGCAGAAGAAAGGGCCGGTCTATCTTCGCATCGGCAAGGCAGGCGAGCCCAATCTCACCGAAAAGGCGGTCGATCCGTGGGTCTTCGGAAAGCTGCGCTACCTGACACGCGGCAGCGACGTTTGCATCCTTTCCTACGGCGTGATCATGCAGAAGGCAGTAAAGCTCGCGCAGGCCTTCGAAGCTAAGGGCAAGTCGGTGTCGCTCGTTTCGTGTCACACGCTCAAGCCGCTCGACGTCGATGGCATCGCTGATGCGCTCGCTCGCCATAAGCATGTGATCGTGATCGAGGAACACGCGCCGCAGGGCGGGCTGGCACCGCAAACGAAACAGATCGCGTGGGACACCAGGGCGACCTGCCGCCTCGACACATTCACGCTGCAGGATGCGTTCATCCACAACTACGGCAGCCATGACGATCTGTTGAGTGCGCACGGTATCGATCTCGGCCTGATCTCGGCGCGTGTAGGCCTTGCATGAGCGAAGCAGCAAAGACGCGCACGAGCATCGCCAACACTGCATCGCTCGCCATTTATGGCGGTGAGCCGGTGCGCAAGACACCTATGCCGCCGCGCCTCGCGCTTGGAGAGGACGAGCGCAGGATGGTCCTCGAGGTGCTCGACTACTATTCCGAACGCAAAGTCGACCCGGGCTATCAGGGCGCATTCGAGAAGATCTATACGGACGCCTTCGTCGGGATGATGGGCGGTGGCTAGTGGCGACCGGCACGGCTGCGCTCTATGTCGCGGTTGCCGCGCTCAATCTGCCGAAAGGCAGCGAGGTCATCGTCTCCCCGATCACCGATCCGGGAACCCTTTCTGCGATCGTCCTCAATGGGTTGAAGCCACGGCTCGTGGACAGCAAGCCGGACAGCTACAACGTGGGTCCCGAGCAGTTTGCCGAGCGGATCACCCCGAACGTCTCGGCCGCCATTATCGTCCATTCCGCGGGATACGCAGCCGAGATCGACAAAATCGTCGAAATCGCGCATGCCCGGGGAATCAAGGTCATCGAGGACTGCAGCCAAGCGCACTTCGCCAAGCACAAGGCAAAACCGGTCGGAACGTTTGGCGACATCGCCGCCTTCTCGACCATGTATCGCAAGGCTCACAGTACAGGTCCGTCCGGAGGGCTAGTCTATTCCCGCGATCTCGAGGTATTCCGCAGCGCCATGATTCATTCCGATCGCGGCAAGCCCCGCTGGCGCGACGATTTCGACGATCGCAACCCATCGACCTATCTGGTGCCTGCGCTTAACCATCACACCGACGAGATTTCTTGCGCCATCGGTTACGCCTCGTTGCAGCGTCTTCCCTCGACGATCGTCAGCCGGCTTGCCTTCGTATCCGATTTCGTGGCGCGCCTCTATGACGCTTCGAACGTGTGCCAGGCCTATCGTTTCATGCCGACGAGTTCACCGTTCTTCTATCCGGTTGTCGTCGATGTCGACGCGATCAGTTGCGGCAAGATCGAGTTTGCTGAGGCCGTCCGGGCCGAGGGCATCGACCTCAATCCGCACTACAAATATGTGGTTTGCGAATGGCCTTTCATTCGGCCCTATCTCGCTGATGATTTCGACACGCCGAATGCGCGCAGCATTCGCGACCGTTCCTTCAATCTTTATCTCAACGAGAAATATGGCGAGCAGGAATCGAGAGATTGCGTGAAGGCGATCGTGAAGGTCGAGAAGCACTTCAAAAAAGTTTGACGTGCCGGCGCTCTGGCGCGTTCGGGTTTTTCTTCCGCTAGCACGGAGAACTGCATGGGCGAGGTGGTCGTCACCGTTCTCGGCGTCATCGCGGCGGTGCTCTCGGCGTTGTCGCTGTTGCCGCAGGTCATCCGGACCTGTCGGACGCGCTCGGCCGGCGATATTTCAGGCGCCTGGTTAGGCGTGGCGCTGCTCTCGATGGCGATGTGGATCGCCTATGGCAGCGTCACCGGCGCGCATGCCGTTCTCTGGGCCAACCTCATAACCGCGCTGCAGGCTGCCATCATTCTGCGCGTAAAGCTCGCCAGCCCGCGCAAGATTTATGCACAATCCAGCCTAGAGAGGCAGGTCTGAGCCGTGGCATTGTTGCGCCTTGATGCTCAGGGTGGCGCGCGGGTTGTCGATTAGAGCGGCAAATACCTCGCGCAGCAGATCGCGTTGGGACACGATCATATAAGGACAGCCTTCGATCGCACCCGCCTCGAGCTTGCCCTTCGCCATGAGCGGCTTTCCGAATTGATTGAAATCGCGGTCAAGCCGCCAATGACGCCGCGCCAAGACCTGGTGTACGGTTCCATGGCGGTCGCGGCACGGATAAACCCCCGCAGTCTCGACCGGGCGAACGTAGAGGTCCACGTTGATCGTCTCCTCCGGCAAATGGATCGCCGTGCACGTCTCAAGGCCCACACCGATCATCAGGATGTACGTCTCGTAGTCGCGCATGAGGCCATAGGGGCTATTGCCGGAGACGGGCGTATTGTCGACATGATGGCGCGAAGTCAGCAGCCGGGCTGCCGGTCCGAGGCCGGCAACCGAATGGGTGGGATGTATGCTGCGCGTGTTCGCGTACTGCGTGCGAAATATCTCACTGAGCACGCCGGTATGTGAGGGCGTTTTCATCTCATCCCAATTTGGATTCTCCAGCGTCACTGTTCGCCAGGTCATCGTCGGCATGAACAGGTTGCCGTCGCGCATATGCTCCATCAGCGCGTCGACCATGGCCTCGGCGCGATATCCCTGGCGGCTCAATATGGCGATTGCACTGTGAACGATCAGCACGCCGTCGCTCGGGACGCCGAAACGCTTGAGGATCGGTCGAAAGGCGGCAGCTTCGCGGCTCGTTGCCATCGGTCAGTCGACTGCGGCGGGCGCCTTAGCCTTGATCTCCTCGATGAGGTCGAGGCAGCGCTCGATATCGCGGAATGGAAGCCCACTGAGCTGTGAGAGTTCGAGATCCCACCATTTTGCCCGCAGGAGCCGCTCGATGGTCTTCTCAGGGAAGCGGTAGCGGATGACCTTGGCTGGGACGCCGCCGACGATCGCATAGGGCGGAACGTCCTTGGTGACCACCGCGCCTGCCGCGATGACGGCGCCGTCGCCTACGTTGACCCCCGCCATCACGTTGACGTTGTGCCCCGTCCAGACGTCGTTGCCGATCGTCACCCATTTGAACATGTCGGGCGTGCGCTCGAGACGGACAAAATCGTTGTACTCATCGACCCAATCGAAGGATTTCGGGTGATACTGGAACTCGTTGGTGCTGAGCCAACTCGTCGGATGACTGAATGGATTAATTGCAGTGCGTGCGCCGATGGCGCCGAACGAACCCACAGTCGCTCGCGCAAGAAAGCAACTCTCGTTCATCCCAAAATACTTGCCCACGACGGCGTCCGGACCGATCTGCGAGTTCTTGTTGAGGAACAACGGACCGCGAATTCTGGACTGGACGATGCGCGCGCCGGCGTTAAGCCGGATGATGCCGTGAAGGAACGCGGGCGCGCTGCCGGTATTCTCGAAGAAATCAATCGAGATTTCGGAAAATTTCATGTCGGTGCAGATGCGTTGGCGCCGATCGAAAAGCGTCGACCATCTCGCGCGGACCTTCCTGCCAGCGCTGGAGCGAGATTACCAAGGCGAGCGGCATGCAGCAACTTTCGACGAAATATTGTTAAAACAGATTGGTATCTTGCTCGACGTCCGCCGCGATTATGCCACGGACGCCTCGACCGGACGCTGGTGATAACGCTTGATCACCTCGTCGATCGGGCCAATCTCTACAATATGGCCCTTTTCCAGTAGCATGGCCCGATTGCACATGGATGTTATCAGCGCGTCAGAATGACTGGCGAGCACAAGGATACGGGTGCGCTGAATCAGCGCTTGCATGCGACCCTCGGCACGGGCCGCGAACCGCGCGTCGCCTGCAGCTATCCCTTCGTCGAGCAGGAGAATGTCAGGATCGATAGAGGTCGCAATGGCAAAGCCGAGGCGTGTCACCATGCCGGTCGAGTAGGTTCGCACGGGCAGCTCGAGGTACTCGCCGAGCTCGCAAAAATCGACGATGTCCTGAAGCTTGCGGTTGATTTCGTCGAAGCCCATACCGAGGAACATCCCGCACGTCTTGATGTTCTCGTAGCCGCTGTCGTCGGGGTCCAGGCCGGGAACGGAATTGAACAGCGGAGACACGCGGCCGTCGACGCGAATCGATCCGGAGTCCGGGGTATAGACGCCGGCGAGCACTCTCAGCAGCGTAGACTTGCCGGCGCCGTTGTGTCCTATCAGTCCGAGCCGATCGCCACTCGTCAGCGTGAACGACACGTTGTCGAGAGCACGGACGACCACGCGTTGCTGACGGTGACGGCCCGCGGGCTCGTGCCGGATCAACCCCCCGGTGCGCGCGAACAGCGTGTGACGGAGGCTGCGATGACCCGTCCCATAGATCGGGAAATCGATTGTCACGTTGTTTGCGATGACCGTGGTCAAGTTGGGATATCCCCGTCAGAGCCAATAGGGAATGCGCCGGCGAAAACGGGCGTAGAGGTCAAAGGCCACGAACCATCCGATGATGGCGCCGCCGATGGTGAACGCGTAGCTCAGCAACGGCGGGGCCGTGCCCAGCATTGGCGCGCGCATCACCTCAATGAGATGGTACATGAAATTGTAGGTGACGATTGGTTGCGCATCCGCGCCCAGCTGATGCGAGAACCAAAAGATGGGTGTGACGAACATCAAAAGCGTGATGATATTGCCGACGAGCGGGGGAACATCGCGAAATCGCGCGCTGACCATGCCGAACAAAATGGTCATCCAAGCTCCATTCACCGCTACGATGATGAGACCCGGGATCAGCAATAGCGTCTGCCAATCCACCGGAATCTTCAGAGCGATGACAACGACGATGACGATCAGAATGTTGTGAAAGAATACGATGATATTTCTCCAGACCACCATGAAGTTCAGCACGGTGTAAGGAAAATTCAGCTGGGTGATGAGATTGACGCCTGCTGTGTAGGTGGTGCAGCCCTCCGAGATGAGCGCAGTCGCGAACGTCCATGATACGAGACCGGCGGCCAGGAAAGGCAGGTAGGATTTGACGTCGGTTTTGAATAACGGCGCCCAAATGAAGACCATTCCGCCAATGAACGCCCCGATGCTGAGCGTTGCCCAGAACGGCCCAAACACCGTGCGTCTGTAGCGCCGTTTGACTTCTTGCCAGCCAAGACGGGTCCAGATTCGGTATGAGCGGATCCCGTCGATGAGATCGGCTGCCGCGATGGTGTAGTCCGGTCTCACGTTAAGCTCATTCAGGGCGCCGTCGAATGCGCAGGGCAGTTGGCATTGGTTGAACTCGCGCCCCGGTTACCATCCAAGCTGCGCTGAGGCAATATAGGACCCATCCTGCCGTACTCGTCGTGCAAAATTGCTCATCGCGCAACTGGCGCATAGATCGAGCCTGCGAGCCGGTTGCGGCTGTGGTGCAGAAACAACGCAAATGCGTCATACGGTGATATTCGAGGGAGCGATAGCGCCTCTTCGCCCCTTAACGCACGGACCTCGCTCCCCTCGTGCAGCACCACGCGGTTCCACGCGGTCAAAGTGACTGGGACTTCATAGTATTTTCGGAAATAACAATCCAGACCAACCGGCTGCAGATCATAATCGATGGTGGCGAATAACCGCGCCTGCGTCACCTCGAGCTCTAGTTCCTCCCGCAGTTCTCGCTGCAATGCCTTAAATTCGTCCTCCCCTTCGTCGACCCCGCCGCCGAAAAGGCCCCAATGACCCGGGTACCATATGTCCGGCAGGTCATCGCGCAATTGCATGATGTAGCGACCGTCCTCGAGCACGAGCAGCGCTGCCACGGCGTGGCCGGTCGAGAGCGGGGCGCGCGATCGCAGAAAATTTTCCACGGTCAAAATTTACCCTCCTGTTGCTGATAGGCCGGCTGGCGAGAGCCGCCAATATTCACCCCGAAACCGCTTGTCATTCCGACCGAGGCGGTTATAAGAGCCGGGGAGAGGGGCGGGACACCCGATATCCGAAATCGTCTGCGACTTCAATCGCTTAAAAGGGGGATAGTCGATGCGCGACTGGTCCAAGGCTGAATGGGTCGACCCGAAATATGACTGGAAGCCACTGCCAGTCCCAGAGATGCCGGACCGGCTTCTCATCGACTACGCCACGCGCTGCAATTTGCGTTGCCACATGTGCCCGGTTTGGGGCCTCGAGGATGACAACGCGATCGACAACGTCAAAGGCATCATGAACCTCGATGCGGCGCGCAGGATGCTCGACGAATTCACCAACGCCCAGCCAATGGTCGCTCCGAGCATTTATGGCGAACCGCTGTTGATCCCGAACCTGCGTGAAGTCCTCACCGATCTGAAGCGACGCGGCATCGCCATCGCGATGAATACTAACGGATTGACGCTCACCGAAGACATCGCGGCGTTCTTCTGCGACATCGGCGTCGACTCGGTGATGTTTAGCCTCGACTCGACAACTCCCGAGACGCTGGTGAAGG
>VAZM01000427.1:0-200 GCA_005883135.1 Alphaproteobacteria bacterium
CCTCGAGCAGGCGAGGCAAATGGTGGCGCAGGGGGCCGACATTTTGGATATCGGCGCCGAGTCGACGCGCCCCTATGGCGGTGCCCAGGCGGTGCCGAGCGCGGAGGAGATGCGGCGCCTTGGCCCTGTCCTGCCTGCAGCAGTCACGCTCGGCGTTCCGGTTTCGATCGACACCATGAAGGGCGCGGTAGCGAAGTGGG
>VAZM01000427.1:235-5879 GCA_005883135.1 Alphaproteobacteria bacterium
GAGCGAGCTTGCACGGATCGTCGCCGAGTCTGCCGTGCCGGTGATCATCATGCACAACCGCGAGGCGGCCGATCCGTCGATCGACATCATGGCGGACATATCCGCCTTCTTTCGCCGCTCGCTGGAGATTGCCGCGCACGCCGGCATCGCGCGGCAGAACATCGTGCTCGATCCGGGCATCGGCTTCGGCAAGACGCCGGAACAGAGCCTCACCGCGATCGCACGCATCGGCGAGCTCAAGTCGTTCGGGCTGCCCCTTCTCGTCGGCGCTTCGCGCAAGCGCTTCATCGACAAGGTTTCCCCCGCCGCGCCCGATGAACGGCTGGGCGGATCGATCGCCGCGCATCTTCTCGCGGTCTTAGGCGGGGCGGCCATCATCCGCACCCATGATGTCCGTGAGACCGTGCAAGCGCTGCGGGTGGCGGCGGCGATCCGGAGCGCGCAATGACCGACAGCGTATTCGTCACCGGTCTTTCCGTGCATGCCTATCACGGCGTCATGGAGCACGAGGGCACGGTCGGGCAGACCTTCAGGCTCGACCTCGTGCTCGACGTCGAGCTGAGCGTGGCGTCGCGCTCCGACAAGCTCGCGGATACCGTCGGCTACGACCAGGTGGTCGATGTCGCGAGTGCGGCTTTCTGCACCCGTCGGCATCGATTGATCGAGGCCGCGGCCGGCGAGGTCGCCGAAGCCGTGCTCGGCCGGTTTCCACAAGTCTCCCGCGTGCAGGTGACGGTGCACAAGCCGCATGCGCCGATCGCGGCCACCTTCGCCGATGTGGGGGTCATCATCGTGCGCGACCGTGGCTGAAGCATTCGTCGGGTTCGGGGGCAATCTCGGCGACGTGCGCGACACGCTCGATCGCGCCATCGCCGCCTTCTGTGACGGAGAGGACGTACGCCTGCTTGCGCGCTCGTCGGATTATCGCACCCGACCTTGGGGGGTGGAGGACCAGCCGGCGTTCGTCAACGTGTGCATCGCCGTCCAGACGAGCCTCGCGCCGCGCGCGCTTCTGGGCCGCGCCCAAGCGGTGGAACGTTCGCTGGGGCGCGAGCGCGCCAAGGAACGCCGCTGGGGGCCGCGGACCGTGGACATCGACCTCCTCGCCTATGACGATGTCGCACTGGACGAGCCGGACCTGGCGTTGCCCCATCCCCGGCTGTTCGAGCGCGCCTTCATGCTGGCGCCGCTCGCGGAGATCGCGCCGGAACGGCTGATCGCCGGCCGGCAGGTACGCCAAGCGCTCATGCAGCTCGACGCGGGCGGGGTCGAGAAGCTGCCGCCGCGGCCGTGATCTCGAGCCAGGCCCGCGGTTGGCGCGCCGCTTGTCCCATGGCATTTTGACCGCATGACGGATGCCTCAGCCGACGAGCTCCCGCTCGCCGCGGAGTTCCCCCGCGCCACACGCGAGCAATGGCGCAAGCTGGTGGAGCACGTCCTCAAGGGCGCGCCGTTCGAGAGCCGCCTCGTCGCCAAGACCTATGACGCGCTCGCGATCGAGCCGCTCTACGAACGCAACGCGCAGGCGCAGCCGATTGCCGGGCGTCCGCCGGCTGCCGCGTGGTCGCTCGTGCAGCGCGTCGATCATCCCGATCCTGCGGCCGCAAACGCCGAGGCGCTGCACGACCTCGAGAGCGGCGCGAACGGCCTCTCCCTCGTTTTCACCGGCGCGGTCGGCGCCTACGGCTATGGTCTTGCCGCCAGCGAGCGAGCGATCGCGCGGGCGCTCGAAGGCATTCACCTCGACGCCGGCATTGCGCTCGACTTGGATCTCGGCCCGCACATTCAAGAGGCGGGGCGCCTGCTCGCGGCGATCATCAAGCAGGGCGGCGGCGCCGCGGCGGCCAGCAATGTGCAGTTCGGTTTCGACCCGATCGGCGCCGCCGCCGTCAGCGGTGCAAGTCCGCTGCCCAGAGCCGACTGGGTTGCCTGCTTCAACGCGGCCATTTCCGATTTGGCCGCGGAAGGCTTCCGTGGGCCGTTCGCGCCGGCCGATGGCCGGGTGATTCACAACGCCGCCGGCTCCGAGGCGCAGGAACTCGCTTACGTCTTGGCGGTAGCGGTCGAATATCTGCGCGCCCTCGAAGCCGGCGGCATCGCACTCGATGCCGCTCGCCGCATGGTCTATTTCCGACTGGCGGCTGACGTCGATGAGTTCTTGACCATCGCCAAGTTCCGGGCGTTGCGAATGTTGTGGGCGCGCATTGAGCAGAGCTGCGGGCTCGTCCCTACGCCGCCATGGGTTACGGCCGAGACGGCATGGCGGATGATGACGAGGCGTGACCCGCATGTGAATATGTTGCGCACGACCATCGCGGTCGTTGCCGCCGGGCTCGGCGGCGCCGACGCCATAACCGTGCTGCCGTTCACGCTGGCGCTTGGTCTGCCCGACCGGTTCGTGCGAAGAATTGCCCGCAATACCCAACTCGTGCTGCTCGAAGAATCACATCTCGCAAAGGTCACGGATCCCGCGGCGGGCGCCGGCGGCCTCGAGCACCTGACCGAGCAGCTCTGTCACGCGGCCTGGGCTCGATTTCAAGAGATCGAGCAGACTGGCGGCGCGTGGGCCGCCCTCGAACGGGGCGTCATCCAGAACAAGGTTGCGGGCGTGCGCGTCGAGCGCGAGGCCGCCGTGGCTCGGCGCAAGGATGCGATCACCGGCACAAGCGATTTCCCCGATCTCGCCGAAGCGCCGGCGTCGGTGCTCCACGTGGCGCAGGTCGCGCCGCCTCCTCCCTCCGCCTTCGCATTCGAACCGCTGCCGTCGATACGGCTCGCTGAGCCGTTCGAGCAGCTGCGCGACGCCTCCGATGGGATACTCGCGCGCGGCGGCTCGCGGCCCAAAGTCTTCCTTGCGAACCTCGGCGCGCCTGCCGATTTCACCGCGCGCGCAACCTTCGCCAAGAGTTTCTTTGCCGCCGGCGGCATCGAGGCGATGGACAACGACGGCTTTACCAGCCGCGAAGAAATGATTGAAGCGTTCAAAGCCGCTGGTGCCAATCTCGCCTGCCTGTGCTCGTCGGACGAGGTCTATGCGCGCGAGGCGATCGCGGCCGTCCAGGCATTGCGACGCGCCGGCGCCTCGGTCTGGCTCGCCGGCCGACCGGCTACCCTGGAGAGCGAGCTCAGGCATGCCGGTGTTTCCGGTTTTATCTTCGCCGGCTGTGACGTGCTGGCCGCGCTACGGACGGCCTATAGCCTCGTCGCTTGAGGTCGCCGCGCCGCGCCGCCGCAGTGACCCGAGGGGGTGGCGACGCTGGGAACGGGGCGATATATGCTGCTTAGCGTGCGACGATCGGCCCGCCACTTCGTTAGCCGCTGAGTGGGCGCGGTGCCGGCCTGTTAACGATCGGCCCGTCCGGTCGCAAGTTACGGCGAGAGCGGCGCTCGAGCGGAGCAGCATGAGCCGCATTCCGGATTTCGCCACTGTTGATTTCGCCCGTGCAGCCCCGAAGCCCGCATCGGCGGACGGTGCATGGCTCACGCCGGAAGGCATCGCGGTGAAGCCGGTCTATGCGGCCGACGACGTCAGGTCACTCGACTTCCTCGACACTTTTCCCGGCATCCCGCCTTATCTGCGCGGACCGTACCCGACCATGTACGTCACGCAGCCCTGGACGATCCGCCAATATGCGGGTTTCTCCACGGCCGAAGATTCGAATGCCTTTTATCGCCGCAATCTTGCCGCCGTCTGGCCACGCACCGCGGCTACGACAGCGATCATCCTCGCGTCACCGGCGACGTCGGCATGGCGGGCGTGGCAATCGATTCCATCTATGACATGCGCACTCTGTTCGCCGGCATCCCGCTCGATCAGATATCCGTGTCAATGACCATGAACGGCGCCGTCCTGCCGGTGCTCGCGCTTTATATCGTGGCTGCCGAGGAGCAGGGCGTGAAGCCCAATCAGCTCTCGGGCACGATACAGAACGACATCCTCAAGGAATTCATGGTGCGCAACACCTACATTTACCCGCCCGAGCCGTCGTTGCGCATCATCTCCGATATTTTCGCCTTCACCGCGGCGCATATGCCCAAATTCAATTCGATCTCGGTTTCCGGCTACCACATGCAGGAAGCGGGTGCGACGCAGGATCTCGAGCTCGCCTATACGCTGGCCGACGGCGTCGAATATGTGCGCGCGGGCCTGAAGGCAGGTCTCGATATCGACCAATTCGCTCCCCGCATCTCGTTTTTCTGGGCCATCGGCATGAACTTCTTCATGGAGGTGGCGAAGCTACGCGCGGCGCGCCTACTCTGGGCGAAGCTGATGAAGCAATTCGAGCCGAAGGATGCGCGCTCGCTGTCGCTGCGCACCCACTGCCAAACCTCGGGCTGGTCGCTCGCCGCCCAGGACGTGTTCAACAACCTGGTACGGACCGCGATCGAGGCCATGGCGGCCACGCAGGGTCATACCCAGTCGCTCCACACCAACGCCCTCGATGAAGCCTTGGCCCTGCCCAGCGATTTTTCCGCCCGCATCGCCCGCAACACGCAAATCGTGCTGCAGCAGGAAAGCGGCACAACGCGCATGATCGATCCGTGGGGCGGCTCGTTCTACGTGGAGCGGCTCACCTATGAGCTCGCCAACGCTGCTTGGGACCACATCCGAGAGATCGAAGACATGGGCGGGATGGCCAAAGCGATCGAAGCGGGCCTTCCGAAGCTTCGCATCGAAGAGGCCGCGGCCAAGACGCAGGCGCGCATCGACGCCGGAGAGCAGGCGGTCATCGGCGTAAACAAATATCGGCCCGTGCGGGAGGCCGCCGTCCACTTGCTCAAGGTTGACAACGCCGCGGTGCGCCGATCGCAGATCGAGAAACTCTCGCGGCTCAAGCGCGAACGCGACGCGAAGGCGGTTGAGGATGCTTTGGCCGCGCTCACCCGCAGCGCTGCGGGCGGCAATGGCAACCTGCTCGCGCTCGCCATCGATGCCGCGCGTGCGAAGGCCACGGTGGGCGAAATCTCATCGGCGCTGGAACGGGTGTTCGGCCGGCATCGGGCGGAGATCAAAGCGATCACCGGCGTCTACAAACGGGAGGTCGGCGCCATGTCCGAAGCGGTCGCGCGCGTGCACAAGCTCGTCACCGAATTCGAGATCAATGAGGGCCGCCGGCCGCGCATCCTGGTCGCCAAGATCGGCCAGGACGGCCATGACCGCGGGCAAAAGGTGATCGCGACCGCGTTCGCCGATCTCGGCTTCGACGTCGATATCGGTCCGCTGTTCGCCACGCCGGCGGAGGCGGCGCGCCAAGCCGTCGAGAACGATGTTCACGTGCTCGGCGTGTCCTCGCTGGCGGCGGCGCACCTCACGCTCGTCCCTCAGCTCAAGGCCGCGCTCGTCAAGGAGGGCCGCGACGACATCATGATCGTCGTCGGCGGCGTGGTGCCGCCGCAGGATTACGACGACCTCAAGCGCGCCGGCGCCGAAGCGATTTTCCCTCCCGGCACGGTGATCGCGGAGGCGGCCGAGACCTTGCTCCACAAGCTCAATCAACGGCTCGGGCACGGGCAGCAAGCGGCCGAGTGATCTCGCCCGGACTGATGCGGCTTGTGACGCTGCATTCCTCTTGCTGCGTGCTCAGTCCGTGCTGTTCTGCGTCGATGCTTGCTTCGCGTCGGGCTGGTCCACCAGGGCGCGCAC
>VAZM01000428.1 GCA_005883135.1 Alphaproteobacteria bacterium
AGCCTCGGGTAGTGACGCCGCGCGCATGCCTTCGACCAGCGCGGCGTGAATTGCTTGATTCGAGCGATAGCTTTCCGAGCCGCCGCGCAGGATCGCGGCATTGCCTGCCTTGAGGCAGAGCGAGGCCGCGTCGGCGGTCACGTTGGGCCGGCTCTCGTAAATGATGCCGATGACCCCGATCGGAACGCGCACGCGCTCGATGGTCATGCCGTTCGGCCGCGTCCAGCGCTCGGTCACCGCGCCGACCGGATCGGTGAGCGCGCGCACGACGTCGAGCGCATCGGCCATGGCGGCCACGCGCCCCCCGTCAAGTGCAAGGCGGTCGAGAAACGCAGCCGTCGCGCCCGCGGCCTTCGCCTCAGCCATGTCCTCGGCATTGGCGGCAAGGATCTGCGCCTGCCGGGCGCGAATCGCCTCCGCCATGGCGGCGAGCGCGCTATCCTTTTGCGCCGTCGGCGCGAGCGCGAGCACGCGCGCGGCGTCTTTCGCCCGTGCGCCGGTTTCGCGCATCAGCGCGGCGATGTTTGACGCTTCGACCGTCTTGAGCGGCGCGGTCATGGCGGGATCCGTTGTCCTGGCGCTTGTCCTACCATGTTCGCGGCAGTCCTGCGAGGCCGGCTTCCTTGCGACATGCCGTTGGCAAATGTAATGACAGCGGGGCGCAGCCGATGGGCCGACAATGAAGCTCAAAAATCAGGTGGCGGTGGTGACCGGCGCCGGCCGCAATATCGGCGAGGAGATCGCCAAGCTGTTCGCCGCCGAGGGCGCCAAGGTCGCCGTCGTCGATATCGACAGGCCACGCGGAGCGCGGGTCGTGGCCGGGATCAGAGCGGGTGGCGGGGAAGCGGAGCTGTTTCCCGCCGATGTCTCCAACGGCGGCGACGTCGCCGCCGTTGTCGCGGCGGTCGTCGAGCGCTTCGGCCGCATCGACGTTCTCGTCAACAACGTCGCGATCTCGGACAACAAGCACATCTTCGACATCAGCGAGGAGGAGTGGGACCGCGTCATGGCGGTGACGCTCAAGAGCCAGTTCCTCATGGGCAAGCACGTCGGCCTGCAGATGGCCAAACAGGGCACCGGCGGGCGCATCATCAATATCGGGTCGACCTCGGGGTTCATGGGCAGAAGTCGCGCGCTCGCCTATTCCGCCGCGAAGGGCGGCGTTGCGAATTTGACGCGTTCCATGGCGGCGCAACTTGCGCCCCACAAGATCAGGGTGAACGCGATCGTGCCCAACAAGATCGGCTCGCCGGTCGGCAAGGATGAGTTCGACCCCACGCGGCCGGTGCCGAACATGGCCAAGCGGCCCGGCCAACCGCAAGAGGCGGCCAAGGCGGTGCTGTTCCTGGCGAGCGAGGACTCCTCGTTCGTTTACGGCGCCAATCTGTTCGTCGACGGCGGCGTGTCGGCGATGGATTTATCGTGATCGGGATTCGCCGTCATGCCTTCGCCTTGAGCAGGCTCCCGAGCGGCTTGCTCGGGTCGGCGAGCTCTGCCGCATCGACCGGTATGCTGCGCTCGATCAGTCGCCGCGCCAGCGCAATTTCGCGCTGGGCATTGATCCCCCACGCATAGGCAACCTGCGGCCCGTCGAGCTCGAACATGAGCACCGCATCGCCGGCGAGCGGCCGGCGCACGCGCCCGCCCGGTTCCGCCGCCGGCCAGCCCACACCCTGGACGTACATGTCATGCTGCTCCGACCAAAACGAGGGCACGGCGGCATAGGCCACATCACCGCCGGCGGCGTTGCGGCCGGCAATTGCCCCATGCTCCTGGGCATGCCGCCAGTTCTCCAGCCGCATCGATCCGTGCGGTCCGGGAAAGCGCGCGCAGTCGCCCGCCGCGAAGACCGCGGGATCGCTGGTGCGCGCATGGCGATCGACCATGATGCCGTCCTGCGTGGGGAGTCCCGCCTCCCTCGCCAGCCGATCGTCGGGCATGACGCCGGCGCCGACGACGATGAGATCGGCCGTGATGGCGCCGCGATGCGTCTCGACCGCGAGGCGGCCGTCGGCAAGCTCGCGTAACTCGCGCGGTGCGGTGTCGATGCAGAGATCGACGCCGCGCGTGGCGTGGCGCTCGTGGATCAAGGCGGCGATCTCCGCGTTGCAGGCCCGGGCGAGGATGCGCGGCGCGATTTCGATCACGCTCGTCTTGACGCCGAGCGCCGCGGCGGAAGCAGCCACCTCCAGCCCGATGAGCCCGCCGCCGATGACAAGAAGCGACCGGCTCTGATGCAGCCGCGCCTTGAGCGCGCGGGCGTCCGCCTCGGTGCGCAGATAATGAATGCCGCCGCGCCCCGGCGGGAACATCGGCAGCACGCGATTGATCGAGCCGGTGGCGAGCACGAGCGCGTCGTAGCCGATGCGCGCCCCCGCCTCCGTCACTACCGTGCGTGCGTCGTGGTCGATCGCCTTGGCCGTGCTGCCGAGCGCGAGGCGCACGCCGTGTGCGGCAACGCCCTTCGGCCCGGCGATCGGTGCGTCCTCGGGCAGCGCCTTACCCGTGAGCACGGCCTTCGACAGCGGCGGCTTCTCGTAGGGCTCCTGCCGTTCGTCGCCGATGAGGACGACCTCGGCGGCGCTGTCCTGTTGCTTCGCTGCGAGCGCAGCGGCCACGCCCGCCGGTCCGCCGCCGACAACGACGATTCGGCGCCCGCCGCTCACACGGGCCCTCCCGACGCATGCACGGCACCACGGCGGGAGCACGCAAGCATAACCCTTGCAGCCGCCGTCATGCTCGCAGCGCCGACAACATCTCCTCGATGTACTCGTCGCCGTTGGCGACGACAAGCATCGATGCGTAGGGCCGCAAGGTCGCGAGTGTTTTCGACAGCGCCTCGTCTGATTGCTGTTCGCTGCCGATGATCAGCGCCATGGTCATCACCTTGCGCGCGGCGCAAGCCTCGCCGATGACGGCGGCCGCTTGCGCGCTGCTGCCTGCCGTCGACACCATCACCACGAGGTCGGCGCCCGCCACCTCCTCGACCAGCGCCTTGGCGCGGCCGGCGAGGTCGCCGAGCCACGCCTGCATAGACCAGCTCTCTCCGCCGCGCGGGGCGCCCTCGAACCTGATCGAGGTGAAGAACGTGGCGCGTTGCCACGCCCGTTGCGCGACGCGCTTGACCACCCGTTCGCTCGGCGTATCGAGCGCAACCACCTTGACGACGCGCGGCTTGGAGTTGGGATAATCGACCCGAAAGCGGACCTCAGCGGCGGAGCTCATGCGTGCGCTTTCGCTGTCCATGCTCGCTTCTCTACGCCCGCCACCGCGACATGTGGCGGCGCTTCTCCCGTTCCGCCGCCGGTAATAGCATCTTGGCCCAGCCGGCCGCGACGAGCAACGATTTGGAACTATGAAAGGATCGGCCGACGGAAGTTTCTTTACACCAACGGCCGAAAGTTCGTGCACGCGCTTGGACAAGCCTATATCTTGGATCAGTATCGGCGGGATTAGGAGCATCCTAGTCAGAGTCCAATTCCTCGCGCTGGCCGCCGTTTCGCACCACTTGAGCGGCGGAGCACAGATCCGCTCTCTGCGAAAGACGCGCCGTGGATCGAAAGTGAGGGGGGCAACTCAATGGGGGAGCCAGTAGCCCTAGCGCGGTCGAGGGAAGCGCCTCCCTTCGAAACCCCGGCGCCGTATCCCCAGCAAATCGTTCTGGACTGGACCACCTA
>VAZM01000429.1 GCA_005883135.1 Alphaproteobacteria bacterium
CTACACCGGTAGCGGCTGCTCTTCTCAGGTTCGCGAAGGGCGTTCTCGCTCAAAGCCTCCAGCAGCTTCTAAGGGGGTCATCTTCCCTGGGGCCCTGGCGACTTCTCGTCCTGTGACCGCCACGTCGTCGCTAAATGTGGTGCTGTGGCATACTCTCCTGCCACACTGCCACACGTCCTCGGTCAGGTACGTGCTAAAAACCCCGAAAAACGGTCATTCTCGTTTTCGCGGCGGGGTGGCACGTGCCCCATATGTGCTACAACCCCAGGTCCACGGACGGCCGCTCCTGAAAGAGGAGTGGGCTCCGGGTGCGCCCCACAGCCTAAGGTCCAGAAGGCCAGCGAGGAGGTGCTCAGTGCCGCCAAACGGCTGAGCCACAGGCCCTGCGAACTCCACGTTGGAGCGCCGGAAGCCGGAAGGCTACACTGGAAATGATGCTGGCCAAGCTTGGCCCCGGCGTCCGCTCAACAAGCACATGAAGGCGACGGCCCGACCCTCTTCACCCATACGTGTCGGCTTGGGTTTGGCGCGAGTGGGCCATGGCTGCCTTCGCTAAGTCATGGCGAAGAGAGTAAGCGGCGCTTACTCACCAAGCATGCACGTCGTGGTAAGCTCCCCTCTTCCTCCACAAAGGGAGCGGCCCTTACGCGAACACGCCACAGCAGCCGTTTTCTGAAAGCCCCGCAGCACGGATGGGCCGAGGACTGATCTACCGATCATGAATGGACAGCGTGGCGTAGCGGCTCGATGCTGGGAGCCATCGCGGTTCGCATCAGACATTGAAAGCAAGAGATGAGTCTGACGACCTGAAACGGGAGGCTCTCGTGCCGACAAGCTTCATCACCATCAATGCTCCTGGCGCCAGCACCACCGATGCCTATGGCATTAACGATGCGGGCCAGATTGTGGGCAGCTACAACACCGGCGATGGACCACAAGGATTTCTGCTGAGCGGCGGCAGCTACACGGTCCTGAACGATCCCGCCATCACGAGCCCTCCGATCGGCAGCGGGCATTACACCGCTGCAACCCGCATCAATGCCTCCGGTCAGATCGTAGGCTATTATAATCTCAGTCCCACCCGCGGCTTCCTGTATAGCAATGGTACTTATACGAACATCGATACCGGCGCCATCCAGGGTGGAACGTTTGCAAAAGGCATCAATGATGCAGGTCAGATCGTTGGATATTCCTACAGTATCGTTTTCGTGCCCAGGCCTATTTAGAGTAACGTCACCGGGTTCCTCTACAGCAATGGTGCGTTCACAACGATCGACGACCCATTGGCGGTCGGCAATCATCGGGCACATTCGCGCAGGCCATCAACAATGCCAGCCAGGTCGTCGGGTACTTCAACGGCACCGATGGCATTCATAGTTTCCTGTACAGCGGCGGCACCTATACGACGCTCGACGATCCGCTGGGCGTACGCGGCACATATGCCACCGGCATCAACAACTTCGGACAGATCGTCGGATATTTCATAGACGTCAACGGGGGCATTCACGGGTTCATCGACGCCGGTGGTATCTACACCACGATCGACAATCCGTCGGCGGTTGGTGGCACCTACGTCTACGGCATCAATAACCTGGGCCCGGCAATCGGCATGGCTTTCTTGCCAATCTGTCTCTATCCCGCCCGCCGGCACAACCGCCGATATGATCCTGCGGCATGCCGGCGACGGTAAGTATGAAATCTATAACATCGGCAACAACACGATCTTGGCGGCCTACCAGCTCGGCCAGGTCGGAACCGATTGGGGCTTTACCACACTTGGCGGCTTCAACGATGGCGATACAAGCGACATGCTGCTGCGCAATTCGACGACCGGCGGGTTCGAAGTCTACGACATCAGCAACAATCAGATCACCGGCGCTGCTTTCCTGGGTAACGTTGGCTTGAATTGGCAAGTTATGGGCTTCGGCAATTTCTCGAGCCTAGGCGAAAACGACATGATCCTGCGCAACACCGGCACCGGAGGGATGCAGGTCTACAACATCAGCAATAACCAGATCACCGGCTCCGCCTTCCTGGGCACGGCCGGCTTGAACTGGCAGATGGCCGGCGTCAGCAATCACGGCACGCAAAGCGACCTGGTGTTGCGCGACAGCGGCACCGGCGGACTGGAGATCTACAACATCAACAACAATCAGATCACCGGCGCTTCCTTCCTGGGCGCCGTCGGATTGGATTGGCAGCCGTCGGGCTTCGGCAACTTCAGCAGCCGCAACGAAGGCGACATGTTGTTGCGCAACGTCAATACCGGCGGGCTGATGCTCTATGACATCGCCAACAATCAGATCACGGGCTCGTTCTTCCTGGGCAACGTCGGGCTCGACTGGCAGTACGCGGGCATCGCCCCCGTTCACGGTCCCGGCACATCCGACCTGGTGCTGCGCAATGTCAACACCGGCGCGTTCCAGGTCTACAACATCGCGGGCAATACCCTGGTGGGATCAGCCAGCTTGGGTGCGGCCGGCTTGGATTGGCAGCTCGGTGGCTTCGCCGCCTATTCGTCAACCGGCGCGATGGGCAGTTCCGACAATTCGACAGCTCAGCTCGTGCAAGCGATGGCGGGCTTCGGCGGCAGCGGCGCGGCCGACGGATCGAATGCCGGCTTCGTCAATGCCGACCCGTCCCAGCAGCCGTTCTTGACGATGCCACAGCACGCGTGAGGCGTAGCAAACGATTCGCAAACGCGCATGCTGACGCACGGCTAGGAACACGATGCTGCTTTTTCTGGTGAGGCGGTGGTTCCCTGCCGGAGTAGAACTCATCAGCTATTGAGACGTATCGCTCAGAGCGGGAGGGCCGGACGCCTCAGCGGAGAGCATTATGCCAGTATATACCTTCAACAGATTCAACAACCCCTTCGACCGGGGCGGCGCCACCACCGGGGGAAGCGGCATCAATGATGCGGCGGATCAGATCGTCGGGAATTTCGAAGGTCGGGACGACGGTCAGCGACACGGCTTTCTTTACAGCAATGGCACCTACACCAGTCTTACTTTTCCCTTCCCCGTCTCATTCAACAGTGCAGGTGGCATCAACAACCTCGGCCAGATCGTCGGGTCTTACCAGGATGCCAGTAACAACAACCACGGCTTCCTCTACAGCAATGGCGCCTACGCTACCAGCCTAGACCATCCGTCGGCCGCAGGCGGCGTTAACGGCGGCACCTTTGCGGAGGGCATCAATGACGCAGGCCAGATCGTCGGGACTTACCAAGACGCTACGGCCCACCCTCACGGCTTCCTCTACAGCAATGGCAGCTACACCGATATCGGCGTCCCCTTCGGTATCAACACCTCTGCGCACGGCATCAATGCCTCAGGCCAGATCGTCGGGCATTACACCGCCGCTGGCTCCTTCCACGGGTTTTTCTACAATCCCAACACCGGCCTTTACACCACACTCGACGATCCCATGGCCACCGCGGGCACACAGGCCTTTGGGATCAACGATTTGGGCCAAATTGTCGGAACCTACGGCACCTTCGCTAAGGATCCCTTTTCCGGCGGTTCCAATGTAGTTACTCACTCATTCCTGTATAGCGACGGCGTTTTCAACACCATCGACGATCCGTTGGCCCTCAGCAGCATTAGCGCTCACGGCTTCGGCGGCACCTTCGCACACGCTATCAATAACCATAGCCAGATCGTCGGGACCGTGACCGAGTTTTCGGGCAGCCATGGCTTCGTTCTCACGATCACACCGAACTCGCCCCCGCCGGTGGCCACCTCGGCCAACATGGTCCTGCGCGGCGCGAACGCATCTCCCGCCGTGGCGGGGCAGTACCAAATCTACAACATCGGCAATAACGCGATCCTCGCCGCCTATTCCCTGGGTCCGGTCGGAACCGATTGGGTCTTTGTCACGCTCGGCGGCTTCTACGATGGCGACACGAGCGACATGTTGCTGCGCAATTCGACGACCGGTGGCTTCCAGGTCTACGACATCGCCAACAACAACATCTACGGTTCCGCCTCCCTCGGCGCCGCAGGCTTGGATTGGCAGGTCATGGGCTTCGGCAACTTCGGCAGCTTTGGCAACACCGACATGATGCTGCGCAACGTCAATACCGGCGGGCTGCAGGTCTACAACATAAGCAACAATCAGATCACCGGCTCGACCTTCATGGGGACAGTTGGCCTGGATTGGCAGTTCTCGGGCGTCGGCAACTTCAGCGGCCGTGGCACCAGCGACATGCTCCTGCGCAATATGAATACCGGTGGATTGCAGGTTTACGACATCAACAGCAATCAAATCACCGGCTCTGCCTTCATCGGCACGGTCGGCGTGGATTGGCGGTTCTCGGGCGTCGGCAACTTCAGCAGCGTGCCCGGCGAAAGCGATCTCTTGTTGCGCAACAGCAGCACGGGCGGATTGGAAGTCTACAACATCAACAACAACAAACTCACGGGTGCCGCCTTTATCGGCACGGTCGGATTGGATTGGGAGTACGCGGGTGTCGCTCCCATCCGTGCCGCCGGCGCATCCGACTTGGTCTTGCGCAACGTCAACACCGGCGCATTCCAGGTCTACAACATCGCAGGCAATACCCTCGTGGGATCAGCCAGCTTAGGCCCGGTTGGCGTGGACTGGCAGCTCGGCGGCTTCGCCGCCGATCCGCCCAGCGGCGCGATGGCCAGTTCCGACACTTCGACCGCTCAGCTCGCGCAGGCGATGGCCGGACTTGGCGGCGGGAGCGGCGCACCCGACGGATTGAATGCCGGCTTGGTCAATGCCGACGCGTCGCAGCAGCCGTTCTTGACGACGCCGCAGCACGCGTGAGGGCTGCGGGACTTTTCGCGCGATCCCTCCTTGTGCTGCCATAAGCGGATAGCGCCACGATGTTGGCGATGTGCAGAGAGCTTGGATTGGGAATTCGACCTGACCCGCAAGACCCAAACGCTTGCATCGTGAAGCTTGCCCTCTCGCGTTGATTGTTGCGGCGGCAGAACCTTTCATGATGAACGGCTACCCCTGTCCGCCGACGGCTGGAGTGTCTCCACCTCCTCAAGCTCTTCGGCGACAAGATCGCCCTTCGGCGTGAGTGCCTCGCCGCCCAGCCGCGTGCGCACCACCTCGTGGATGCGCTCTGCGATTCGAGGCTCCCGATCCATCAGAACGCGCAGATCGTGGG
>VAZM01000430.1 GCA_005883135.1 Alphaproteobacteria bacterium
AGAGAGTGCCGGCAACGCCCGCGCATCGCGACATCACTCTTTCGTCCACGCCGGCAGCGGCTGCCACCGAATCCAAGGCGCGCGCCCCCAGGAGGGCCGGATCGCCCGCACCGCCCGCAGCCCCGGTAGCACCAGGATGAAAAAACCCGCACCCAGCGCCACGCCTGTCCACGCCGCGCATGGAGCGAGCGAGAGCCCTTTCCAAAATGTCAGCGCAATGAAAAGCGCTTCGAGCACGTAGAGCGGCGTCGACTTGAGGCCCGGATTTGGACGGTAGCCAAGAGCATAAAGCCCCCAATGCGAGACAAGGGTGTCGGATACCCGTGCCCCGATGATGACCCCCAATGCGCCGACCGCGGCCGCCGGCGAGAGCTGCCCCACGATCGGCAGGCATCCGCCGATGCCGGTCAGGCCCGCACCCCACAGCGCAAGCGTCAGCAGCAGAGTGAAAGACAAGAACCCGAGCCAATTGGGCAGCCGCAGCCCGACAATCGCGCCGAAAACGCGCCAGAGCGGCGCTTCTTCGCCTCTCCATTCGTCATAGGCGTGAACGGCTGAAAACGCCCAGTCGAGAGCGAGGATGAGGAAGAACGCAACCGAAGACCGGCCAAAGATCGAAACTTGATCGAGATGATCCAAGGCGGCTGTCATGTCTCACCCTTCCTCGAAAAGTGCGTGGCCCGAGGTTGCTTGCAATCACACGTCGGCCGGCATAGCACGTAGCCCAGTTTCAAGAATCGGCTTCTCCGCGAATGAGGCGGACGTATTTGCCAGCCGCGATCGGCGTGTTCGTCGCTTGCGCTGTCGCCACGGTGGCAGCGCAGGCGGCTGGACCGCCGGCCGATTACAAGCTCGATGCGGAATACACCGCCACTTCGCCCGACGGCGCAACCACCATCGAGCAATACGCCAAGGTCGATGCCGACGGCGATTATACTTGGCAGTTCTGGGCGCGCCACGGCGTCGCCTTCACTCTGCTCGAGCCGGAGCAACCCGATTACGCGGCGGGCTTCAGATTCACCAACGACTCGCAGTGGCTCGTGCGCATGCAAAAAACCGGCGCGGGATATTCGAGTTTGTATTTGTATCGTCTGCGTCCGCAGGGATTTGTTGCCGCGACGCGCAAGCCGCTCAGCGACTTGGCATGGGCCTACTTCAACAGCCTTCCCGCTTCGCGCAAGATCAGGCGGCCCGACTTCCATATCGCGGCGGATCTCGTGAAAGGAACCGGGGAAAACTATCGGTGGATGCGCGTGAACTGGCCGGACAACCGCTATCTCGTCATCTCCTTGTCGGGTGACGTGTCACCCAACCGCCAGCACGGCCAAATCCGCGCGCTGCGCGGTTGGCGGTGTCGCTACGACTTGCAAAAGGGGACATTCGACGTGCCGCCGGAGTTCGCCGACAACAATGTGAAGGCGATTGCTCCGGAGTCGGGAGGAAAGGCTACTCGCTAACTGCGCCGCCACCTTCCGCGAGGCTGAAGCCCAACTCGATTGGGATCAGGCAACCTCGGACGAGCGACGGCAACAGGCCTTGCTGCGCCCACGATCCGTGACTTGCCGCCTCAAATCTCCACCAGCCTGTTCGGCAGTTCGTCGCGCTTGAGCGCGCCGGGCGGAAAGTGCTCGGCCAATACGCGACCGCACTGCTCGATCGCGGCGACGAAGCCGTCGCCCGCGCGTCCCTGCTTTATCGCCTCGATCAGCGCGGCGATGGCCGCGGCCCACACCTGCGGCGTCACCTTGGAGTCGATCCCTGCGTCCGCCACGATCTCGGCGTAGCGCTCGGCCACCGCGGCATAGATCAGCACGCCGGTGCGGTTTTCGGTGCGGTGCAGCCCGTGGGCAAAGAACTGCTGCATGGCCTGCACGTGGGCGCGCTCGTGTTGGGTGCGCCGCGGGACGATGTGAAAACGGATGGCCGGCAGCGACAGCGCGAGCGCTGCGGCGATGAAGACGGCGAGCTGCACGAGATAGATCACCGAGGCCGGCCACAGCGTGAGATAGATCAGCGGCACCGGCAGCGCGAGCGCGATCGCGGCGGCCCACGCCAGCGGCACCAGCCGATAGTCGCTCGCATGCCGCGCGATCACGCAAAAGATTTCACCCGAAGTGTTTTCCTCCGCGGCGCGGATGGCAGCGGCAATGCGCTCCTTGTCGGCCTGCGAGATCATCGCCGCGCCTTACCAGCTCCCCGACGCGCCGCCGCCGCCGAACGAGCCGCCGCCGCCGGAAAAACCGCCACCGCCAAAGCCTCCGCCGGAAAACCCGCCGGAGGAACCGGTCCACCAGGACGACCCCGATGACCAACCGCTGCCCGACCTTCCGCGCCGACGGTTGTTCGGATCGCCCGGCATCGCCCCGACGATCATGATGAAGGCTAGTGCGATTACGGCAAGCGCCAAGATCGGGATCAGGATCGCGCCCCAAGGCGGCGTCGGATCGGGTCGCTTCGCCGCGCGCTGTTTCCATTCCTCGGCGTCGCCCGTGAGCACGCTGATGATATCGTCGACGCCGCGGGTGATGCCGCCCGGGACATCGTTGGCGCGAAAGCGCGGAATGATTGCGTTCTCGATGATGAGCTTGGAGACGGCGTCGGTGAGCGTGCCCTCAAGCCCGTAGCCGACCTCGATGCGCACCTTGCGCTCGCTTGGCGCCACGATCAGCAGCACGCCGTTGTTCTTGTCGCGCTGTCCGATCCGCCAGGCGCGGCCGAGTTGAACGCCGAAATCCTCGACCGAGGTGCCCTGCAGCGACCTGAGCGTGACGACCACGAGCTGGTCGGTGGTCTTGGCTTCGAGGTCCGCGAGCTTCCGGTCGAGCGCAGCGCGCGTCGGCGCATCGAGGATGTTGGCATCGTCCACGACGCGGCCGCTGAGCGCGGGCAGGACGAGCGCAACGGCCGGGACGACGGCGAGCGAAAGAAGAACCAACATGGCCAGCGCCAAACCTGCGCGCCGGCATCGGCCATCCCCCTCTGCCCGTCTCTCCCCCGCCGGCGGGAGCGCGGATGCGCCCCCTGCGCAGCGCGCTCCGGCCTCGGACTGGCGCGCCGCGCTCACGGCGCGGCCATCAGAACTTGACCTGCGGCGGCCTGGTCACCTCTTCGGCGACCGTGAACGTCTCCATCGGCTTGTTGTTCCGGTAGAGCGTCGAGGCCCAGATCACACCGGGGAACGTGCGCAGCTCGGTGTTGTAGCGGCGCACGGCTTCGATGTAGTCGCGCCGAGCAACCGAGATGCGGTTCTCGGTGCCTTCGAGCTGCGACTGCAGCGCGAGGAAATTCTGGTTCGATTTCAAGTCGGGATAGCGCTCCGACACCGCCAGCAGCCGCCCCAGCGCTCCCGTGAGCTGTGCCTGCGCGTCCTGGAAGCGCTTGAACGCCTCCGGATTGGTGACNNCGCGCCCGTGAGCTGCGCCTGCGCGTCCTGGAAACGCTTGAACGCTTCCGGATTGGTGACGATGTCCGGCGGAATCTGCACCTGAACCTGGGTCGCGCGCGCCCGCGCGTTGGTCACCTCTTCCAGAACCTGCCGCTCCTGCGCGGCATAACCCTTCACGGTCTCGACCAGGTTGGGAATGAGATCCGCGCGGCGCTGATATTGGTTGAGCACCTGCGACCAATCCGCCTTGGCGCTTTCCTCATAGCTCGGGATGTTGTTGACGCCGCAGCCCGCGAGCAGCAGGCTGAGAGCTGCGATCACGACCGCCGCGCAAGGGAGGCGCCACACGCTTGATTTGCTGTTCATGGATCAAATCTCCGTCATCCCTTCATAGCAACGCGTCGGCCGCTGCAACAGCCCATTGCGGGAGAACGATGGCCGACGCGCGGCACGGCCCCGCCGGTATCGGATTTCCCGAGGTGGCACATACCGATCCGCGCCGCAGACCCCATATAATGTCCGGGCGATCTCCTCGCCCTCGTCCGTGGGGTCTGCTTTGTTCGATAACGGGGCTGTCATGGAGCGTCGGCTCACCGCCATTTTTGCCGCGGATGTCGCGGGTTACTCGCGGCTGATCGGCGCCGACGAGGAGGGCACGCTCGCGCGCCTCAAGGCGCATCGGCGCGAGCTGATCGACCGCAAGATCGCCGAGCACCAGGGGCGCATCGTCAAGACCACGGGCGACGGCGTGTTGGCCGAGTTCGCCAGCCCGGTCAAGGCCGTGCGCTGCGCGATCGAGGTGCAGCACGGGATGGCCGAGCGCAACGCCGACGTGCCGCAGGGCGACCGCATCGAATTCCGCATCGGCATCAATCTCGGCGACGTGGTCGTGGACGAGGACGATATCTACGGCGACGGGGTGAACGTGGCGGCGCGGCTCGAGAACATCGCCGAGCCAGGCGCGGTCTA
>VAZM01000431.1 GCA_005883135.1 Alphaproteobacteria bacterium
AAAACGCCCACGTACGCGGTGATTTCCTCTACAGCTCGATGCGGCCGCGGATGCAGGCGGGCCTCGACATCGTGCTCTACATCGTCTTTTTCGTCCCTGGAATCGCCGCGCTCATTTATTCGGGTTACGTTTTCGCGTCGGAATCATGGGCCATCGGCGAGCATTCGACGGTGACGGCGGAGGGGCCGCCGGTTTACCAGTTCAAGGCGATGATGCCGGTCGCCGGCGTGCTCGTGATGCTCCAGGGCGTTGCCGAGATCGTGCGCTGCGCGGTGTGTCTTAAGACCGGGAAGTGGCCGAGCCGGCTCAAGGACGTCGCCGAAATCGACGTGGTTGAGGAGCAGCTCGCGCACAGCGAATACGTCGACGAAGCGACGCGCAAGATCGCCATCGAGCGCGCGCACGAGATCGACGAGACCGCGCGCCAGCGCGGCATGGGGGGAGACCTCCAGACATGAGCGATCCCGCCCTCGGGCTCACCATGCTGATGCTCATCGTGGTCGTGATCATGATGGGCTTCCCGACGGCATTCACGCTCATGGGCCTCGGGATGTTCTTTGGCTACATCGCCTTCTATGACCCGACCCAGGCCTTCAACGACAATAAAGTCTTCGATCTGATGGTCCAGCGCACTTACGGCGCGATGACCAACGACGTGCTGATTTCCATTCCGCTGTTCGTGCTCATGGGCTACGTGATGGAACGCGGCGCGCTCGTGGACAAGATGTTCTACTCGATTCAGCTCGCGTTTCGCCGCGTGCCGGCCTCGCTCGCGGTCGCGACGCTGATCGTGTGCACGTTCTGGGGCATCGCCAGCGGATTGGTTGGCGCGGTGGTGGTGCTGATGGGGGTCATCGCCTTCAATCCGATGCTGCGCGCCGGATATGACGTGAAGCTCGCGTCCGGCGTAATCACCGCGGGCGGCACGCTCGGCATTCTGATCCCGCCGTCGGTGATGATCATCGTCTACGCGGCGGTGGCCGGGCAGTCGGTGGTGAAGCTCTACGCCGCGGCGATGTTTCCCGGATTTTTTCTGGCGCTGCTCTACCTCGTCTATATCGTCGGCTGGGCGCTCATCAATCCGAAGATCGCGCCGCCGCTCTCGGAAGAGCTGACGCGGGTTCCTGTACCGCCCTGGATGCGGAAATTTCAGTTGGCGTACTCGAACAATATGTTCCTCGGCCTTGCTTCGGCGTTGGTCTCGCCGTCACGGGCGACCAAAATCGAGACGGAAAAAACCCCCGTCACGTATGGGATGCTGCTTCAGAACTTCTGCGTGACGCTGGTGCCGTTCGCGCTGGTCGCCGGCACTTTCGCTTTGGCGTGGTGGTACGTCGTTATCCACCAGCAGGCGGCCGCCGAGGCGGCGGTATCGGGCGTGCAGCAGCTCGGATCGCCCGGGCTGAGCGGCGCCCCGGCGTCGCCGGCCGAACAAGGGCCGCCGGAAGGCTTTTACTTGTGGTTCGCGGTATGCGCCGCCGCCGGCGCGCTCTACGTCGCGCGCTCGTATTGGAAAATGGACGCCGATCGTTTCGTCATCCTCAAGCTTCTGACCTCCTCGGTGATGCCGCTCGGCATTCTCACTGTTGTCGTTCTCGCCGTCATTCTGTTCGGAATCACGACCGCCACCGAATCCGCCGGCGTCGGCGCCGCCGGCGCATTTCTGCTCGCTTTCCAAGCGCGAACGCTCGACTGGAAGCGCACCAAGGAAGCCGTGTTTCTGACGGCGAAGACGACCGCCATGGTGTGCTGGCTGTTCGTCGGCTCGGCGCTGTTTTCCGGCGTGTTTGCGATCCTCGGCGGGCAGGCCTTGGTCGAGCAATGGGTGCTGTCGCTCAACATGTCGCCCGTGCAGTTCATGATCCTGTCGCAGGCGATCATCTTCATACTCGGGTGGCCGCTCGAATGGACGGAGATCATCGTCATCTTCGTACCCATCTTCCTGCCGCTGCTGAAGCACTTCAACATCGACCCGGTCCTCTGGGGCACGCTGGTGTTCGTGAACCTGCAGGCGGCATTCCTCTCGCCGCCGGTGGCGATGTCGGCGTTCTACCTCAAGGGCGTCTCGCCGCCGCACGTCACCCTCAATCAGATCTTTAACGGCATGATGCCGTACATGGTCGTTATCATCGTTTGCATGGTGATCATGTATCTGTGGCCGGGCATGACGCTTTGGTTGCCGAACTATCTCTACGGCGGTTGAAGCGCGAAAGCGCGCGCGTGAAGGATGACCGAGGAACTCGTCAAGCTGACTGCAAGCGAGGCGGCGGCGGCAATCGCCCGCGGCGCGATCTCGGCCGAGGATTATACCCGCGCCTGTCTTGAGCGCATCGAGGCGCGCGACGGCGAGATCAAGGCCTTCGCCCATCTCGACCGCGACCATGCGCTTGCCCAGGCGCGCAAACGCGACGAACGCCGCCTCGAAGGCCATCCGCTCGGGCCGCTGCACGGCATTCCCGTCGCGATCAAGGACATCATCGACACCGCGGATTATCCGACTGAGCTCGGCTCGCCGCTGGCGGCGGGCCGCCGCACCCGTCACGACGCCACCGTCGTGGCGAAGCTGCGCGCCGCCGGCGCGGTGATCATCGGCAAGACGGTGACCACCGAGTTCGCGTATTATCATCCGGGTGCGACGCGCAACCCGCACGATCCCGCGCGCACGCCGGGCGGCTCGTCGTCGGGATCGGCCGCGGCGGTGGCGGCGCATATGGTGCCGCTTGCGCTCGGCAGCCAGACCAACGGCTCGGTGATCCGCCCCGCCGCCTTCTGTGGCGTGTTCGCGATCAAGCCGACGCATGGCCTCATTTCGCGCGCGGGCGTGCTGGCGCTGTCGCGCAAGCTCGATCACATCGGGGCGTTTGCGCGCTCGCTCGAGGACCTGGCGCTGATCCTCGAGGTGATCGCCGGCCATGATCCGGCTGATCCCGACAGCGAGCCGTTCGCCGCCGCCGATTTCCGCGCGCTCGCGCGCGAACCGCCGCCCTTGCCGCCGCGTTTTGCCTTCGTGCGCACGCCGATGTGGGACAAGGCCGACGGCGAGACCAGGGCCGCGTTCGAAGAGCTTGCGTCGGCGCTCGGCGGCGCGATCGAGGACGTCGATCTTCCGCAGTCGTTCGCCGAAGCGTGGGAGATCCATCGCACCATCATGGCGACCGAGATGACGCATAATCTCGCGCCCTACCTCGCGCGCGGCGAACCGAGCGAAGCGCTGCGCAAGCTCGTTGCGCACGGCCGCGGCGTGGCGGCGGTCGATTATCTCGCTGCGCTCGCCGAGGCGCCGCGCTATGCCGCAAGCCTGGCCGAGATCTTCGATGCCTACGATGCCATCCTCACGCCGGCAACGCCCGGCGTTGCGCCCAAGGGGCTCGGCTCGACCGGCGATCCGGTGTTCTGCACGTTGTGGACGCTGACCGGATTGCCGGCCTTGTCGCTGCCGCTATTCGCGGGCGAAGGAGGGCTGCCGATCGGC
>VAZM01000448.1:0-2045 GCA_005883135.1 Alphaproteobacteria bacterium
GGAGCTGCTCATCGGCGCCGGCTGCGTCGAGACGATCGAGACCTCGGCGGTGAGCCTCGGCGAATTCGGCGCGGCGCCGCGCTTCACCGCCGCCGTGACCGCGGGCGCGCTCCGCGTCAAGGACTCGACCTGCCCCGCGCTGCATGCTGCGTTCCAGGCGGCGGAAAAGGGCGTTCCGTTCATGCCGCTGCGCGGGCTGATCGGCTCCGACCTCATCGCGCAGCGCACGGACTGGAAAGTTCTGGACAACCCCTTCGGCAAGAACGATCCGATCGTGCTCTTGCCGGCGATCAGGCCCGATGTCGCGCTGTTCCACGCCCCGCTCGCCGATCGCGCGGGCAATGTCTGGATCGGCCGCGACCGCGAGCTCGCCACCATGGCGCACGCCGCGGCCAAAACCGTGGTGACTGTGGAGAAGCTCTACGAGGGAAACCTGTTCGACGATCCCACGCTCGCCGCCGGCGCGCTCGGCGGCTTTTATGTGCAGGCGATCGCCGTCGTGCCGAACGGCGCCTGGCCGCTCGCGCTTGCCGATCACTACGCCGCCGATGCGGCGCATCTCTCCGAGTATGCGCGCATGGCCGCGAGCGCCGACGGGTTTGCCGCCTATCTCGATCGCTACGTGCATGCCCAGCGCGCCGCCTGACGCTGCCCTCAACCCGTCATGCGCGGGCAGAAGCGCGTTGAAGACGCGCGTGAACGCGCTTAAGCCCCGCGCATCCATCTTCTTACGAAAAACGATGGATTGCCGGGTCAAGCCCGGCAATGACAACGGAGAGGGCTCGTCTTGCCTAACCAGGCTTACCGCGACGAGGAGCTGCTCGCCGACGTCATCGCCGCCCTGATCGGCGATGCGCGCCACGTGGCGATCGGCGCGTCCTCGCCGATTCCCGCTGCCGCCGCATTGCTGGCGCGCGAGCGCGGGAACGGCCGGCCCTACGTGTCGCTGTTGGGCAGCCGCCGGCAAAGCTTCTTCACCGACGGCGGGCGCGAGCTGTTCGACTGCGCCGGGCAGGGCCGCATCGACGCCTTCTTCCTCTCAGGAGGACAGATCGACGGCGCTGGCAACATCAACCTCGTCGGCATCGGCGAGCACGCGCATCCGACCGTGCGCTTTCCCGGCTCGTTCGGCTCGGCCTACCTCTACTACGTCGTGCCCACGGTGATCCTGTTCCGGCTCGAGCACAGCCGCCGCACGCTGGTCGAGCGGGTCGACTTCGTCAGCGCGCCGGGGACGAGCGCCGATAACGTCTATCGCCCGGGCGGCCCCGTCGCGCTCGTCACCCAGCGCTGCCTGTTCGCCTTCGATCGAGGCCGGCGGCGCTTCGCGCTGGCGAGCGTGCATCCCGGCCACAGCGTCGCCGAGGTCGTAGAGCACACCGGCTTTGATTTCGACCGGCCCCCGCAGGTGCCGGTGACGCCCGCGCCCTCGCCCGAGACGCTGCGCCTCCTGCGCACCGCGGTCGCCCCGCAGCTCATCGAGGTCTATCCGCAATTCGCAGCGCGGGTGTTCGCGGTGCCGCACAAGGATTGACGCATGTCCAGACTGCCCGGCTCAGGCGCCGTTGGAGATATTGCATGACAGATGACCTCGAGGGTGGCTGCGCCTGCGCGGCGGTGCGGTATCGGCTCGCCTCGCCACCGATGTTCGTGCACTGCTGCCACTGCCGCGATTGTCAGCGGCAGACCGGCAGCGCCTTCGTGATCAACGCCCTGATCGAAACCTCCCGCATCGTGCTGCTCGCTGGCGATCCCGGGGCGGTGGCGGTGCCCACCGATAGCGGACGCCCACACCTGATTTATCGCTGCCCCCTTTGTCGCACGGCGGTCTGGAGCGAATACGGCGGGATCGCCGCGATGCGCTTTGTTCGCGTCGGCACGCTCGATGATCCGGCGGCACTGACGCCCGATGTGCATATCTACGTCCGCTCGAAGCTGCCGTGGGTGACGCTGCCGAATGGCGTTCCCGCGTTCGAGGCCTATTACGATGCGCGTCGGTTGTGGCCCGCCGCGAGCTTGGAACGTCGTCGCGCGATCCTTGGCTG
>VAZM01000448.1:2057-5684 GCA_005883135.1 Alphaproteobacteria bacterium
GGTGCCACATCGGATAGTCAGTGTGCACGGTTCCGTTTTCGCGGGGACGACAGCATCCGGGATCAAGGGGGCATCGAGTGAAACAAGTCGAAGTGGCAGTGATCGGCACCGGGTGGTGCGGCGGCATTCGCGCCGAGACGCTCGCGCGCTCGGCGCTGGTCGACAAGCTGCATATCTGCGAAATCCGCCCCGACCGGCTAGCCGAGGTCAAGGCGCTGACGCGGCCCGCGAGCGCGACGCTCGACTACCGCGACATCCTCAAGAACCCGGACATTTCCGTCGTCTATGTCTGCACCACGCCGGAGCAGAATCATTACCCGATCACGCGCGACTGCCTCAAAGCCGGCAAGCACGTCCTGCTGGAAAAACCGATCGCGCTCGAGCTGTGGGAGGCGGACGAGCTGATCACGCTCGCCAAGCGCGGCCGGCTCAAATTCACCATCGGCTATTCGCAGCGCTTCAATCCGAAGTTCGCCTACGCCAAGAAGCAGATCACCGACGGCGCGCTGGGCAAGGTCGTCTCGGTGATGGTGAGCCGGCATTTGAACCGCGGGCTGGGCACGAAGATCGCCAAACGGGTGAAGCTGTCGCCGGTGGTGATGGAATCCACCCACGATCTCGACTTCGTGTTCTGGCTGCTCGAGCCGGCCCAGCCCGTGCGCGTCTACTCGCAGGGCGCCTACGGCTACATGCAGCCGATCAACGGCTCGTACGACGTCATGTGGTCGCTCGTGACCATGGATGACGGAACGATGGTGACGATCGGCGGCGGCTGGAACCTGCCGCCGAGCTATCCCAACTTCTGCTCCACCTGGGTTGAGATCACCGGCACCGAAGGCGCGCTCGTGCTCGACGACACCCACCGCGACGTTTGGCTCAACACGGTGGCGGAAGGCACCCGCTTTCCGATGTCGACGATGCCGGGCGAGCGAGTGGACCATGTGTTCGCGGGCCAGATGGGGCCGGAAACGATCCACTTCCTCGAGTCCTGCATCATGGACCGGCCGGTGATGGTGACGCCGGAGAGCGCGCGCATAGTGATGGAAACCTACACGGCCGCCGATCTCTCCGCCGAGCGCAACGAGCCCGTCGATCTGCCGCTGTCGAATGCCGCGCTCTCCGCCGTCGCGGAAATGGCGGGAGGCAAGCGATGAGACGGCAAGCCAAAGGCGTCGGGCTCGCCATCGTCGGCGCCGGACGGGTCGGCTTGTTCCGCGGCGAGGTCGCGGCGCGCCACCCCGCGGTGCAATGGATCGGCATCGCCGAGAAGAACCACAACCGCGGCCTCGACGTCGCGGAGAAGATCGGCGCCGACTTCGTCACCCAGGATCACCGCGAGCTCCTTAAGCGGCCCGAGGTCACCTGCGCCATCATCGCCACCGACGAGCATCTCCACGTCGAGCCGATCCTGGCGGCGGTCGAGCGCGGCGTGCCGATGCTGATCGAGAAGCCGCTCGCGACCGACCTCGCGCAATCCGCGCGCGTGCTCGAGGCGATCACCGACGCCAAGCTCGACGCGGTCGTGGGGTACACCCAGCGCTTCCGCCGCAAATGGCTCGGCGCCAAGGAGAAGGTGCGCAGCGGCGCGCTCGGCGACGTCACGCTGGTAACCTCACGCGCCTTCATGAACCGGCTGGTCGCCATCGACAACTACAAGCGCACCGACGACCCGAAGACGATCTCGCCGATGGTGATCTCCGGCACGCACGCGCTCGACATCGTGATGTGGTACATGGAAGCGAAGACGCCGGTCGAGTGCTACGCGCGATCGATCGACAAGGTGCTGGGGCCGCTCTATCAGGGCATCGACGCGACCGCCGGCATGATCATGTTCTCCGACGGCAGCGTCTATCACCTCAACATTTCTTGGGCGCTGCCGGTGACGTGGCCGGGCGCGGTCTACAGCCTCGAAATCGGCATCAACGGCACCGACGGCGTGCTCACCATCGACGACACCCATCGCGACATGGTGCTCGCGGTCTCGGCGCCGCAGAACGAAGGCTATGCGCCCGACGAGCGCCGGCTCGTCGACTTCATGGGCAGCTATCCGCCCGGAGACATGGCGCTGGGCGAACTGCGCGGGCCGATGCGGGAGGAAACCGACTCGTGGCTCAACCGCGTCGCGCTCGGCCTGCCGACGCAGGCCGCCACCGCCGCCGAGGCGCACAACCGGCTGATGCTGACCAAGGCGCTCGACCTCTCGGCCAAGCGCAAGCAGCCAGTGAAGCTTCCGCTCGAGCCCGGCGAAGAACGCGCGGCGGCCTAGCGTGCGTTTGCTAGGGAACGAGACCTCGTCATGCTGACGAGATCGTTTCCGGTCATATCCGGCAAGGAGACGACTGCTGCGTTGACGGATCGACTCTCAATGGTAGCCGCGGGCTGCGCGGCGGCGGCATGTGAGCATTGCGGCCGCGAAACGGACTCGCCTCACCTGCGCTTTCCGCTATAAACGTCCTCCCCGCGCAACCCGCCGCCAATGTCGGAACCCAAGATGGAAGCAAAGACCGTTGAAGGCAGCGCGCGCTATCGGCCGCGCTTGGAGGATGATCCGTTGGTGCGCGGGCTCGGGCGTTACGCGGCGGACGTGCCGCTGCCGGGCCAGGCCCAAGCCTATTTCGTGCGCTCCCCGCACGCCTTCGCCGACATCCGCTCGATCGACACCGCCGCGGCCAAGGCCGCGCCGGGCGTCGTCGGCGTGTTCACCGCCGCCGACATGGACGGCATCGGCAACGTGTCGCAGCATCCGCCGCTTGCCGGCCGCGGCGGCCAGAAGCTCATCGTTCCGCACCGCCCGGCGCTTGCCGGCACGACCGTGCGGCATGTGGGCGAGGCCGTCGCCGTAGTGATTGCGGAGACGCTCGCCGCCGCGCAGGACGCGGCCGAGCTCGTCACCGTCGAGTACGAGGAGCGCACTCCCGTGGTCGACCTACGCGAGGCCGTTCGCGAGGGTGCGGTGCAAGTCTGGCCGGAGGCTCCCGGCAACATCGCGGTCGACTGGCCCGGCATGGCGGCGGATCCCGAGGCCAACGCGAAAGAGGTCGATCGCATCATCGCATCCGCCGCGCACGTGGCGCGCGTCGTTGTGGTGCATCCAAGGATCATGGTGCAATCGATGGAGTCGCGCGGGGCCACGGCGAGCTACGATCCGGCGAACGACAGCTACTTCCTGCGCTGCTGTTCGCAAAGCGCGCGCTCGTTGCGCGACGGGCTTGCTCCAATCGTCGGCGTTCCCGCCCAGCGGCTGCGGGTCGTCACCGAAGACGTCGGCGGCGCGTTCGGGCTGAAGACGGGGCCCTATCCGGAATACCTCGCGATCCTCGCCGCCGCGCGCAAGATCGGCCGGCCGGTGCATTGGATGTCGAACCGGGCGGAGGCCTTTCTCAGCGACAATCACGCGCGCGACACGTTCGCCGAGGTCGAGCTTGCACTCGATGAACGGGGGAAGTTCTTGGCGCTGCGGGCGCGCCACTTCGCTAACATGGGCGCCTATATCGGCGCCGTGGGCGCCAACATCCAAACCATGAACCTCACCCGTTGTCTGCCCGGCATGTACGACATTGCGCGCGTCGACATGAATGTGCGCTGCGTCTTCACCAACACGACGCCGACCGCGCCGTACCGCGGCGC
>VAZM01000668.1 GCA_005883135.1 Alphaproteobacteria bacterium
GCGCGCAGGTGATATTGCATGCGCGCACCGCCCATCGGTCCGCCGGTCGCCGACTGGATCGCCACCGGCTTGTCCTTGAGCGGCTGGTTTTGCACGCGTGAAACCCAATCGATCGCATTCTTGAGCCCGCCGGGGATCGAATAATTGTATTCCGGTGTCACGAAGATCACGCCGTCGGCGGCGCGGATTGCCTCCACCAGTCACGCCGTCGGCGACGCGGATTGCCTCCACCAGCGTCATGACGGCGGCCGGGAAGCCGGTCGTGTTCTGATCGTCGGCATTGTAGATCGGGAACGAGGCCCAGGGCGGCGCGGCGGAAATCTTCATGTCATCAGGCGCGAACCCCGGCAGTGCGCGCTGAAGCGCCGCATTGAAGGAGCCCTTGCGCAGCGAGCCGCAGATGGAAAGCACGTTCAAGGTGTCGGCCATGGGGTCCTCGCGACCGGTTTATGATCAATCGTCATGCCCGGGCTTGACCCGCGCATCCATCCTCTTGCGACAAACTGGGATTGCCGGGTCAAGCCCGGCCATCACGGTCAATGTGTTCACTTCTCGTCCGCGATCGGGCTCACCAGGACGCCGACCTGCTCGATGTCGACCTCGCAGCTGTCGCCCTGCTTCATCCACACCGGCGGCTTGCGTGCAAAACCGACGCCCGAGGGCGTGCCGGTGACGATGATGTCGCCGGGCTCGAGCGTCATGCCCTGGGTGA
>VAZM01000449.1:0-3041 GCA_005883135.1 Alphaproteobacteria bacterium
TTCGAACTGCATGAACACGAGATTCCAGATTTCGACGAAGCGATCGCCGTCGGCCTCGGCCGAACCGGGCGGACCGCCGGGGATGTGATCCCCGTGGTCGTAGAAAATCTCCGAGCATGGGCCGCAGGGGCCGAACTCGCCCATCTGCCAAAAATTGTCGGCGCCGGCGATGCGCACGACCTTGCTGTCGGGCAGCCCGGCGATCTTCTTCCACAAGTCGAAGGCCTGGTCGTCCTCGACGAACACCGTGACCATCAGGCGATCGGCCGGCAGGCCGAACTCCTTGGTGACGAGATTCCAGGCGAGCTCGATGGCGACGTCCTTGAAGTAATCGCCGAACGAAAAGTTGCCGAGCATCTCGAAAAAGGTGTGATGGCGCGCGGTGTAGCCCACATTGTCGAGATCGTTGTGCTTGCCGCCGGCGCGCACGCACTTTTGCGCGGTCACCGCGCGCGAATAGGAGCGCTTCTCGAGACCGGTGAAGACATTCTTGAACTGCACCATGCCGGCATTGGTGAACATCAGGGTTGGATCGTTGCGCGGCACGAGCGGCGAGGACGGCACCACGGTGTGGCGATTGCCGGCGAAATAGTCGAGAAACTTCGACCTGATCTCGTTGACGCCGCTCATTGCCAAACGACTTTCGCTAATCCTGCCAACGTCCCCTACTGATTGCGGTGCTTTTAGCCGTGGCTCTCCGCCCTGTCTAGAAAGCACGCTTGCAACAAGGCTCGAACACCAGGGCACTTACCGCTGCGGCGTCGATCGCTTATATAAGTGGCCTCTTGCGCCGCGCATCTTGCCCCGCGTGGCTCGCCCAACACCGCCGGACAGGATGATGAGCCCACCGCCTCCGCACCCGGATTCGCGCCTGGAAGCGCTGCTGCGGGCGCGGCAGTTCGCCATCACCGCCGAGATCACGCCGCCGGTCGCCTGCGAGGCCGAGGATTTGCTGCGCAAGGCGACCCCGCTTGCCGGGCTCGCGGACGCGGTCAACGTCACCGACGGCGCGGGTGCCCGCGCGCATCTGTCCGCGCCCATTGCGGCGTGTCTCATCGCGCGCGCGGGGATCGAGCCCATCCTGCAATTCACCTGCCGCGATCGCAACCGGCTGGCGCTCCAGGCGGACCTCATGGGCGCGGCCGCGTGCGGCGTGCGCAACATCCTGTGTCTCACCGGCGACGATCCCAAGGCCGGCGACCAGCCGCAGACCAAGCCGGTGTTCGACGTCGATTCGGTCGCGCTGACCGCAATCGCGCGCGACCTGCGCGACAAAGGCGAGCTTCCCTCCGGACGCAAAGTGACGGGTCGCGCGCCGTTCTTTATCGGCGCCGCCGACGTGCCCATCGATCCGCCGCCCGACTGGCGGCCCGACAAGCTCGCCGCCAAGGCCGCCGCCGGCGCCGCGTTCGTGCAGACCCAGTTCTGCATGGACGCGGGTGTTGTCCGCCGCTACGCGGCGCGCCTTGCCGAGCACGCGCCGACGCGGGACCTCTTTCTCCTGATCGGCATCGCTCCGCTGCGCTCGGCGAAATCGGCGCGCTGGATGCAGCAGCGCCTCTACGGCACGATCATTCCCCAGCGCCTGGTCGAGCGGCTGGAGCGTGCCGGGGATCCCGCGCCCGAGGGCGAGCGCATCGCGGTCGAGCTGATCGAGGAATTGGCGGCGATCCCCGGCGTTGCCGGGGTTCACCTGATGGCGCCGGCGAATGAGGACGCACTGCCGCGGGTGATTGCCGACGCGCGTAAACGGCTGCCGCGATAGGCAGGCGTGTAACGCCCTGTCTGTGATCAGCGCGAACGGCAAACTCGGTCTGAGCCCTCCCCCTTGTGGGGAGGGCAGAGGCGGCCCTCGGCCGCCATTCTTAGCGCTAAGAATGCCGACGCGAAGCGTCGGCTATGGCAAAGCGCCGGGGTGGGGGTGGTGCGGTGAGATCTTAGCGGCGCCACCTGCGCAGAAACCGCACGACCCCCACCCCCAACCCCTCCCCAGCCGGCTGCGGGCTTGCCCGCTTCCGGCGAATCTTAAAGTGGGAGGGGAGCAGACCGAGTGCGCGGCGCGATCGTGCATTAAACGAGCCAACATTGCGACCTCACGGTGAACGCTGCAAAGACGAGATGCCCGCACCAAGCGCGCGTGTGAGGCGCAAAGAGAGTGCTTCGACACCCTCCCTACTCCGGCCGTCACCCGCGGGGGTTTTCGCCCGCGGGTCCATCCGCTTCGCGAGACGCAACGCAACAAACTTTCGCAAAGGGACGGATTGCCTCGCCGGCAATGACGGTCGGGGAGTTGGCCCGAGTCGACCTTCGCCGACTTAGGCAGCGTTACTTGGGCAGCGTTACTTGGGCAGCGTTAAATGCCGATCTCGGCTAACCCCGAGAACATCGGATGCTCGCGTTTATTCCGCCGCGTCCTCGTTCTCGGCCTCCTCGCCGGCGAGGATTCGCTCGGCGATGAGGCCGGCGTTTTGCCGGATCGCGGTCTCGATCTTGGCGGCGATGTCGGGATTGGCCTTGAGGAACGCCTTGGCGTTCTCGCGGCCCTGGCCGATGCGCTGGCTGTCATAGGAGAACCAGGTGCCCGACTTCTCGACGACGCCCGCCTTCACGCCGAGGTCGATCAGCTCGCCGCTCTTCGACACGCCTTCGCCGTACATGATGTCGAACTCGACCTGCTTGAACGGCGGCGCGAGCTTGTTCTTGACCACCTTGACGCGGGTCTGGTTGCCGACGACCTCGTCGCGCTCCTTGATCGCGCCGATCCTGCGGATGTCGAGCCGCACGGAGGCGTAGAATTTGAGCGCATGCCCGCCGGTCGTGGTCTCGGGCGAGCCGTACATCACGCCGATCTTCATGCGGATCTGGTTGATGAAGATCACCATCGTGTTGGAGCGGTTGATCGAGGCGGTGAGCTTGCGCAGCGCCTGACTCATCAGCCGCGCCTGCAGGCCCGGCTGGCTGTCGCCCATCTCGCCCTCGAGCTCGGCGCGCGGCACCAGCGCGGCGACCGAATCGATGACGAGCACGGCGACCGCGCCCGA
>VAZM01000449.1:3087-7418 GCA_005883135.1 Alphaproteobacteria bacterium
TCGGCGTCGATGAAGGCGCAGATGCCGCCCTTCTTCTGCGCCTCCGCCAGGCAATGCAGCGCGAGCGTGGTTTTGCCGGAGGATTCCGGCCCGTAGATTTCGACCACCCGCCCGCGCGGCAAGCCGCCGATGCCGAGCGCAATGTCGAGGCCAAGCGAGCCGGTCGAGACGGTCTCCACGTCCATCGACTTGTCGTTTTTGCCAAGCCGCATGATCGAGCCCTTGCCGAAGGTGCGCTCGATCTGAGAGAGCGCGGCATCGAGGGCCTTCGATTTATCCATGGCGGAACCTTCGACGAGACGTAATGCGGTGGTCATTGCTCCCACTCCTTATAGGACCGGATTCGGACGACCGACAACGAACGGCCAGCGAAGGAGCAATGTACACGGTTTGTTCTCAGTTCGCAATATGTTCTTTTTGGCAGAGGAATACTGGCCCCTTTCCGAAGCGACTGGTCCCTTTCGAAATCGAGTTGGTCCCTTTTCAGTCAGCAATCGTACAGACGTCGATTGTGGAATTTGGTACGGCTCGCACGGGGGAGAGGCGGTCGTGCCTATTCGGGCGCTATTGGAAGAGAACTCCGGTGTATTCGGCCCGGGCGAGCTCCTAGATATTGCCAAGGCGTTTGAGGCCGTCCTCAAAGACATGGGGCTTACGGACCGCACGGACCCCGCCACGCTAATGCTGGCGAAGCTCACGATTGAACTCGCTAAGCAAGGGCAATTCACCGCCGCGTCGCTGCGCGCGCGCGTCATGAGGGAAATGAAGCCCAAGGGGCGGCTCAACTAGAACCGACGCGCGTTTGATGCGTTTGCTCCCTTTGAGGGCGGACCGTCATGCCGACGAGAGCGAAACAATATCGGCATCTTGCCAGTGAATGTCGAAGGGTTGCGAATACGCTCTCGCTTCACGACCGAAAAACGCTTCTGGACATGGCGGCACAGTGGCATCGCTTAGCCGACCAGCAAGAGAGCGCCACCAAGCTAGGCCAGCAACAACAACAAATCCGGCCCAAGCGCGCGAGGCGCAGATAGGCCGCCTAAGTCGGCGGCCTCGCGCTCTTCCGCTTCAAATTCTTCGAATAGATCGCGTTGCTCGGGGATATGCGGTCGGAAGTTCCTGTTGAAGTTTTTCATAAACGTCGACCAACCAGGCGAGATGCGCATCAATGCTGTGACCACGGCAACGTGCTTCTCTAAGTGCGGATTGCCTAGGTAAGAAAGCGGTGATGGTGATATTTGCGTCCACAACGGCGGCGGTCCTTCCGAGTAATCCAAGGTGACCTATTCGACTGAGAGTGAGGGCGTCGAGCGGAACAAAATAGGAAGCCGTAAGATGCGCGACTTACTCAACCTACTCTTTCGCCATATGTCCTTTGGACAATGGCGGATGGCCGCCTCAGTTTGCGGGCCCGGAGACACGTAGCCGCCTCAGTTGGCGGCGCCGATTACTTTCCCTCGTCATCACCCTTTGATCCGGGTTGGCCAATACTAACTGGGTACTCGCCGGTTTCGAACCACAGTGGCGGGAATTGCGATCAGTAACATCGTCCGCGCTTTTGGAGGCGAGATGCGAAAATTCGGTATCCAGGCGCCCGAGCCGCGCCAGACCTTCAGCCATGCACGGACAAAGCCGCTGGTCGTGGAGAAGAGGAGACGACGAATGACTTTGCGGTGCCCAAGCTGGGCACCAAAATGAGACTTGTGCGCAAGTCGAACGAGCTTACGGCAGCCTGCCCGCAGTGTGAACGTAAGTAGGCCGCCTCAGTTGGCAGCCCGCGTGTCGTAACTCAGGCCCGGGCCGGCAAACAGCGCTGGCGGGTTTAGCCACTTGTGGCGGGGTGAATTCGCAGCCCCACGGCTTTCGCGTTTCATGTCCGTCAATTTTGCCTTACGCTTCCACCATGGATCGGGACGTGCTTCAACGGCACCTGGCGCAAGCACAGGCCCATATCGAGACGGGCTATAAGAACATCGCCCGCCAGCGCGAGGTCATCGTGCACATGGAACGCGAGGGCCAAGATACGGCATCGGCGCGACACACCTTGACGCAATTCGAGGAATTGCAGGCGCTGCACATCGCCGACCGCGAGCGGATATTGCGGGAGCTTCAGGGATAGCCGGGGCGCGTGGCTGCTCCGATGAGCCGCCGCGGCTACCCCGCCCTCCGGGCGCCGCTGCCCCTCGGCCAGGCACCCCCGTGCGGCCGCAGGCGCGCCAGCATCGCCCGATTAAACCGTTGTAAACCGTGCTCAAATCCGAGACCGGCCGGATACGTTCGTCCGTCGTCGCGCAAGGGAACCAATAGACGACCCGGGGGTTCTGTCGGCGGGCGTACAATCGAAGGACGGGCAAGGGGCAATGCCGAGCCAGCGCTATTATCGGGAACGGGCGAGAACGCTGCTTGCCTGGGCCAGGGCCACCAAAGACAAGGCCTACGCGGCCCAGCTGCGGCTGCGGGCCGCAAACGAGCTTGAGCAAGCCCAGCAAGTGCGCGAGGCGGTGGCGGACCTAACGTCTCTGCCCAGCGGGTTTCACGCCAGCCACATGCAAAAGGAAGACTAGGCGGGCGGCGGCCTGCTCGTTTTCGGTCGCAACCGCCCGGCCGGCGGCCTATGTGCCGTCTACCTTAGAAGCGCCGCCCCGGGCCCTTGGCGGGACGATCGGGCTGGTACTCCAACACCCAAGCGGGGTGACGCGGTGACACGCAGCAAAGCGCAGGAGTATCGCGAGCTCGCGCGGGCGTGCCGGACATTAGCGCACACGGTGTCGACCGAAGACGGCCGAAGCCATCTCGCTGCCATGGCGGAGGTGTGGGAGCGGCTGGCGGATCAGCAGGAGCAAGGCTCCGATCTCAGCGAAGCGCCGGCGCGACCATCAGGCGCTACCGCCGAGCCGGTCGTGCAGCAGCAACAACAGCAAGTTCAGCGCAAGGACGAGGACAAGGGCGATTAGATTTTGCTGCGCGTCAGCGCTTCTCGTAGCCGCACCGCTTTACCATCACGACCGTCCAGCACCCGGTTTCCATGCAGTTCTCAAAACGCCTTTGGCAGACGCGCTGCTTGCCGCAATGGGCCAGGGCTTGCGAGCACGTGGATCGCTGCTGGGCACCCGCCTCGCCGTAGGACAACACGAGCAATGGCGCGGCCAGCATGCCGACGAGAGCGGTTGCGACGAGAAATCGTGCCATGAATTCGTCCTCCACCAGGCGCGGTACGAGGGCAAATCCTAGGGCGAGATTGTGAAGCGGGCCAGTGGCCCGCGGAAGGAAGCGCCGTGTCGATGCAATGTTTCAGCGGGTTCGACGCGGGCGCGGCGCTACGACGCGATTTGAATTTTACCATCGCGTCCGATCTCGGCAGAAATGTCACACGTAATCGTTTTCGCATTCCAACTGTTGCCGAAAGTGCGGGGATCGCGTTACGTTAGCGCCATCACGATCCGCCAGAATCGTGGTGACACTTCTGCACATGTGAGAGCCCCGGACCTACCACGGCCGGGGCTTCTCTCTTTGTCCCGCCGAAAGCTCCCACGAACGAGCCGACGGGCACCTGTCAAGGTGCGGCTTCCCGCCGCGCCGGCGCGCACTCCTTGCAATCGTGGACGTGGACCAAAAGCACCGGGCAGGTAAGATGCGCCCGTCGGGCAGGTAAGATGCGCCCGTCTCGAGTCGAGCACCAAAAAGTGGGGCGCACACCGGCAACAGAGGAGATCAATGATGCGCAAAATCACGCTTGCCCTGGCGATCGCGCTCGCCGTTGCGGGATCTGCGGTCTCGACCGCCGATGCGCAAACCACGCGCGGCGCCAATGACATCGCCGGCGCAGCACAGAATTTCAGTCCGATCCAGCCGGCCGCCTGCCGCGGATGGGGCCCCTATTGCCGGCCGGGATTCGTGCGCGTGTGCGGCCGCTTTCGCTGCTGGTGTCGTCCCTGCTGGTAATGGTGATTGCAAGGGTGAGGCCGCCACGCACGGGCTCGCCGTTTCTTTGATCGGGCGATAGAACGATCCCGACATGACCTCACGCGAGGGCGCAGGACCGCATCATGGTCGCGGAATTCAGAGGGCCGTCTCCGCATGATCTCGGCACGGCGGAATTGGCAACCGTCCAGGTGCTCGAGAAAAACATCGAAATGATGCTGCATCTGCTGGACGACTGGCATCGTCCAATGGGGCCGGTGGTTCGCGTGCAGATGACGCCGGACGTCGCGCGCGCGTTGGCGGAGCGTTTGACGAGCGCCGCCGCGCAAGCGGAGCCGGACGAATAGAGCGGTGCCGGCCGAGCGCAGGCCGGACCAACCGGACACGATCCCTCAGGGGGCCTTGGCGAG
>VAZM01000449.1:7459-7993 GCA_005883135.1 Alphaproteobacteria bacterium
TAATTTCCTGACCTCACATCCGCCGTTTCCTGATGCGATATCCGCGGGGTATCGAGAGAGGCTCCGATGCAAGTTCGCTGGTTCATCGTTGGCTTGCTGTTGGCGCCCCTGGCGCTTTCCGCTTGCGAAGAGAAGCAGGTCGCCGCGCCGGGCGAAAAGGGCGAGGCCGGCCCACCCGGACCCGCCGGACCCGCCGGTCCTGCCGGCCCGGCCGGGCCGGGCGGCACCGTCGTCCGCTTCGTCGACGGCGAATGTCGCCAGGCCTGCACGGTTGCGTGCGAGGCGAACGAGCGAATCCTCAGCACCCACGCCCTCAACCCCGGCGGCACCTTCGTCTTCGAGGAGGACAATCGGGCGACATTTCGGCCGCAGCGGCAGGGGGTCGCCATCAAGGTCATGGTCGCCTGCGTCCCGAAATAATGGCCCGCCCGCCGGTCATCTTTCGTTAGCCCTGTCGCCGAGGCCCCGCACCTGCCGTCGTATTTTCGGCCACAACGGTGCCTAGCCTTCGCGTCGTACGACCGTTCCAGGGGG
>VAZM01000449.1:8006-11031 GCA_005883135.1 Alphaproteobacteria bacterium
TGATCGCGCCGGCTCACGCGCAAATGCGAGGGGGAAAGGGGGGAGGGAAACAACAATCTGCAGCGCAGCAGCAGGAAAACGCGGAGAAGAAGCAAAAAGCTGCCGCGGCGGAGAAGGCGTACAAAGCCGCCCTCGACCGCATCCCCGACCAAAAATACGACCCGTGGGCGCACCAGCGCTGAGCACCGCCTCGGCAGTCGCCGAAGCTTGATTTAGCTCGCTTGTCGTTCCGCGCCGTTATTTCAGCCGCGCGGGCATCGCTAAATCTGGATTGAATTAGCTCAACCTTCTGCGTCATGGCCCGGGCTTGTCCCGGCCATCCACGTCTTTGACTTAGCTTAGACGTGGATGCCCGCGCCGTAAGCGCGTCCACGCGCGTCTTCCGACGCGCTATGCGCGGGCATGACGAGTCCGTAGGACCGTGCAAGGGCCCCGTCTACGACCGCGCCAAGGCGCGGCGCGAGCGACGCACAATGGCGACGATCTCGTCGCGACTACAGGCGATCGCGCCGAGCGCGATCGCCCGCTTCCGCTCATAGGACGTGAGGTCGTAGTGCGGCACCGATGTCCGCGGCGGTCCCTGATACGAGGTGCGATGTATCCCGAGCCGCGCCGCGAACCGATGCAGATCGTCGATATCGTCGGCGAGGAGGTGGGACCATTTGAGCCCCTGCCACTCCCAGATCGGCGCGTCGACGTAGACGCCGCGCCGGCGCGGCACCTCGCACGCGCCTGCGCCGTCCGTGGCGTCGACGCGATCGGGAACCGACTCGCCCTGGGGCATCGCGCCCCCTCGCCTGTCCGTGCGGCGGCCCGGCCCGCAGACAAGACGGCCAAGCCGACTGCTGGAACTTACCACGCCGGACGGCTTCATATTGGGCCCGGCTAGCGTCCCGATTCCGAAGTTCGCATCATTGTGCTGCAGCCTCGTCTGCGAACTTCGGAATCGAAGGACGCTAGCAACTTATTGATCTAGTGTGGCTTTGGTTCAGAAGTCCGCATTTCGGACTCGCTGCATAAAAATGATGCGGACTTCTGAACCGCCACACTAGGAACCTTTCCGGACGCTTTTCGTTGAGTCCGGTTGTGAACATAGGGTGGGGGCGCGGTCAGACCGAGCGCCATGGTTCGCCAGCACGAGTATCAGTATCCGGACGAGTATCAGCAGCGGGCGCGGGAGTGCCTCCGATCGGCGGAGGAGTCGCGCGACGACAAGGAGAGGACGGCATGGCGGGAGCTCGCCCTCTGCTGGCTGCGCCTGTCGGACTATGGGCAAGCGTTTCGCCGCGCCACCAAGGCAGCCTGACCACCAGCAGGAGCGGTCGTATGAATCCATCGGAGGAATTTCTCAAGCACGCAGCGGATTGCCAGCGCATGGCCAAGTTCACGCGCGATCCCGCGAGCAAGGCCACATGGAACCGCATGGCCGAGCGATGGCAGCACTGCGCCGAGGTGTTCGACCGCCAGTGCGCGGCGGCGAGGCCCGCGCCGCGCCACCGCAAAGCCGCCGAACTTTCGGATTTCCGGCAAGCGGGCTAACACGAAGTTGCGCTGACGTCGTATTTGCGCGGCTGCCGCAACCCTCATAAGGGCAGCCGCCGCGATCAGCGCTCGCCAAGCCCCATCTGCGCCAGCACCGCGCGGCCGAGCAGGCCGTAAGGGTTGGCCAGCGTCTCCAGCATCTCGAAGTGGTTGTAGCCCTCGCCGACGAGGAGCTCGACTGGTTTGCCCGCAGCCTTCACCGCCGCGTGGAAGTCGCGGGTCTGACGCTGAAACTCCGGCGTCTCGCAGGTGCCGTAGCCGAGAATGAGCGGCGTGTTGAGCTTGCCGATGTGCCGTTGCGCGCTCAGCGCCTCCTCGATCTCATCGGTGAACTTGACGTATTTCGAGCGCTTGGAGAGCCGGACGGGCCGCAGATCATACATGCCGCTGCCGAGCAGCGCGCCCTTGAGGATGTCGACGGGCAGCCCCTCCTTGCGCCAATCGTGCGTCACCACGCAGCCGCCGAGGTGCGAGCCGGAGGAATGCGCGGTGAGATAAAGCCGGCCAGGATCGCCGCCGAACGTGTCGGCGTTGTTGTAGACCCAGGCCACGGCACGGCGCACCTGCTCGACCATGGGCACGAGGCTGCCGCCGGTCTCCTCGACATTGGTGAAATCGGGGATGACGAAATGCGCGCCCGCGCGCACGAACGGTTCGGCGAGACAAGAATAGTCGGCAGCACGATTCGCGCGCCAGGCTCCGCCGTGCACGAAGATATTGACCGGCGCGTTTGCTGTCTTGGTGCGGTAGATATCGAGCGTCTCGATCTCGGTCTTGCCATAGGCGACGCGCTCGGGCGCGCCGATGGCGGCGCGCGCGCGCACGCTGTTGGCGATCCGCCGCTGGGTGACCTGCTCGCGGTTGGGCGCATAGACGATCTGGTAGTAGGCGTCGTCGAGCGCCAGCTGATCCATATCGAGCCAAACGAGTGGACCCTTGGCGCGCGGTTGCTGCGCCCGCGCGGGAGGGCTCGCGGCGACCGCCGCGCTGCCCGCGGCAGCCGAGAGAACCGCGCCTCGGGTGGGAGTGTCGTTCTGTTGCATGGTCAGGCTGCCTTGTCGAGCCGAATTGTCGGCCATGGGCCGGCCTCGGCGCAAGCGCGATGTCGCTCCCCTGCCCTTGTGGTTGAAGCACTCAGCGCTGCAAACTCGGTCCTACCCGCCCCCTTGTGGGGAGGGTGGCGAGCACGCAGGCAAGCTTGCGCAGCCTGCGCAAGCTTGCCTGCGCTGCGAGCCGGGTGGGGGTCGTGCAGTGCTGCTCGAGTCTCGCTGCAAACATGGACCCCCACCCCCAACCCCTCCCCAGCCGGCTGCGGGCTTGCCCGCCTCCGGCAAACCTTAAAGTGACCAAACCCCGGCAAGCCGGCGTTTGATTGGGGAGGGGAGCAGACCGAGTTCGCGGCCCGCGACTCCATTACCAACGAACAGGGTTTAGGGCCGCATCACCCCACCGTCACCGAGTCCAACCGGGGCTTGCCTGCCGC
>VAZM01000023.1 GCA_005883135.1 Alphaproteobacteria bacterium
CATCTGGAACGACTTCTGGTCAGGCGGCTTGGCCAACCCGCTCCAGGTGATCGAGCAGATCACCTATCTGATCTTCATCAAGCGTCTCGACGAGATGCAGGAGCTGGAGGAGCGCAAGGCCACCACACTCGGCTCCCCTATCGAGCGACGCATCTTCCCCGAGGGCGCGGACGAGCGTGGCGAGCCTTATGCGAACCTGCGCTGGTCGCGCTTCAAGCATTTCGCCGGCCCTGAGATGTTTCGCATCGTCGACGAGCATGTCTTCCCATTCATCCGCGCGCTCAACGGGGAAGGCACTTCCTATGCGCGCCACATGCGCGACGCCCGTTTCCAAATCCCGGGGCCGGCGCTGCTCGCCAAGGTCGTCGACAAGCTCGACAAGCTCGATATGGGCGACCGCGACACAAAGGGCGACGTTTACGAGTACATGCTGGCGAAGATCGCGACAGCCGGCCAGAACGGTCAATTCCGTACCCCGCGCCACATCATCGCGACCATGGTCGAGCTGGTCGAGCCGAAACCAGACGACGTGATCTGCGACCCGGCCGTTGGCACGTGCGGCTTTCTCGTCGCCTGCGGTGAGTACCTCCGCAAGCATCACGGCGCGCTGTTCCGCGACGACAAGCTGAGGCGGCACTTCCACGAAGGCCTGTTCAACGGCTTCGACTTCGATCCCACGATGCTGCGCATCGGAGCCATGAACATGGCGCTACACGGCGTGGAGGGCGCCAACATCGCCTATCGCGACAGTCTGGCCGAGGAGCACGCCGAGGACGCGGGTCGCTATTCGCTCGTGCTCGCCAATCCACCTTTCGCCGGCTCGCTCGACTACGAAGCGACCGCTAAGGATTTGCAGCGCATCGTCAAGACTAAGAAGACCGAGCTTCTGTTCCTCGCGCTGTTCCTGCGGCTACTCAAGACGGGTGGACGCGCCGCCGTGATCGTGCCGGACGGGGTGCTATTCGGCTCTTCCAAGGCGCACAAGGATTTGCGTCATATCCTGGTGGAGGAGAACAAGCTCGATGCGGTAATCAAGCTGCCGTCGGGCGTATTTCGGCCGTATGCTGGCGTCTCGACCGCGATCCTTCTGTTCACTCGCACCGGTGTCGGCGGCACCGATCAAGTTTGGTTCTATGATGTCCGGGCCGACGGCTGGTCGCTCGACGACAAACGTCAGCCGCTCCTCTCTGAGGACAAGCTTGGGCCCACGCCGGCGGGGATCCTGACTGAAGCGGAGGCCGAGAAGAACAATTTGCCCGACTTGGTGCGGCGCTGGACCGAACGCAATAGCGCGGAGCTTCAACGACCACGCACCGCACAAAGCTTTTGCGTTCCGAAGGCCGATATCATGGCAGCGGGCTACGATCTCTCGCTAAACCGCTACAAGGAGGTGGAGCACGAGGAGGTCGCGCACGAAAGCCCGGCGGCGATCCTCGCCGATCTGCGGCGGATCGAGGCGGAGATCGCAAAGGGGATGAAGCGCCTTGAGGAGATGCTCGGGTGACAGTGACTACGACACTTGGAGAGGTAGCAGAATTTATCAATGGCTTGGCCTTTAAACCCGACGATTGGACGGAAGAAGGCCGTCGCATCATTCGAATTCAAAATCTTACCGATCAGACGAAGCCTTACAACAGATCGACCCGCAAAGTAGACGAGAAGTTCGTCGCTAAACCAGGTGATATCCTTGTCTCCTGGTCGGCATCACTGGGGGTAAGAAAGCCGACTTGATCGTCATCGAACTGAAGCGCACTGAAGATGGCGGTCACATGGAGCTCCAGGCTATCAGATATGCCGCAATGGTCAGCAATATGACTTTTGCGGATGCCGTAACTGCACACTCAAAATTTCTCACGAAAACCAGCGGGAACCCAGCTGAGGCAGAAAATGCGATACTGAACTTTCTTGGATGGGACGAACCCAAAGGCAGCGAGTTTGGCCAAGATGTGAAGATTGTGTTGGTCTCGGCTAACTTCTCTCCCGAAATTACGACTTCGGTTCTTTGGTTAAATGAGCGCGAGTTGGATATTCGTTGCGTGCGCTTAATTCCATACCAGTTTATGGGTAAGACCTAGAGTAATGCTTTGACTTCAAGGGCAGGTGAACTGCTGACGACGCCGGCGCATTGCGCAAGGCAGTGACGCCATCGCCTACATGCCAGCGTTGCCCAAGCACCGCAGGATGAAGAACAGTATCACCCCACCCTCAGCTTGCCCCGCTCCTCCCGCCAAAATCTCTTATGCTGCCCGGCCAGCCCGCGCGCCGGAATCCGCACGATCTTCTGCGCATCGGAGACCGCGGTGCCGATGCGCTGCGCCGTGCGGCCGTGGGCGCGGAGGATCGAAAGCGTGCGCTCGGCGGACGCAGGATCGACCACGTAGCAGAAGCCGATCCCCATGTTGAAGACCTCGAACATCTCGCTGTCGTCGACCTTGGCGTGGCGCTGGATGAGGGGAAAGATGGGATGCGGGTCGATGAGCGCGTCGAGCTCGAAGCCGACCGGCGCGGCGACGCGGGCGAGGTTGAGGAGTCCATCGCCGGTGATGTTGATCAGCGCGTGCACGCCGGGAACGGCGCTTAGGATCTCCAGCGCCTCGCGCACGTAGATGTCGGTCGGGCGCAGGAGCTCCTCGCCGAGCGTGACGGCAAGCTCCTCGAATTTGTGGCTAATGCCGTAGTGGTGATCGGCGAAGAACGCCTTGCGCGCGAGCGAAAGGCCGTTGCTGTGGATGCCGCTGCTCTTGACGCCGATGACGGCGTCGCCTTCGCGCACGGCGCGCCCGTCGATGACCTTGTCGAGATCGACGCGGCCGACCGCCATGCCGACGATGTCGAAGTGCTTGACCACGTCCTTGAGCTGCGCGGTCTCGCCGCCCGAGATCGAGATCTGCGCGAGCTCGGCGCCCTTGCACAGGCCCTCCGCGACGGCGTCGAGCATGGCGGCGTCGGTCTTCTCCACCGCGATGTAGTCGACGAGCGAGAGGGGCTTGGCGCCGACGCAGATCATGTCGTTGACGTTCATGGCGACGCAGTCGATGCCGATGGTGTCGTACTTGCCCATCATGTCGGCGATGATGGTCTTCGAGCCGACGCCGTCGGTGCAGAGCGCGAGCCCGACGCCGTCGAGCTCGATGACGTTGGCGAAGTAGCCGATCGGCAGGATGAGGCGGCCGAGGCCGGCGGCCGGCCAGGTCTTCTGCACGCGGGCGATGATGCGGTTGAGCCCCGCATCCGCCTCGGCGATGTCGACGCCGCTCTCGCGGTAGGTTTCGCTGCGCATGCTTGTTGGCCCCGCTCGCCGTCTGCCCTCATCCTGAGGAGCGGCCCGAAGGGCCGCGTCTCGAAGGATGAGGGCGGCCTCATGCTTCGAGACGCCCGCTGCGCGGGCTCCTCAGCATGAGGCCGACTGCACCGTCATGCCCGGACTTGATCCGGGCATCCATCGGAAAAAGTCAGTTCATTTGAAGAGGATGGATTGCCGGGTCAAGCCCGGCAATGACGGGGCTGAGGATAACGCGTAGCTGGTGCCTCCGCCCTCATCCTGAGGAGGGCGCGCAGCGCCCGTCTCGAAGGATGAGGCGGGCACCCTCAAGACGCTGTCTCGAAGGATGTGGCGGCCTCATGCTTCGAGACGGCGGCTTCGCCGCCTCCTCAGCATGAGGCCGGGCGGGGCTGGATGTACGCGCAGGCTTTATCCTTTTGCATGCCCCTTACCCCACGCTCATTGCGTCATGGCCGGGCTTGTCCCGGCCATCCACGTCTTTGATCTTCTTAAAAAAGACGTGGATGCCCGCGCCAAGCGCGGGCATGACGATGCTAGGGCGGGCGGCCCCTCACTTCTGCGGGCGCTTCGCCCCCGGCGTGAACTCGGCGCGGATTTTGGCGCTGTGCTCGCCGAGGGACGGCACGGCGCCGTAGCGGCGCGGCGCCGCGTCGGAGCGCGCGGGCGGGGCGGGATAGCTCACCGCACCCGAAGCTGTGCCGATGTCGATGCGGCGCAGCTGCGGGTGCACGGCGAGGTCGCCCGTATCATTGACGCGAGCGAAAGCGATGTCGTTTTCCGCCAGCTTTTGCGTCAGCGCCGCCTCATCGGTGGCGCCGAACACGGCAGCGACGCGTGCGTCGGTCTCGGCGCGGCGCGCAATGCGCGCGACGTTGGTAGCAAACGCGGGATCGGCGGCGAGCGCCGTGTCGCCCAGCACCTTCTCCGCCAGCACGCGCCACTCGCGGTCGCTCTGGATCGAGATCAAAATGTCGGCGCCGTCCTTGGTCTTGAACGCGCCGTAGGGCGCAATCGAGATGTGGGCGAGGCCGATGCGCTTGGGCGGCGCGCCGCCCTCGTATTGGATGAGCGGCACCGCCATCCACTCCGCCATGGCATCGAACATGGAAATCGAGATCGCGGCGCCTTCCCCCGTGCGCTCGCGCGCGTAGAGCGCTTCGAGGATCGCCTCATAGGCGTTCATGCCGGCGGCGATGTCGCAGACCGAGACGCCGACGCGCGCCGGCGCCTCGGGCGAGCCGGTGACGGAAGCGAGCCCCGATTCCGCCTGCACCAGCATGTCGTAGGCCTTGCGCGCCGCGTAGGGGCCGTCCTCGCCGTAGCCGGAGATCGAGCAGATCACGAGGCGCGGGTGCGCGGCCCGCAGCGCGGCGAGCGGGAAGCCGAGCTTGGCGATCGCGCCGGGCTTGAGGTTCTGTACGAACACGTCGGCCTTGCCGAGCATCGCGGCGAGGAGCGCCTTGTCGTCCTCGCGGGCGAGATCGAGCACGAGGGATTCCTTGCCGCGGTTGAGCCAGACGAAATACGCGCTCTGGCCTTCTGGCGCGATGCAAGCTGAATCTGATGCCGCGAGTTCGGTGTGTTTTCCCTCCACAAACTCGGTGTGTTCCCCTCCCCCACCCAAACCCCGGCGAGCCGAGGTTTGGGTGGGGGAGGGAGCAGACCGAGTGTGCTGCGCGGGAGCGCGCGGAACGGCGAGCTTGTCGTAGTAGCGCGCGAAGTCGCCCTCGGGCCGCTCGACCTTGATCACGCGCGCGCCGGCATCCGCCAGGCGGCAGGTGCACATGGGCGCCGCCACCGCCTGCTCCAGCGACACCACCAGCAGGCCTGAAAGGGGAAGGGGCATGGGATTGTTTGCGGGAAGTTCCAGTGACCGTCGGGCTTATAGCCAGCAGTGAGCAATAGGCGCGTTTACGCGCGCGTTCAACGCGCTATGGCGAAACGCGCACCACCGCCCTCATCCTGAGGAGCGGCCCGAAGGCCCGCGTCTCGAAGGATGTGGGCGGGACGTCGAACGATGAGGGCGGCCTCATGCTTCGAGACGCCGCGCTGTCGCGCGGCTCCTCAGCATGAGGCCGAGGAGAGCGCGTCGCGCCAAGCTGGGTCACTCGTCATGGCCGGGCTTGTCCCGGCCATCCACGTCTTTAAACCTCGGGCACAAAAGTAAGACGTGGATGCCCGGCACAAGGCCGGGCATGACGGACGAGAGGTCGGGCACGTAGCCACCGCTTCGCGCGCCTGCCGCGCGCTGCTATCTTTCCCTGCAATGATGCCACCGGCTTCGCCGTTATCGCGCATGGCCCGCATTGCGATCATCGCGCTGATGCTGCTCGCGTCAGCGTCCGCGCTCGCGCAGCAAGGCGAGCCGAGCGCGCCGGCGCCGGCCGCGCCCGGCGGCACTACGACACCGCCTGCTGCTACCGACACGCCGCCGGCGGATGCGCCGCCCGCGGACACGCCGGAAGCGCCAGCCCCCGGAGCGCCATCCGCCGAGGCACCGGCTCCCGAACCATCCCCACCGCCACCGCCCCGGCGCGTGGGCGACGCGGATCTGCGCGAATCCGTGTGCCTGATGATCGAATCGGCGGCGCGCGCGCACAACCTGCCGCTCGAGTTCTTCGCCCGCGTGATCTGGCAGGAGAGCCGCTTCCAGCCCAACGTCGTGGGCCCGCGCACGAGGAGCGGCGATCGCGCCCAGGGCATCGCCCAGTTCATGCCGCGCACCGCCGCCGAGCGCGGCCTGTTCGATCCGTTCGATCCGGTGCAGGCGCTGCCGAAATCGGCGGAATTTCTGCGCGAGCTTGCCGACCAGTTCGGCAATCTCGGCCTTGCCGCCGCCGCCTACAACGCCGGGCCGGGCCGCGTGCGCGAATTTTTGTCCGCGCGGCGCTCGCTGCCGGCGGAGACGCGTCACTACGTGCTCGCCATCACCGGCATCTCGGTCGACGAGTGGGCGGCGAGTGGCAAGCGCGAGCCGGCGCCGGTGGCGAAGCCCGGCTGCAGCGAGCTGATGGCGCTTCTGCACCGCGCGCCCAACCCGTTCGTGCAGAAGCTCGAGCAGCGCGTGAACGTCGTCGCCGCGGCGCCGTGGGGCGTGCAGCTCGCCGCCGGCTTCTCGCGCGATCACGCGCTCTCGAACTACGCCATGCTCGCCAAGCGCTACGCCACCGTTCTCGAAGGACGCGACCCGAGCCTCTTAAGCACGCTGTTGCGCAGCCGCGGCACGCAGCCGTTCTACCAGGTGCGCGTCGGCGCCGACACGCGCGCGGCGGCGGAGACGCTGTGCGGCAGCATCCGCCGCGCCGGCGGCGCCTGCTTCGTGCTGCGCAACCGCGGGTAGGGTTGCTGGCCGCCCTCATCCTGAGGAGGGCGCCTTAAGCGCGTTTACGCGCGTCTTCGACGCGCTATGGCGCCCGTCTCGAAGGATGGGGGCGGCCTCACGCTTCGAGACGCCGCACTTCGTGCGGCTCCTCAGCATGAGGCCGAGGAGGGGGCGCGGCGGGGGTAGCGGCAGTCGTCATGGCCGGGCATAGCGCGTCGGAAGACGCGCGTGAACGCGCCTTTGACCCGGCCATCCATCCTCTTTGAAAAAATTTTTGCGAAGAGCGATGGACCAACCGAACTCGGGTTTACCCGAGTTCGGGCATTTTAAGGCGCAAGTCGGATAAATCCGACTTGCATGGTCAAGCCCGCGGGTGACGCATCTGACTCGATTCGAGCGGCGAACTCAGTCTACTCACTCTCCTCGCACTCGGTTTTTATTCTCCCCCCTTGTGGGGAGGGTCGCGCGCCGAAGCGCAGCGAAGGCGCGCGGGGTGGGGGTCGTGGTTGTTGCGCGAGACGTGTCCACCAACTCCGACCCCCACCCCTAACCCCTCCCCACAAGGGGGAGGGGAACCGACCGAGTGCGTCGATCGCGCGGTGGCTTAATCCCCCATGTTCCCGTGCTCGGAGACGGTGGCGGGGCTGCGCGCGAGCGCCAGCATGATCTGCCGGCCGATGCGGGTCGCCGGCTCGCCGCCGCAGTTGGAGAGGATGACGATGCCGAGCCGGCGCTGCGGGATCATGCCGATATAGGTCGCGGTGTTGTTGAGGCCGCCGTTCTTGTCGACGATGAGGAGGTCGTCGTTCTTCACCCGCTGCCAGGCGAGCGCCTGGGTGAAGCGCGGATTGACGGTGAACACGCCCTCCTGCGCCAGCGCCATTGCCGCCTGCAGCTCGCCCTTGTCGGCGAGCGTGCCGAGATTGGCGGCGAGGAAACGTGCCATGTCGCGGGACGAGGAATAGATCTGCCCGGTGCCCGGCCAGTTGAACGCGCCCTGCTCGTTGCCCGGCTCGCCCACAGGCTTGGCGTCGGCGTTGTAGCCCTGCACGGCGCGGCGGCGAAACTCGGGAGCGAGCTGCCCGCGCGCATTGCCGCGCGGCACCGGCAGCACGGTCGAGGTCATGTCGAGCGGGGCAAGGAGCCGCGTCTGCAGGAGCTGCGCATACGGCGTGCCGAAGCGGCGCTCCAGCGCCAGCGCGAGCAGCACGAAGCCCGAGTTGGAATAGATGTCCTGCTTGCCGGGCGTGTGCGCCTCGTCGGCTTTCCAGGCATTGAGATAGCGGATGAAGTCGGGGAGCGTGTAGGGCCCGCGGTGCGATGGCTCGGATTGGTGCGGCGTGCGCTCGAGCCCCGAGGTGTGGCTCGCGAGCTGGCCGAGCGTGACGCTGCGGATGTCGCCGCCCTCCCTGAGCTCGGTGACATATTTCGCGACTCGATCGTCGAGCGCGACCTCGCCTTGTTTCACCGCTTGCGCCAGCAAAATCGCGGTGAAGGCCTTGCCGACGGAGGCGAGGTTGAACAGCGAGTCCGACGTGATGGGCGTTTTGCGCGCGACGTCGGCGAGGCCGTAGTTGAAGAGGAGCGTGCGGCCGTCGATGTTGAGCGCGACCGCCATGCCGCCGGCGGCGATCAGCATCGGCTGCACCTGCCGACGCACGATCTGCTCGATCTCGGCGTCAGTCTCGGCGCGCGCCGGGACGGCTGCGGAGAGTGTGACGGACGCGATCAGCGATCCCGCGATGACTAACGCCGCTATGCCCCGCATCGCGGACCTCCCGTCGCCGCGGCGCTCGCGCGCGCCGCCCTCACTCGCGCCGCAATTCTACCGTGCCGCTTCGCCGCGCCGAGTTAATTCGCGTCCATATTCCGTCGCGTCCATGACGATTGGGGGGCCCTCATGCTGAGGAGCCCACCGAAGGTGGGCGTCTCGAAGCATGAGGCAGCGGGGGTTCTCGGCCCGCCCTCGTCCTGAGGAGCGAGCCATAAGCGCGTTTACGCGCGGCTTGCGACGCGCGATGGCGAGCGTCTCGAAGGGCGAGGGCGGGCACTCACTGTGAAGGCCGCCCCCATCCTTCGAGACGCGGCCCTTCGGGCCGCTCCTCAGGATGAGGGCGACCGGAGAGGGGCCAAATCGAGAGCGTCGGGAGTTTGTAACCTCACTCCACCGGCCGCGCGATCGGGGCGTCGGCGAAGATCTGATACTGCTGCGCGCGCGGCTTGCCCGCGTCGGCGGGATCGACAAGTTGCAGCGAGCTTTTGCCAAGGAGCGCGCACGGCAGGATCATCACGCGGATGAAGCGGCTCGGACGATCGGCGGCTTGCGCGAACACGGGCTCCGGCCCGCTCTCGTACCACGCGCCGCCGGGGCCGTATGAGGTCGAGCGGCCGGCGGTGTCGATGCGGATGCCGCCCTCGATCAGGCAGCGGATGCCGGGGCCTTGATGGCGATGCGGATAGGCGCAACCGCCGGGCGGAAACGCGACGCTGTCGCCGCGCAAGAGAAGCTCCCCCGCGGGTAAGGTATTGAGCGACGCGGTGAGCTTCTCGCGCGAGCGCACCCCCGCCGCGGCGGGCGTCGGCGTTGCTGCGAGCTCGTAGCGCCAGAACGTTGCGCCGCCATCGCCGCCGATGATGGTCACTGCGGCCTCGCCGTGCCAGGTCTCGCCATCGCGCAATGTATGCTCGCCGATGCGCGCTTGGCCGTGCACGAGAAAGATCATGCGCGCCGCGGCGGGCAGCGCGAGCGCCGCGCCGTTCGACACCACATCTTCGTAGAGCGCGAGCACGGGCGGCATGGGCGAGTCCTTAGCTGTACGCTGGGCAACGGCGTGGCGGTTGCCCACGCGGGTGTTCTAAGTTTAGCTCGTCATTGCCGGGCTTGACCCGGCAATCCATCATCTTGGCAAAGAGTTTTTGCGAAGGGATGGATGCGCGGGTCAAGCCCGCGCATGACGAAATAACTAAGTTCTCGCTATGGCAAAAAAACCGGGCCGAGCCGTGACCGAGGCAGATTCCGCCGATCGCCGAGCCGCGCCAGCGCAGCGCGCGCCGTGGCTCAAGCTCGCCGCGCTCGTCCTGGTGATCGCGGCGCTCGGGCTCCCCGTCAACGATCTCTTCCGCTACGCGCTGCTCGTCATCGCCACGGTGGTCGTGGCCGCCGGCACGATGCGGGGCGCATGCGTCGGGACGCTCGCCCTCGCCCTTCGAGACGCTCGCCATAGCGCGTCGGAAGACGCGCGTAAACGCGCTTATGGCTCGCTCCTCAGGACGAGGGCGCGGCTCCTCAGCATGACGGCAGGCACGCGGTGGGGCCTCGCGATCGCGGCGATTGCGCTGTGCATCGTGGGACAGATCCTCTTTCCGGCGCCGCGCATCGAGGAAGGCCACAACGTGTTCATCGTCGATCGCCCCGGCGGCGCGCTGGAGAGAGGCTTGCCGCGCGAGGCGTTCCGGATCATGGCGGCGGAGTTCGACGCGACCTATCCGCCGGCGCGGCGCTGCGCGCCGCAGGAGATCGGCTGCTGGCGCGGCCAAGGCTTTCCCGCCCAGGCCTTCGCCTTCTCCGCTGACGGCATGCTCGAGCATCCCGCTTCCTCGCGGCACGTTACGGGAATCAATTTCGGCGATCCGGTGTGGCTGCGCCTCGGCTTCATCAACGAGCTCGCCTACAACTGGAATTCGCAGGCGAGCGACGTCGCCCGCGCGCAGCGCGACCGCCGCTCGCTTGCCTTCCTGCACCAGTGGCGGCTCACCATGCCGTGGTTCGTCATGTACCGCTTTCCCGCCGACTTCGTCGGCAGCGCGTTGTGCTGGCGCGGCGAGGTCATCTGGGAGGGCGCGGAGGAAAAATTCGAGCCGGTGACGCACGCATCGATGCAATGCCGCACGCTGACGCCCGAGGATATCGGGCGGCGAATCTTCGGCGTCGCGATCGCGCACGAGCTGGCGATGCGGCTCGTGCCGACGTGGGAGGTGCGGCTGCGTCAGCTTCTCCCGCCAGCCCTCGCGCTCGTCGCGAGCGCGGGGGTGCTCGCGCTCCTCGTGCGCGTGCGGGGACGCCGCCTGGTGCTGCCGTTCGCGCTCATTGCGGCGACGCTTCTCGTCGCGCTCCTCAACGACGCGAGCTTCATCGGCGGCGTGCGCCCGTTCGATAGCGGCGACGACGGGCTCGTCTACGACGGCTACGCGCGCATCATGCTGCGCCAGCTCGTCGCCGGCGATATCGCCGGCGCGCTCGAAGGCGTCGAGCCCGTATTCTACTTCACGCCGGGCTTGCGCTACCTGCGCGCCGCCGAGCATGTCGTCTTCGGCGAGAGCTATCTCGGCTATCTCTCGCTCATTCTGCTCCTGCCGTTTCTCGTCTTCGCGCTGTTCCGCCGGTTCGTGCCGCTCGCCTGGGCGCTGGCGTTGACCGCGATCTTCGCCGCGATCCCCGTCGGCGTCGGGTTCGGCTCGAGCCTGGTGCAATACGTCAAGTGGGCCTCGCGCGGCTTCGCCGATCCCGCTGCCTACGTGCTCTTCCTCGCCGCCTTCGTGCTGTTGCTGCCGCGGACTCGGCTGCTCGGGCGACGCACTCGGTCTGCTCCCTCCCCCCTTGCGGGGGAGGGGTGGGGAGGGGGGTCGTGCGATGTTTCGCACGTGGCGCCATTGAGATTTCACTCCGCCACCCCCAACCCCTCCCCGCAAGGGGGAGGGGAGCATACCGAGTTCGCCGCGCGCGAAGACGTGGATGCCCGCGCCATAAGCGCGTTCACGCGCGTCTTCCGACGCGCTATGCGCGGGCATGACGAAGCGAGGGCCGATGGTTTTGCCCGCGCGCTCGCCGCCGGGCTCCTGTTCGCGCTGGCGCTGGCGGTGCGGCCGAACATTGCGCCGGCGGCGGGCATTCTGCTCGCTGGCGGCGGCATCATGGCGCTGGCGGCGCGCGAGTTTCGCCGCTGCTGACGATGGCGCTGCACAACTGGATCTACGGCGGCGCGTTGGTGCTCTTCACCACGACCGCCGGAATTCCCAAGCTCTTGGTGATGCCGCCCGCCGAGTATCTCGCCGCGCTCGCCGAGCTCGCGCACCTTGATGTCGCGGGGGAGCACGTCATGCGCGCGCTGCGGCAGATCGCGGGCTGGCTCGCCGGCCCGTCGGAATCGCTGGCGTTGACTCCGCTCAACGCCGCAGCCATCGTGGTACTGATTCGCGTCGTGCTGTGGCGGCAGGCCGAACCGTGGTTGCGGCTGACCGCGATCGCCACCCTCGTGCAGCACGGCGTCGCGCTCTTCTATGCGAGCGCCGGGCGCTACTACTATCTGACCTGGCTGCTCACGCTGCTGGTGGTGTCGGCGTGGGTGCACGGCGAAGGGCTCGACATCGCGCGGCGGCGCTTTCCCCGTTTCGCGGACCGCGTGGCGAAGCATCCCGCGGGCCTTGCGCTCGCGCGCGGACTGCGGCGCATGGGGGAGATGGTGGAGCGCTAGTAGGGCACGTCATGCGCGGGCTTGACCCGCGCATCCATCATCTGCGTAAGAAGCGTTTTCCCAAAATGATGGATTGCCGGGTCATAAGCGCGTTCACGCGCGTCTTCCGACGCGCTATGCCCGGCAATGACGAGCAGAATATAGGCGGCAGCAGCGTACGAGCACCCAAGCCGCCGCTACGGCTTGCGGCCGACCTCGATGGCGATGACGTTGGGCCGCTGCTCCATGCGCGGGCCGGCCGACGCGCTCACCCCGGCGATGATGCCTTCCGCCATCAGCGCGGCGGCGAGCGCTTGCGCGGGCGCGGCGAGCTCGTTCGCGCGGCTCGCGGCGACGAACACCGTCACGCCGGAATTCGGCGCGAGCGGGACGCCGGCGGGCGGCTCGCCGACGGCAAGCCCAACCTGCGGCACGCGCACCCATTGCGCGGCGGCAAGCGTCTTGTCGAGCACGGCCCACAAGGCCTGCGCATCCTCGGAGCCCGCGGCGACTTGTCCCTCGAATTGCTGCCCGGCGAAGGCTTTGACCCGCGCTGCGACGCGCTGCTGCGCATCGGGCGCGAGCGTGCGCGGCGTGGTCAGCCGCGTGAGCTCGAGCTCGGCGACGCTCGCGCGCTCGCGCGCTTCCGCGAGCAGCGCCGTCTCGCCGAAGCGGGCGAGCGCGAGGCCCGCGAGCAAGCTCGCGATGAAGAGGAACGCCAGCCCCTTCTGCAGGCCGCGCTTGGCGTCGGGAAAGAAAATCACGCCGGCCACGCCGATCACGCCGAGCGCCACCAGCGCGGACCCGCACCCGCGCCAGAATTCGGGGCTCGCCATTCCGAGGAGGAGATCGGTCATGCGCGTGTCGTTTCGCTGCCGGTGATTAGACAGTCAGACTACCGCACCGGCGCCGCTGTGTCGTCGCGGGGTGAATGTAGAATCATGCGGCGCACTTGGTGTGTTCCCCTCCCCCTTGTGGGGAGGGGTTAGGGGTGGGGGTCAATCTTTGGGGCGAGACTCGAGCATCACTGCACCACCCCCACCCCGCGCGCTGCGCGCGCGACCCTCCCCACAAGGGGGAGGGTAAAGACCGAGTTCGCCGCTTGCTATTGCTAAAGGTACAAAGAGCAGAGTGACACACCGCCGCGCGTTAGGTTCTCCGACGCTTGCGCATGCCGCGGGAGTTCCGCCGCCCACGCGGCGCCGTGCGTGGCAGGGCGAGAAAGCCGTTGAGCTCGGCAAGGAGCAGCGCGCCGATGTGGAGCTGCGAGACGAATACGCCGCGCTTGATCAAGCGCACGATCTCCGCCGGCGACACGAGCTTCACCGTGAGGCCCGGCTCCGGCGCAAAGCCGGCGGCGCGCTCGCCCGCCGCGACGAAGAAATTATGGATGCGGTTGTTGAGGCGGCCGGTGCAGGCAGAGTTCTCGCCCAAGGCATGGATCGCGCGCGCGGTGAAGCCGGTCTCCTCCAAGAGCTCGCGCCGGCAGCCTTCGGCCGGATCCTCGCCGGGATCGACCAGGCCCGCCGGCAGCTCCCAGGCGTAGGCCTCGAGCGCGGGGCGGTATTGCCGCACGATCGGGATTTTGCCAGCGCGGGTGAGCGCAACGATCGAGATGTAATCGGGCTGCTCCACCGCGTGATAGATTTGCGGCGCCGCGCCGCGGGAGAATTCCACCTCGCGCGCGATGAGGCTCACCCACGGCGACACCGCCGTGGTGCGACGCGAGCGTATGCGCGGCCATTTCATGGGATGGGTGCGGCCACTCGTGAGCCGTCATGCCCGGGCTTGACCCGGGCATCCATCCAAAGGAAGGACTTCAAGCAAAGACGATGGATTGCCGGGTCAAGCCCGGCAATGACGGTGGATGGGTTACTGCCAACGGCCGTCATTCTCATCCCCCCGGCTCCTTCAGCGCCACGCTGCGCGGCGGGCGGCGCAGGAAGGTGGTGGCGAAGGCGTAGCGATACCAGCGCAGATACGCGGGAAGCCAGCGCAGAACCTGAAACCGCGATCTGCCGTCGGCCCGCTCGATCCACGTCACCGGCACCTCGGCGATCCTCCAGCGCAGCCGATGTGCCTTCACCAGGAACTCGATGCTGTAGCAGAAACCCTCGCGCGACTCGATCGGGATGCGCTCGATCGTCCGCCGAGAGAACAGGCGAAAGCCATTGCTCGCGTCCGTCGTCGGCAGCCGCGCGAGGTGGCGCAAGGTGAAGTTGGCGCTGCGCACCAGAGCTGCCTTGAGCCACGGGCAGCCGACCATGGCGCCGCCCGGCATGAAGCGGCTGGCGCAGACGATGTCGCAGCCTCCCCGCGCCAGCGCCACCATGCGGTCGAGCATGGGCGCGTTGACGTGGTCGTCGGCGGGAAACATCAGCACGAACGGCGCGCTGCTTCTGGCGAAGCCGGTCATCACCGCAGCGTGCGCCCCGCGGCTCGCATTGCGCACGAGCTCGACGGGAAGGCCGGCATAGGCCTGCGGCGCGGCGCGGATCGCCGGCAGCGTGTCGTCGTGCTCGTCGTCGTAGCAGATGAGCACGCGCGCCGGCGTCGCCACCGCGCGGCTGAGTCCCGCCAGCACCGGCACGATGTTGCGGCCCTCGTTGTAAACCGGAATGACGATGTCGAGCTCGGGAGTCATGCTGTCAGCGAATCGCTCTGTCGCCCTCATCCTGAGGAGCGGCCCGAAGGGCCGCGTCTCGAAGGATGAGGGGCGGCGGCCTCATGCTTCGAGACGCCCGCTTCGCGGGCTCCTCAGCATGAGGCCGAGGAGAGATCGGCGTCAAAGCTGTTTGTCCCTCGAGGGTATTCGCTGAGATGTTCATCGCGTGACTATGCTTCGAGACGCCGCACTTTGTGCGGCTCCTCAGCATGAGGCCGAGGAGAGATCGGCGTCAAAAGCTATTTGTCCGTTGACCGGTACTTCGCTGAGATATTCATCGTGTCGCTTTTGCAAGTGGCCGCCGTCGCGTCGAAAGCCGAGCAAGCGAGTCGAAATCACCGCGAATGAGCGCTTCCTTTTTTTTGCACGCGACCAGCCCTTCACTTGCCGCTCGGCGGCAATGGCGTCGGTAATCCGGTCAAACCATTGCGAGAATACCAGCGTCACCGGGCGACGTTGCGCCGTATAGCCGCCGTACGTTCCAGCATTGTGTTCCGCAACCCGTTGCTCCAGGCCCGACCGTGCGGTCCCGGTGTAATAGCTGTCGTCGGCGCAGCGCAAGATATAGAGGTAGGCGCCATCACTCATGGTGCGCCTTAAGCTTAGCTGAGTAGCCTCCGCGCTCTCCGCCGCCCTCGTCCTGAGGAGCGAGCCCGGCCGAGCGAAGCGAAAGCCGGGTGAGCGTCTCGAAGGGCGAGGGCGGCACCTGCACCTGACCATGATGCCGCGTAATCGGGCCGGCCTCATGCTTCGAGACGCACAACTTCGTACGGCTCCTCAGCATGAGGCCGAAGAGAAAGCGCCGTCGAAGCCAGGGGTCGGTCATATTGGCAGATCGCGGCGGCCTCATGCTTCGAGACGCCGCGCTGTCGCGCGGCTCCTCAGCATGAGGCCGTGTCCTCCGCATCTCACCCCTTTGCGCCAACGGTGAGGACGAAGGGCCGCAGCCGCTCCATCACGCCGAAGCCGAAGGCAGCGCGGTCGATGACATTGTAGATCGGCAGCAAAAGTTGTGCGCGCCGCGACGCCACGTAGCGATAGGCGAGACCGGAAAGATAATGCGAGGAGACGGCAAAGCCCGCGCGCGCGAACACGGCGCGGACCTCGCGCGCGAGCACTGGCCGCTCGTTCTCGGTCACGCCGAGCGGGCTGTAGAACGGCGAGGCGCGGTCGCGGTAGAGCCACATGAACGGATTCATCCGGTTGGGATCGAAGGCGAGAAAGCGCCCGCGCGGGCGCAGCACGCGGAAGGTTTCCGCGGCGCAGGGCGAGGGGTCGGGGAAGTGGTGCACCACGCCGCTCAAGAGCGCGCCGTCGAAGCTCTCGGAGGCAAACGGCAGGTGCTCGATGTCGCCGGCGATGAACGCGATCGATGGATGCTTGCGGCGGCCGACCGCGAGCAGCTTCGCGCTGATGTCGACGCCGACGCAGTCGTAGCCGGCGCGCGCAAGCAGCGCGGTGAAGGTGCCGGAGCCGCAGCCGAGATCGACGACGCGCGCGGGAGGCTTAAGCCCGGTGAGCGTGATGAAGGCGTCGACGATGCGCGCGCTCGCCTGCGGCGTGAACACGTCATAGTCGTCCGCGGCGGCATGGCCGTCGAAGAACGCGATCTCTTTCTGTTTGTCTTGGGTGGACGCGGTCATGTGCTAGGATTTGGATCGCACGGCTTTCCCTATACGCGGTACGCGCCTTCTGTGCGAGCTGGCAACGCCCGTGTCGCCTCCAGTGCCCTCTCCCAGCCGAAGTCGGATTTATCCGACTTCGGCCGAATTAAAAGTGCCGAACTCGGGCAAGCCCGAGTTCGGTGCGGGAGAGGGCACAATGGTGGGCCTACGAACTCGAATGGGTGAGGGGTTATTGCGACAAGCTACCCCTCACCCATCATTGTGCGTGGTGACACCGAGCTGCCCTCTCCCGCAAGGGGAGAGGGCGCAAAGTCGCGACCGCGGCTGTTGAACTCGCGCTTTCGAGGTGGCGCCGCACACATCAGTCCGCGTGGATGCCGGCGGCTTTGATCGGCGCGCCCCATTTCTCGATCTCGCGCGCGACGAAGTCCGCGAGGTACTGCGGCGAGCGGCGGTCGGAGGACACGAGCGTCACCCCGAGCTCGTGCATGCGCTCCGCCAGCGCCGGCGTGGCCATCATCTGCACGATCGCCGCGTGCAGCTTGTCGACGATCTCCGGCGGCGTGCCCTTGGGCAGGAAGAAGCCGGTCCAGGTGATGGCTTCGAAATCCTTGAGCCCCTGCTCGTGCGCGGTCGCAAGCGTGGGAATGAGCGACGAGCGCTCGCGCGCGAGGAGCGCGATGCCTTTGACCGTGCCGCTCTCGATCTGCGGCAGCGCGCCGGCGCTGTTGGAGCACATGTAATGCACCTGGCCGGCGATCAAGTCCGCCATCACCGGCCCGCCGCCGCGGTAGGGCACGTGGGTGACGTCGAGCCCAGCGGCGGAATTAAGCAGCGCGCAGCCGAGATGCGTGGTCGAGCCAACGCCGGCCGAGCCGTATTGCAGCTTCGCCGCGTTCGCCTTCACGTAGGCGATGAACTGTGGCAGCGTGTCGGCGGGAAAGTCCTTGCGCGTAATCAGCACCATGGGCTGCTCGGCCACGAGCGCCACCGGCGCGAAATCGGTGACGGCGTTGTACGGCAGCTTCTTATAAAGCGTCGGGTTGTAGGCGTGGGTGCCGACGGTGCCGTACAGGATGGTGTAGCCGTCGGGCGCGGCCTTGGCGACGCGGCTGGTGCCGACGATGCCGGCGGCGGCGCCGACGTTCTCCACGATCACCTGCTGGCCCAGAATCTGGGTGAGATACGGCGTGAAGACCCGCGCCATGACGTCGAACGCGCCGCCGGCGGCGAACGGCACGACGAGCGTGACCGGCCGGTTCGGCCAGTCCTGCGCCGGCGCCGTCGCGGGCGCCAAGGCAGCAAGCAGCGCCGCGATGAGGGCGATCAATCTAATCAGAGGCATGCACGCTCCTTTACTGAGTCCATCTGTACACGAACGCGTCCACGCCCGCGACGCGAGGCGTCATAACGTCGCGTTCAGGCGTGCGTTGCGGCGGCGCGTTTTTCCGCGGCCACGGCGGCGGGAAAATACTGGGCGAGCCAGCCGCGCAACAGGCCCCACACGCGGCGATTGCCTTCGCCGAACATGAAATGGTCGCCGTCGCTGATGAGGTGCAGTTCCGCCGGCTGCCCGGCGCGCTTGAACAGCTCGATCGATTGCTCGGTGGGCGTGACCGAATCGTTGGCGGCGTGCAGAAGGAGCAGCGGCCGCGGCGCAATGCGTCCGACCACGTCGTCGGCGCGGAAGTCGAACATGCTCTGCGCCGTCTCCGCCGGAAACGATTCGACCGAGTTGCTCGCGAGATTGCCGCGCAGATGCGGCGGGATCGGCACGATGTCGTAGCGCGGCACCATCAGCGACTTGCCGGTGCGGGCGCGGTGCTCGCGGCCTTCTTTGAGCATAGTGGTGAAGCGCGCCCACGCCTGCGGGCTCGCGTGCTGGCCGCGGAACTTGCGCTCGCCATAGCCCCAGCCGCCATTGGAGATGACCGCGGCGACGCGCGCATCGACACCGCCGGTATAGATCGCGACCGCGCCGCCGAAGCTCGAGCCGATCACGCCGATGCGCGCGGGATCGACCGAGGGATGCTGGGCGAGAAACGTCAGCGCATTGCGCGTGTCCTCGACCTGCTCGAGGCAGATCACGCGGCCGAACTCGCCTTCGCTCTCGCCGCAGCCGCGCATGTCGAAGCGCAGCACGACGTAGCCGAGTTCGCCGAGCATCTTGGTGGGCGCCATGGTGTTGGAGGAGGTCTTGTTGCTGCCGAAGCCGTGCAGCACCAAAAACGTGCCGCGCCGCTCGGAGGGGCGCATTCCGGGCGGCAGGTGCACCACGCCGGAGAGCTTGAGCCCGGCGGAGGCAAAGGTGACGGGTTGCTCGGTCATGGGTGGCCTCTGTTAGCGCGTAGTCCTTCGGATTGTAAGCACAGTCGGGCCGCGCAGTCGGTGCGCTCCCTCTCCCCACCTGGGAGAGGGTTGGGGTGAGGGGTTCGAAGCCCATCGGTAGACCTTAACCCCTCACCCCACCCCTCTCCCTACGGGAGAGGGAGCCGACCGAGTTTGTCGGGCGAGTGTTGGATCGCTCACCAAACCTACTCTCCGCTGGCGCCTTTCGGCTTGCCGAGGCCGAGCTCGCTCCAGCGCGCATAGGCCTTCTCGACGTCGGCGTCGTCCGGCCAGACCGTCGGCGGGAAGCGTGCGCCGCCGTAGTCCGGGTCGGGATCGTAGTCGAGGTTCATGGTGGCGTCGATCAGCACCCGGTTCCACTTGCCGGTGCCGAACAGCGCGGGATTGCGGTCGCGCTTGCGCATGGACGGGTCGAGGCCGAGCCCGAAGGTCGACGGCATGATGACGATGTCGTTCTCCCCCGCGTTCACCCGGTGTGCGATCGCCCAGTCCACCGCCGCGTAATCATGGATGTCGATGTCGTCGTCGACCACGGTGATGTGCTTATAGCGCACGTGCGCGGCCGAGGAGCCCCAGATCGCGTTCGCCGCCTGCTTCGCCTGGTTGCGATAGCTCTGCTTCATGCGGATGAGGAGGTTGATGCCGGCTTGCACCGGCGGGCACCACACGTCGGTGATGCCCGGAACGCCGGCGCGGTCGAGCACATTCCAGGCGGTGGCCGCGCGCATGATCGATGAGCATACCGCGTTCTCGGAATAGCTGCCGGGGAGCGAGCCTTCGATGGTGCCGCGCAGGATCGGATCGTTGCGGTGGGTGATGGCGGTGACGCGAATCGTCGGCTTGGGCGAGCGGTCGCCGGCGACGTAGCCGGTGAACTCGGCGTAGGGGCCTTCCATCGTATAGGTCGCGGGATCGAGCCCGAGAAAGCCTTCGATCACGATCTCGGCGCTGGCGGGGACGTAGAGGTCGACGGTCTCGCACTTGACCAGCTCGACCGGCGCGCCGCGGATCGCGCCCATCACGTCGTACTCGCACACGCCCTTGGGCACCGGCGCGCCGGCGCAGAAACCCAGCGAGGGCTCCCAACCGACCGCCACCGCGATCGGCATCTCGGCGCTGCCGCCCTGGTGCCAGGCGGTGACGTGATGCCCGATGTGCTGCGCGCGCCACATCAGGATCGGGATGCGATCGTGGCCGGCGACCATGCCGCGATAGATGCCGACGTTCATGACGCCGGTATCGGGATCCTTGGTGACGCAGCCGCCGTAGGTGAGGAGATAGCGCCCGCCATCGAGCCGGTTCCAATGCGGCGCGGGAAACTCGTAGAGATCGATGTCGGCGCCCGTGAGGATGTTCTCCTTCGCCGGCCCGGTGGCGACGATCTTGGGCGCGATCGTGCCGCTCAAGATGGTGCGGGCGATCTTGACCAGCTCGCGCGGGTGGCTGTCGGGCGGCAGCCCCAGCATCATGGCGATGCGGCGGTAATTATTGAGCGCGGAGCCGAAGATGCGCCGGCAGCGGCTCGCCGGCGTGTTGTAGTCCTTGATGTTGTTGAAGATGAGCGCCTTGCCGATGCCCGGACCTTGCGCCAGGCGCATAATGGTCCCGAGCTCGATGTTCCAGTCGACCTCGGCGTCGATCTCGGCGAGCTCGCCTTGCGCCTTGAGCGCGGCGATCCAGCCGCGCAGATCGCCGAAGGCCGCGGGCTTGCGCGCGACGGACATGTGCTCGGGCCGGGTCTGCAACATGCGATACTCTATACCACGCGTGCCAAAGACTCGGTGTGCTACCTCCCCCGCTTGCGGGGGAGGGTTGGGGTGGGGGAATGCAAGCATGAATCTTGTTGCGTGCCCCCTCCCTCCCGCCACTCGTCGCCACGGCTGTCAACCGACAGAATTAGCCTTACGCCTGCGCGCCGCGAGCTTCACCGCTGCGATGATCTCGGGATAGGCGGCGCAGCGGCAGAGGTTGCCCGAGAGATAGTGCCGGATCTGCTCCTCGTCGGGATCGGGATATGCCTCGAGGAGCTGCGTGGCCATCAGCAGGAATCCCGGCGTGCAATAGCCGCACTGGAAGGCGCCGGCCTCGATGAATGCCTCCTGCACGGGGCTCAGCGCCTGCGTGCGCGCATCGGCGAGCGACTCGACGGTGCGCACCTCGGCGCCGTCGACGAAAGCGGCGAGATAGAGGCAGCCGGAGACGGCCGCGCCGTTCACCAACACGGTGCAGCAGCCGCACATGCCTTGCCCGCAGCTCTCGCGCGCGCCCATCAGATTGAATTCGCGCTGCAGCACCTCGACGAGGTTGTGATGCGGCTTGATCTCGGCCGCGACCTGCTCGCCGTTGAGGGTGAAGCTGATGGTGCGGGTCATGCGTCGTCCGCCAGTGGCTTGTTGGCTTGCGCGCGCAGCGCGCGGAACACGGCCTCGGGGGTGAGCGGAAGCGCGGTGAGGCGAACCCCGCAGGCGTCCTCGATGGCGTTAGCGATCGCCGGCGATACGCAGAACGTCGCGGTCTCGCCCACGCCCTTCGCCCCGAACGGGCCGGTCGACAGATGCGAGTCGACCGTCTCGTTCTCCATCGCCTGCGGCACGTCCAAGATCGCGGGAATCTTGTAGTCGGCGAGCGAGGCGTTGGTCACCTGCCCGGCGTCGATGTGCATCTTTTCGAACATGGTGAAGCCGAGCTGCATCAGCACGGCGCCGGAAATCTGCGTCTCGACGATCTTCGGATTGACCGGGCGGCCGCAGTCGACCGCGGTGATCAGCCGCGTGATGCGCACGTGGCCGGTCTCGGTATCGACCTCGACCTCGGCGCCGGAGGCGGCGCACATCCAGAACGGCGTGACCTTGTCGGTGAGCCCGGTCGCCGGATCGGGCGGCACGTAATCCGGCTTGTAGGTGCCGGTGCCGACGATGTTGCCGGCCTGCATGCCGAATTTCTTCTTGAACAGGTCGGGCAACGGAATGTTGCTTCCCTCCGGCTCGCCGACCTCGCGCGCCATCGCTTTGATCTTCTCGCGCGCCTCCTCCGCCGCCAGCCGCACCGCGTGACCCATGTGAAAGAGCGAGCGCGAGCCGAGCGTGCCCATGTCGTATGGCGTGACGTCGGTGTCGCGCGGCACGATGCGCACGCTTTCCGCCGGGACATCGAGCACCTCGCCGGCGATCTGCGCCATCGCGGTGTCCGAGCCCTGGCCCATGTCGACGGTTCCGCAATAAAGCGTGGTGCTGCCGTCGGCGGCGATGGTGAGGTTGGCCACCGAGGTGGTCGGCGAGATGACAGCCTTGATCGCCACGGCGATGCCACGGCCGCGGCGCAGCGCGCCGTTGCCGCGCGCGAGCGGCTTGCCCCAATTGAGCCGCTCCGCCACGCGCTCGAGCACGGCATCGAGCTTGGCATCGCGCACGATCTGGCCGGTTGCTTGCGGGCGCCCTTCGCGCAGCAGGTTCTTGCGGCGGAACTCGAGCGGATCGAGCTTGAGCGCGCGCGCGATCATGTCGGTGTGGCTCTCGTAGGCCCACACCAGTTGCGGAATGCCGAAGCCGCGCAGCGCTCCCGCCGGCGGCAGGTTGGTGTAGAGCGCGTACGAATCGACCCACACATTGTCGATGTCGTAGGGGCCGGAGGCGGTGAAGCCCGACTTTTGCGTCACGCGCGGGCCGACGTCGGCATAGGCGCCGCCGTTCCAATACACCTCGCATTTGCGCGCGGTGATGCGGCCGCTCGCATCGACGCCGGTCTTGATGACGAACGTGCTGGGATGCCGGGTGATGGTGTAGAACTGCTCCTCCATGGTGAGCGCGACCTTGACCGGCCGGCGCACGATCATGGAGAGCGCGGTCGCGAGCGCTTCCATCTTGATGTAGAGCTTGGCGCCGAAGCCGCCGCCCAGGTACGGCACCTTGATGCGCACGCGGTTCTCCGGCCAGCCGAGCAGGCGCGCGATCTCGGTGCGCACGAACGACGGCCCTTGGCTGCCGCTGTAGATGGTGACGCCGCGCTCGTTCCAATCCGCGATCGAGGCGAACGGCTCGAGCGCGAGATGCAGAACCTTCTGCGTGTGGAAGGTGTGCTCGAACACGTGCGCGGCCGCGGCGAAGGCCTTGTCCACGTCGCCGCGCCGCAGCTTGAAATCGAGCGCGACGTTCGTGCCCTTGCGGCCCTTGAGATGCTTGAGGTCGGCGAAGGTGCCGGCGGGCTTGAGCTCCTCATGCACCAGCGTGTTGTTGGCCGCGGCCTCGACCTCGTCGAACACCGCCGGCAGCTCCTCGTACTCGGCGACGATGAGCTGCGCCGCCTCCTCGGCGACATGCGGATCGGCGGCGAGCGCGACCGCGACCGGCTCGCCGACGAAGTGCACCTTGTCGACGGCGAGGATCGGCTGGTCGTGGAACGCCGGCCCGTAATAGGGCGCGGGAATGACCGTGCGGATGTCCTCGGCGGTGATGATGCGATAGACGCCGGGAACGCGCTTTGCCGCGCTGGTGTCGATCGATTTGATGCGGCCGTGGGCGACGGTGCTGCGAAAGATCTTGGCGTAGAGCATGCCGGGAAGCCGCATGGTGTGCGTATATTCGGCGCGGCCGGTGACCTTGTCGCGCCCCTCGAGCCGCGGCAGCGAGCGCCCGATTTGGGAACCGACTTTCGCGCCACCGACTTTCGCATCCTTGGGCGTGCCGACCTGTCCGCTGCTCGTTGCCATCAGCGCGTGGCTCCGTCGCTGTTGAGCGCCTGACGCAGCGCCCGGCCGACATAGACGCGCGTGAGCTCGCGTTTGTAAGCGGCCGAGCCGCGCACGTCCGTCATGCATTCGGCTTCCTCGGCCGCGGCATCGCCCGCGCGCGCGAACATCTTCTCGTCCACGGTGGCGCCGGCCAGCAATCGTTCCACTCCCTTGAGACGCGTTGCCTTCTCGGTTGCGGCGCTGACGACGACACGCGCGGATTTGACGGCGCTCCCTTCGCTCTCGAGCGCGACCGCCACGCCGAGCGCGGGCCAATCTTCGGCCGAGCCGGTGGTGACCTTGAGATACGCGGCGCGCGATCGCCCTTGCGGTGGGATGCGCAGCTCGGCGATCAGCTCGTTCTTCGCCAGCACGGTTTCGAAATAGCCGGTGAACAGGGCTTCGACCGCAATCATGCGCTCCGCCGCCTGCGCGCCGTTCGCTCCGACCACTTTGACCTCGGCATTGAGCGCGATGAGAAGCGGCGGCAAGTCCATATGCGGGTCGCCGTGCGCCAGATTGCCGCCGATGGTGGCGACGTTGCGCACGCGGATGTTGGAAAGCCGCCGCATCGCGCGCGGAATGACCGGGACGATGCGCGCCACCTCGGGCGAGCGCTCGACGAGGGCCAGCGGCGTCATGGCGCCGATGGTGAGCGCGCCGTCGGACGTCGCCGCGATGCGGGCGTTGAGCCGCGCGAGCTTGCGCAAGCTGACGAGCCGCGTGGGGCGGAATACGCCGGCCTTCATCATCAGCATCAGCGCCGTGCCGCCGGCGATCGGCCGCACCCCGGCGTCCTCGGGGTCGAGCAGCGCGATGGCTTCGCCCAGCGAGGCGGGTTCGACGAGTTCGAACGGCGTCATGTGGCGGTCTCGGATCGAGGTTGGGACTCGGCGAAGGCCGCGCGCATGCGCTCGGCGAAGCGCCGCTCCATGTCTTTGGCCTTGGCACGCAACACCGGCTGGCCGAGGCTGCCGAGCTTGCCGGTGAGCGCCGCGTCGACTTCGTAGCTCACCTTGGTGCCGCCGTCGTGTTCGGCGAGCCGCGTCAGCGAGCGCGCGGTCAGCCGTCCGACGATGCCGAGCGGCGTCCCCTCGATTTTGGCCTCGATCTCGGCCGGCGGGTCCGCCCGCGCCACTTCGACTGTCACGTTGAACTTGAACTTGAGATACGCGACCTTGGTGTCCAGCACCGCGGTGTAATGGTCGGCGTCGATTTCGTTTAAATCCTGCACGCCCTCGACGCAGGCGGCGAAGAAGCGCGCGTCGCGCAGCTTCGCGAACACCGCCGTGCGCGGCGCGTTCAGCCAGATATCGCCGGTGAACTTCATGACTTACATCACCGGCGCGGTCTCCGCGCCCTCAGGTCTGGCGGACGGCATTGCACGCAACGAGTCCCGGCGGGTCGGCCCGGGGGGAGGAACAACGGACGGTTGGGCCGCCGCCGAATAGTCGCGCATCGACTGGAGGAGGTCAAAACTGGCGGACGGCGGAGCCAACCGACGCGGGTACGGGGCAAGCCGCTCAAGCAATGGTTGACCGCAGCGAACCCCAGACGGAAATTATTGCACAAAATGGTGCCATATTACCACTTTTCAGGCAAAGTTCCCGGAACGGATTGGCGGCTTCCGAGTTTTCTACTGGCTCGACAGAGACTGAAGCATCGGAGAGGAAGCCATGTGGATTTCGCTGTTTACGCTCGCCTGCGGCGCCGCGGTCTGTCTGGGTGCGGCAGCCGTGATGATGGAGCGCGGAGGGCAGCAACTCCTGCGCCGTTAGCGATTTGCGCATGGCGGGACCTGAGCGGCGGGCGGCCCCGGGCCGCCCGCCTTTGTTTTGCGCACCGTCGGCATTTGCGTCGCGCCAATGCCTGCGGTTTGCCCTACCGCGACGGGACGATTGTCCTTTTGCCCAAATTATCGTCTCTTAAGCGAGCGGCACCCGCTGCCGCGGCACGTGCCCTCGCCCCGCTTGCGGGGAGAGGGCCCTTACCCCAGCCCTCTCCCCGCTTGCGGGGAGAGGGAGCAGACCGAACCAGCGTTTGTCGCGCATCTGGGCCCCGCGCCCGTTGGAACCAGCGGAAAAGCCATGTCCTCGTCTCTGCTGATGACGCGGCGCTTCGCGCCCCTGTTCTGGACCCAGTTTTTCGCGGCGTTCAGCGACAATTTCCTCAAGAACGCGCTGGTCTTCCTGATCCTGTTCCATATCGGCGGCGCCGACGCCGAGGCGCTCATCACGCTCGCCGCCGCCGTCTTCATCGCGCCCTACTTTTTTCTCTCCGCGCTCGGCGGCGAGCTCGCCGACCGCTTCGACAAGGCCGTGGTCGCGCGGCGGCTCAAGTTTGTCGAGATCGGCATCGCCTTCATCGCCGTCGTCGGGTTTAGCCTGCATTCGGTGCCGCTCCTGTTCTTTGCGCTGTTTCTGTTCGGCGTGATCGCCGCGCTGTTCGGACCGATCAAATACGGGATCCTTCCCGATCATCTCGCCCGCTCGGAGCTTCCCGCCGGCAACGCACTGGTGGAGGGCGCGACCTTCATCGCCATCCTGCTCGGCACGATCGTCGGCGGCATTGCCGCCAAGGACGGCGGCGATCCCGCGCATTTCGCCTTCCTCATGATCATCTTCTCGTTGCTGTGCTGGGGCGCGAGCCTGTTCATCCCGCGCACAGGAGAAGGCGCGCCCGATCTCAAGGTGCAGGCGAACGTCCTGCGCTCGACGGTCGGGCTCCTGAATTTTCTGCGCGAGGACCGCCGCCTGTGGTGGGGCGCGATGGTGACGAGCTGGTTCTGGCTTGTGGGCGCGGTGTCGCTGTCGCTGATGCCGCCACTGGTCAAAAACGTGCTCGGTGGCAACGAAGAGGTGGTGACCACGTGTTTGGCCATCTTCTCGATCTCGATCGCCATCGGTTCCGGGCTGGCAGCCTGGTTAGCAGCGGGCCGGATCATTCTCCTGCCCACCGTCATCGGCGCCGTCCTGCTCGGCTTGGCCGCAATCGACCTCGGCTTCTCCACGCTCGGCGCCGCGCCGGTCCGCAGCCTCGACGGCTATTTCGCGATCTTTACCAGCGCTCGCGGGCTGCACCTGGCGCTGGATCTCGCTAGCCTGGCAGCGGCCGGCGGGCTCTTCATCGTGCCGACCTTTGCGGCGGTGCAGGCCTGGGCCGGCGCCGATCGTCGCGCGCGCGTGGTGGCCGCGGTCAACGTGCTCAATGCCGCGTTCATGGCCAGCAGCACGGTGATCGTGGCCATGCTGCAGACGGTGGGCATGACGTCGTCGCAGCTGTTCATCTTGCTCGGCGCTGCGAGCCTCGTGGTGGCGGTCGCGGTCGGCCGCACCATGCCCGCGAGCGCGCTGAGCGATGCGCTCTCCATTCTCTACCGCGCGCTGTTCCGGATGGAGGTCAAGGGTATCGACAATCTCAACACGGCCGCTTCCAACCGAATCATCGCGCTCAACCACGTGAGCTTCCTCGATGCGGGTCTTGCGCTCTCGCTCCTCAACAACAACCCGGTATTCGCCATCGACGTCGGCATCGCGCAGCTGTGGTGGGTTCGCCCGTTCGTCAAGCTGACCAATGCGATGAAGCTCGATCCGTTAAAGCCGATGGCGGTGCGCTCGCTCATCGAGGCGGTGAAGGCGGGCAATCCCCTCATCATCTTTCCCGAGGGGCGCATCACCGTGACCGGCAGCCTGATGAAAGTCTATGACGGCGCCGCCTTGGTTGCCGATAAGACCAACGCCGAGATCGTGCCGGTGCGCATCGAAGGCCTGGAGCAGACGCCGTTCAGCCGGCTCAAGCGCGCTCAGGTACGCAGGCGCTGGTTTCCCAAGGTCACGGTGACGATTCTCGAGCCGGTGCGGCTCACCGTCGACCCCGAGCTCAAAGGGCGCAAGCGGCGGCTCGCCGCCGGCGCCGCGCTCTACGGCATCATGTCCGATCTTGTGTTCCGCACCACCTCGACCGATCGCACCATGGTGCAGGCGGTGCTGCAAGCCGCGGACACCCACGGGCGCGGGCGGATCGCGATCGAAGACCCCGTCACCGGGACGCTCTCCTACAAGCGCCTGCTCGTCGGCGCCGCCATCCTCGGCGCCAAGCTAATGCCGCTGGCCCCGGGGGGCCGCGCGATCGGTGTCATGCTGCCGAACGCGAACGGCGCCGTCGTCGCCATTCTGGGCTTGATGACGGCTGGCCGCGTGCCGGCGATGATCAACTTCACGGCCGGCGCCGCAAACATCCTTTCCGCCTGCACGGCGGCGCAGATCGACACCATCGTTTCATCGCGGACTTTCGTCGAGAAGGCTCGGCTGCGCAACTTGGTTGCCGCGATCGAGAAGGCGGTCAAGATCGTCTATCTCGAGGACATCCGCGCCGGCATCACGCTCGGTGACAAGCTCCGCGGCCTGATCAACGCCAACACGCCGCTCATCTCGCGCAAGCCCGACGACTGGGCCGCGATCCTGTTCACGTCGGGCTCGGAGGGCGTGCCGAAGGGCGTCGTGCTCTCCCACCGCAACATGCTGGCCAACGCCGCGCAGGCCGCAGCACGCATCGATTTCGGCCGGGAGGACAAGGTGTTCAACGTCCTGCCGGTATTCCATTCATTCGGGCTCACGGTCGGCGTGATGCTGCCGCTGGTGTTCGGCGTGCGCGTTTATCTCTATCCCTCGCCGCTGCACTACCGCACCGTCGCGGAGCTGATCTACGCGGTGAACGCCACGATCATGTTCGGCACCGATACCTTCTTGGCCGGCTATGCGCGGGCGGCGCACCCTTACGATTTCCGCTCGCTGCGCTACATCCTCGCAGGCGCCGTGCCGGTCAAGGAGACGACGCGGCGCGTCTACATGGAGAAGTTCGGCCTGCGCATTCTCGAAGGTTACGGCGTCACCGAGACCGCGCCCGCGCTCGCCTTGAACACGCCCATGTTCAACAAGTTCGGCACCGTCGGGCGCATCCTGCCCGGCATGGAGGCGCGGCTGGAGAAGGTCGAGGGGGTGGAGGAAGGCGGCCGCCTCTACGTGCGCGGACCCAACGTGATGCTTGGCTACCTTAAGGTCGACAATCCCGGCGTGCTCGAGCCGCCGGCCGAAGGCTGGCACGATACCGGCGACATCGTTACCATCGATGAGCAGGGCTTCGTCACCATCAAGGGCCGCGCCAGGCGTTTCGCGAAGGTCGGCGGCGAGATGATCTCGCTCGCCGCGGTCGAGGCGCTGGCGTCGGAGCTGTGGCCGGACGTGCTTTCCGCGGTCGTCGCCGTGCCCGATCCGCGCCGGGGCGAGCGGCTCATTCTGCTCACCCAGCAAAAGGGCGCGGCACGGGCCGAGTTTCAGAGCTTCGCCAAGGCAAAGCATGCCTCCGATCTGATGATCCCGTCCGAGGTCTGGGTATTCGACAAGCTGCCCGTGCTCGGCACGGGGAAGGTCGACATGATGGCGCTGGGCAAGCTGGTCGAAGAGCGCCTTGCCGCCAAACCGGACACCATGGCGCGCGCGAGCGCATGATCGGCACCGTCCCAGTCATTGGCTCGTCATGCCCGGCAACGCAGTCAAGCTTGCGCAGACTGCGTAAACTTGTCTGGCGCTGCCGGGTATCCACGTCTTCCTCGTTGAGGCAACAAAGTCGTGGATGGCATCGGAACCTGGGCTTGCCCGAGTTCCGCGTCATAAAGTGCCGCAAGTCGGGTAAACCCGACTTGCGGGGACACAAGCGCGTTCACGCGCGTCTTCCGACGCGCTATGCCCGGCCATGACGGAGTGGCCGCCGCTGCCGCCGCGGCTCAAGCGGATTGTCGAGGCTGAATATCCGCGCTTCAGTGCCGCCGAGATGGCGCGCCGGCGCGGCGCAATCGAAACGGTGCTCGCCGAAGCGGACTGCGACCATCTCGTATTCTACGGGGCAAACCGCGCCGGCTCTGCGGTGCAGTGGTTCACCCAATGGCCGGTGACCACGGAGGCAATCGGCGTGCTCACGCCGGGCGTGCGCGATGCGCTGTTCGTGCAATGGATCAACCACGCGCCGCTGGCGAAGCGGCTCGCCACCGAGGCGGATGTCGCTTGGGGCGGCGAATCATCCATCCGCGCCGCCATCGCGGTGCTCGAAACGCGCGGCGCGCGTGAAAATCGCGTCGGCGTGATCGGTCCGATGGGTTTCGTCCAGCATGCGGCGCTCGCTGCGCGCTTCGGCAAAATCGCCGACCTAAACCGCGCCTATGTTCGGTTACGTCGGGTAAAGTCGCAGGAAGAGATCGATTGGCTGCGCATCGGCGCCTGGCTCAGCGATCGCGGTATGGCCGGGCTGCGCGACGGGCTCGCCGTCGGCCTGACCGAGCGCGCGCTCGGCGACCTGATCGAGCGCGCCTATACCCGCGAGGGCGGCAGCAACGTCATCCATTTCATCGGCGCGACGTCCATGCGCGACCCGCAGCTTCCCGTGCCGGCGCAGTTTCCCTCGACGCGGCGCGTAGCCAACGGCGACATCGTTTTCGCGGAGATCAGCGCGGCGTTTTGGGATCATTCCGGCCAGGTGCTGCGCAGCTTCGCCGTCGGCGATGAGCCGCCGCCGCTCTATCGCGCGCTGCACGCCGCCGCCGACGCGGCCTTCGATGCGGTCGCGGCGGTGCTCAAGCACGGGGCCCCGCCGGCGCAGTTGGTCGAGGCCTCCGCCGTCATCGAGGACGCCGGCTTCACCATCATCGACGATCTCCTACACGGCTACGGCGGGGGTTACTTCCCGCCCATCCTCGGCAGCAAGAGCCGCCCCGCCGGGCCAATACCGGCCGAGCCGTTCGAGGCCGGCATGACTGTCGTGGTGCAGCCCAATGTGGTCACACGCGACGGCAAGGCGGGCGTACAGACCGGGGAACTCTTGCTGATCACGGACACCGGCGTGGAACGGCTGCACGCATTCCCGCGCGGCTTCGCGCGGGTGTGAGGTTCGCCGCGCATAGATTCAGCGCGGTCATTCCGGGGCGCGGGCGAAAGCCTGCGAACCCGGAATCCATATCCCCGGCCCGTGACTATGGATTCCGGCTCTCGCCGCTACCGCGGCCTCGGCCGGAATGACGCAGCAATAGGCCTAATCACTCCGCCGCTTGCGATTTGGCGCTGCGCTTCGCCCAATAGTCGGGCGCTTGTTTCGAGCGCGCCAGCGCGTCCGCGGTTTCGAAGCCCGGCGCCATCGAGGCATCGGTGCCGGAGAGAATCTGATGGTGCTCGATGCCCAGCGTGCGCAGCCAGCGCTGCTGACCCATGGTCAAGGCGACGAAATAGCCGATCTCGACCAGCTCGGGCTCGCTGAAGTGCTTGTGCAGGCGCGCCCAGAATTTGTCGTCGACCGGCAGATCCCAGGTGATCGCCTCGGCATAGGCGAGCGCCGCCTTCTGCCGCTCGTCGTAGCGGCTCGAGCTCTCGAAATTGATGAGATCGCGGTAGTCGTCCTCGACGATGCCCTGCCGCGCCGCCTTGATCGAGCGCTGATTGCCGCAGAACTCGCACAGCACCGACCGCGACACGTAGATGCGGCAGAGTTCCTTGATGCCATGGTCGGCGACGCCGTTCTTGAACACGTCGCGCCAGGAGTTGGCGAACGACCAGAACACGGCGGGCACGTGGGCGCGGATCGCCTGGCTTTCCGGGCGCGGCGTGCCTTCGCGGGCGCAGCGATCGAACTCGGCGCGCATGGCCTCGTCTTTGACGGCCGCGGGATTGATGTAGCTGATCCAAGGCTTCGACATTGATAAGGCCTCCGTTTCCTCCTGCGGCAAATAGATAGGGCGTTTACCCTCTATTCACCATGGTGCGCGAGCTCCCTCGCATGGTGCCGCATGGCCACAGTGCGATCAACCGCGCTCGCGCGATGTTTACCTGCGGTCCATCGGATAAATTCGAACGCATCCGCCATGAAGGTCGCAGGCGTCAGCGGCGCCGCACCGGCTGACCGGCGAGAGATTGTTAAGCATCATCCCCTAGCCTCGCCGGGCCGGTTGGTGTGACGGCCGCCGCGCCGCGTGCTTTCGCCGCGGGGCCACAATCCGCCTCGGCCGCCGGGGAACCACGCCTATGAGAGCGCGAGTATGAGAGCGCGAGCTCTTCGAGTCATCGTCGCGACGGTCGCATGCCTGTTGTGGCTCAACGGCTGCGAGAGCTCGACCCGACTGGGCGACATGTTCCAGTCGAACACCGCCGCCACACCGGGGGCGTCCCAAGACGATCCGGCGATCACCGGCAGCTTGCCGCCAAAGCCGCGCGAGCGAACGTCCGCTGCCGCGGCGCCGCCATCGTCCGATCCCAACGACGATGTCAGCCTGGGCAAGAAATATTTCCGCGCCGGCAATTTCGGCCTAGCCGAGCGCCACTTCCGCCGCGCGGTGGAGTTGCATCCGCGCGACGTCGAATCCTGGATCGGGCTCGCTGCCTCCTACGACCGGCAGCGCCGGTTCGAGCTTGCCGACCGCGCCTACGATCAGGCCACGAAGATCGTCGGGCCGACGGCGGAGATCCTCAACAACCGCGGCTACTCCTACATGCTGCGCGGCGACCAGCGCCGCGCCCGCGAGACGCTATTGGAGGCGCAGTCGCGCGATCCCGGCAACGCCTACATCAAGAACAATCTCGAATTGCTCGAGGCCAACCTGCGCAAGAGTAAGCCGGGCCAATAGACAAGAAGCTGGCGGGCGGAGGAGCCGCAGGTGCGGTGAAGCGGCGCGTGCCCTCTCCCCGCTTCGCGGGGCGAGGGAGTTCACCGCGCTCGTGGCGACGGGATCCAGTAACTGGGAAAGTGCGCCCTCTAGACTCGGCAGAAGCAACATGCAACGTGGCGCGCTCCAGTAGGATCATAGCGCCATGTTCCAGGGATTCCGCAAATTTCTCTCCGAAGTGTCGGGAGGCGAGAAGCATCCGGCCCATTTTGGGCACAACGACTATCGCCTGGCGGCAGCGGCGCTGCTCGTGCATGCCGCCGCCATCGACGGTGACGTCTCTGACGTCGAGCGCGACAAGTTGCACACCCTCATCAAACAGCAATTCGATCTCGACGAGGCGACGACCGACGAATTGCTCGTCGAGGCGACGCAGGCCGAGAACGAATCGATCGATCTCTATCACTTCACCAGCCTGATCAATCGCTCGCTCGAGGACGACGCCCGCCGGCGCGTCGTCGAAATGATGTGGGAGATCACCTACGCCGACGGGAAGGTGGACGAGTTCGAGAGCAACTTGATCTGGCGAGCGGCCGACCTGCTCGGCATCTCCTCGCGCGAGCGGATCGAGCTCGGCCACCAGGTGGCCCAGCGGCGGGGCATCACGTGACGCAGGAGAAGCGGCCGGTCACGCTGATCACCGGCGCATCGGCCGGGATCGGCGCGGCACTGGCGCACGAATTTGCTGCCCACGGCCACGAACTCGTTCTAGTCGCAAGACGCGAGCAGGCGCTCGATGCGCTGGCGGACGCCATTGCAGGGAAGGGCGTGGCGCGGCCGACGGTTCTGCCCGCAGATCTCCGGCGCGACGATGCCGCGCAGGCGATCGCCGCCGCCCTCGAGCGCCGCGGCGTCGAGCCGGACGTGGTCGTCAACAATGCGGGCTTCGGCCTCTTCGGCACGGCGGATACCCTCGACCGCGCCGAGCAGCTCGCCATGATCGACGTCAACGTGCGCGCGCTCACCGAACTCTCGCTCGGCTTCGTCGACAGCCTCGAACGCCGGCGCGGCGGCATCCTCAACGTCGCCTCCATCGCGGCATTCATGCCCGGTCCCGGCATGGCGGTCTATTACGCCAGCAAAGCCTATGTGCTTTCGTTCAGCGAGGCGCTGCATCGCGAGCTCAAGCCGAAAGGCGTGCGGGTGACCGCGCTGTGCCCGGGCCCGGTGCCGACCGAGTTTCAGGCGCGCGCCGGCATGGGCGACGACGCCCTACCGGGGTTTCTCACGCGCTCCGCCGAGCAAGTTGCGAGCGACGGCTACTGCGGGCTGATGCAGGGCCGCCGCGTTGTCGTTCCCGGCGCCGCCAATCGCGCGGTGACGATGGCGCTGCGCTTGGCGCCGCGCGGCCTATTGCTCGACCTGATCGCGCGCCAGCAACGCGGCCCGCGATAAGCGATGTTCAGCGCGTCGCTGGCATCTTGAAAATCTGACTCGAGCGGGTATTGAGATGTTCCTGATCGTACTGCACCAGGAAACCTCGACGCCCGGACGCATCGGTTATGCATTGCGGCAACGCGGCTATGCGCTCGACGTGCGCCGCCCGCGTTTCGGCGACCCGCTGCCCGAGACCATGGCGGGCCACGCCGGCGCCATCATCTTCGGCGGCCCCATGAGCGCGAACGACACCGTCGATTTCATCCGTCGCGAGATCGATTGGCTGCGCGTCCCGCTCAAGGAGCAGAAACCATTCCTCGGCATCTGCCTCGGTGCGCAGATGCTCGCGCACCATCTCGGCAGCCGCGTCTATCGCCATCCCGACGGCCACGCCGAGGTCGGCTACTACCCGATCCGGCCGACCGAGATCGGCCGCACGGTGTGCGATCCCTGGCCGGAGCAGGTTTACCAGTGGCATCGCGAGGGCTTCGACCTGCCGGTCGGCGCCGACTTGCTGGCGGAGGGCGATTCCTTCCCGGTGCAGGCGTTTCGTTACGGCGGCGCCGCCTTCGCGCTGCAATTTCATCCCGACGTGACCCACGCCATGATGTGCCGGTGGACCACGCGCGGGCATGAACGCATGTTATTGCCGAATGCCAAACCGCGCGGCGCGCACTTCGCCGATCGCCCGGTCTATGACCCCGCCGGCCGCGCCTGGCTCGCAGCCTTCCTCAATCATTGGCTGGGGACGCCGGACGTGGCGGAGCAACAGGTCTCGAGCGCGTGAATCAGTAGGGGGTGGTGGAGCCGAGGGGGGTCGAACCCCTGACCTCCTCATTGCGAACGAGGCGCTCTCCCAACTGAGCTACGGCCCCGCCAGATGCAACCGCGCGGCGGGCGGTTGACTGCGAGTGCGGGCCATTTAGGGCTGTCAGTTCAAGGAGTCAAGGATCGCGGCCGCGCCGCGGCGAAGGCTTTGCGTTGACGCCAGCGCGGCAACGCGCTTATCAAGCGTGCGCGACTCGTCAGCGGCATTCGTGCTCCGCCCATTCGGGGTGTACTCAAATGAATCCCTTTCTCTGGCTCATTCATACGCTGATCTGGCTCTACATCTATGTTCTGATCGCCGCGGCGGTGATGTCGTGGCTGCTCGCGTTTAACGTCGTCAATGCCCACAATTCCACCGTCCGCGCCATCTGGGATTTCCTCTATCGGGTGACGGAACCGGGGCTGCGGCCGATCCGCGCCATTCTTCCCAATCTTGGCGGCATCGACATCTCACCAGTCATTCTCATCATCGGCCTCATGTTTCTCGATCAGCTTATCGTCTGGCTGTACGTCCAGATATTCGCCTGAGTGCGCGAGCCTCCTTGGCGCGTCGAGGCGGACGGCCTCCTCATCCTCATCCGGCTCACGCCCCGTGGTGGCCGCGATGCCATCGACGGGATCGCGCAATTGGCCGACGGACGCAGCGTGCTGAGAGTGCGCGTGCGCGCCGCGGCGAGCGAGGGCGAGGCCAATGCGGCGCTCGTCAGGTTTATTGCGGCGACGCTTCGTGTTGCGCCGCGCGACGTCAGCCTTCTCGCCGGCGCGAGCGCGCGGCTCAAACGGGTGAGGGTAGGCGGCGCGGCCGCAAGCCTCGCCACCGCGCTGGAGAAAATCTGCGCGATAGGGTAGGCCGCTTGCTGTCATGTCCGTGACAACGGCGCGTTCACCCCCTTCATCCGACGCGCTATGGCCCGCCATGACGACGCGATGAGTCATCGTTCGATCCTGCTAATATAAGCATAGGTGGATCCCGGGGGCGGCAAGCCATGACTGCAAAGATCATCGACGGCAAGGCGATTGCGGCCGATTTGCGCGGCAAGGTTGCCGATGCCGTGCATCGCCTCTCCCGCGATCGCGGCATCACGCCGGGACTCGCGGTCGTGCTCGTCGGCAACAACCCGGCCAGCGAGAGCTATGTGGCGAGCAAGATCAAGATGACCGCCGGCAGCGGCATGCGATCGTTCGACCACCGGCTGCCGAAAGAAACGAGCGGGGCGGAGCTCTTGGGGTTGATCGCGCGGCTCAATGCCGATCCCACCGTCCACGGCATTTTGGTGCAGCTTCCGCTGCCGTCGCAGATCGATGCGCACAAGATCATCGCCGCGGTCGATCCGGCAAAGGACGTGGACGGCTTCAACCCCGTGAACGCGGGCCGGCTATCCGCCGGCCTGCCGGGCCTGGCGCCCTGCACCCCGCTCGGCTGCATCCTCCTCGCCAAGACGGTGCAGCCTTCGCTCCAGGGCCTCGAAACGGTGGTGATCGGCCGCTCCAACATCGTCGGCAAGCCGCTGGCGCAACTCCTGCTCGCGGAAAACGCAACAGTGACGGTGGCGCATTCGAAGACGCGCGAACTTCCCGCGGTCTGCCGCCGCGCCGACGTTCTGTTCGCGGCGGTGGGGCGGCCCGAATTGGTGCGCCACGACTGGGTCAAGCCAGGCGCCACCGTCATCGACGTCGGCGTCAATCGCGTGACCGGCGCGGCCGGGCGGCCGCGCATCGTCGGCGACGTGGCCTTCACCGAAGTCGCGCAGATCGCTGGCGCAATCACGCCGGTGCCGGGTGGCGCCGGGCCGATGACCATCGCCTGCCTGCTCGCCAACACGGTCCGCGCGGCGTGCGCTATCGCCGGCCTGCGGGAACCGGCGTTCGGTCAGCGCCCGAGCGACGACCGCGAGTAGCGGCGTTGGCAAGCCGAGCGATTTCAGGGAGTCGGCAGCGGCGCAGCAAATTTTGGTGCGCTTTCTCCCCGTTCGGGGAGAGGGCGCAGATCGAGCCGGCTGCGATAGCTTAGTTCGTCCAGGCGAAGGCGACCTTGTCGAGGGTACGGGCGCCGAACCGTTCCGAGGACCGCGCCACCGCCTTGCCGCCGAGCGCCCGGTAGAAACCGACCGCCTGCTCGTTATCCGAGAGTGCCCACACCACCAAGCTCTGCAGCCCGCTCTGCACCAAGTCGCGCCGCGCCGCGGAGAACAGCTTGCGGCCGAAGCCGAGCCCCTGGAATTCCGGCCGCAGGTAGAGCTCGTAGATTTCGCCGTCGTAGTAGAGGCTGCGCGCGCGATTGCGTCCGTAGTTGGCGTAGCCCGCCACGCATTCGCCGAAGGCAAGAACCGTGATTCGGCTGCCTTTGCGCACCGCCGCGTCCCACCACACCGGCCCGCGCCGGTTGATAAGCTTGTCGAGTTCCGGTCCGGGAATGATGCCCTGATAAGCATTCCGCCAGGCGTCGTCGTGCGTCGTCGCAATCGCCCGTGCATCGGACGGCTTGGCGCGGCGGACTTCGATCAGGGTCGTGCTCATGGCGCAATTGAAGCAAGCACTCCGCCGCGCATCAAGAGTTATGTTTAATGCGGCATTAACTACGTCGGACATTGATGTGGATTTGCCACACCGCGGCACCGTGCAGCATGTCCGAAGCGGGGAAAAATCGAGACATGTTCGCCGGCTAGCGCGAATGTTGCAGAGCGGACACGCAAGCGCGGCAAAATGAGCCATCCGGCAGCCGGAATGGCTGAAAGCGCCGCCGCGACGGGTGCGGTTTGCGCGGCAATGGCGGACGGCCGGCGAATCAGCCCGGCTTTGGAGCAATAAGCGCCGGCATGGCGGCATATAGCCCGTGCGAATGGCTCTGGGATCTGCCGAGCGCGCCGCTTAAACCCGCTCGGCCTCCTTGCGCCGCTCGTCTTTCCTGCGCTCGTTCGGATCGAGCAGCTTTTTGCGCAGCCGGATCGCTTTCGGCGTCACCTCCACGAGTTCGTCCTCGGCGATATAGGCGAGCGCCTTCTCCAGCGTCATTTGCATGGGCGGGATGAGTCGCACCGCCTCGTCCTTGGCATGGGTGCGGATGTTGGTGAGCTTCTTGCCCTTGAGCACGTTGACCTCGAGGTCATTGCCGCGCGTGTGCTCCCCCACGATCATGCCGCGGTAAACCTTGCATCCCGGCTCGATCATCATCGGCCCGCGGTCCTCCAGGTTCCACATCGCGTAGGCCACGGCGTCACCCTGATCGTTGGAAATCAGCACGCCGTTGCGGCGGCCGGCGATCTCGCCGCGATAGGGCCCGTAGCCGTGGAACAGCCGGTTCATGACGGCGGTGCCGCGGGTGTCGGCGAGAAGCTCTCCGTGGTAGCCGATGAGACCGCGCGTCGGCGCGTGGAAGATGAGGCGCACGCGCCCGCCGCCCGAGGGGCGCATCTCGATCATTTCGGCTTTGCGCTCGGAGAGCGTCTGCACGACGATGCCGGAATGCTCCTGATCGACATCGATGACCACCTCCTCGATGGGCTCGCGCATCTCGCCGTGGGCGGAGCGCTCGAGCAGCACTTGCGGCCGCGACACGGACAGCTCGAAGCCTTCGCGCCGCATGGTCTCGATCAGAATGCCGAGCTGCAATTCGCCGCGCCCGGCAACCTCCATGGCGTCTTTCTCGGTCGAGTCCTTGACCCGCAGCGCCACGTTACCCTCGGCTTCGCGCAGGAGCCGTTCGCGGATCACCCGGCTCTGCACCTTGTCGCCCTCGGTGCCGGTGAGCGGGGAATCATTGATGCGGAAGGTCATTGCCAGCGTCGGCGGATCGATCGGCTGCGCGGGGAGTGCCGTGCTCACCTCCGGCGCGCAGATCGTGTGCGACACCGTCGCCTCGGGCAGGCCGGCGACGGCAACGATGTCGCCTGCCGATGCCTCGTCCACCCCGGTGCGTTCGAGGCCGCGGAAGGCGAGCACCTTGGTAATGCGACCGTGCTCGACCAGCTTGCCGTTGCGATCGAGCACCTTGACGTTTTGATTGGGCCTGATGATGCCCGAGGTGATGCGGCCGGTGACGATGCGGCCGAGATAGGGATTGGCCTCGAGGATGGTGCCGAGCATGCGGAATGGTCCCTGCTCGATGCGCGGCTCGGCAACGTGACGGACCACGAGGTCGAACAGCGGCGCCATGCCCTGATCCTTCGGACCCTCGGGCGCAGCGGCCATCCAGCCTTCCCTCGACGAGCCGTA
>VAZM01000024.1 GCA_005883135.1 Alphaproteobacteria bacterium
CCCGGCGCGTTCTCGCATCCGACGGTGCCGTCGGCGCACCCTTACGTCCTGCTCAATTACCAAGGCAGACCACGCGACGTGATGACGCTCGCGCACGAGCTCGGCCATGGCGTGCATCAGGTGCTGGCCGCACCCAACGGGGCATTGATGGCACCGACCCCGCTCACGCTCGCCGAGACCGCGAGCGTGTTCGGCGAAATGCTCACGTTCAAGAAGCTTCTCGCCAAGGCCGACCGCAAAGAGCGCAAGGCCATGCTCGCCGCCAAGGTCGAGGACATGATCAACACGGTGGTGCGCCAGGTCGCCTTCTATACCTTCGAGCGCAAGCTGCATACCGAACGACGCAAGGGGGGACTCACCGTCGAGCGTCTCAACGCGCTGTGGCTCGAGGTGCAGCGGGAGAGCCTCGGCGAGGCGATCGAGCTCAAGCCGGGCTATGAGACGTTCTGGGCCTATATCTCGCATTTCGTGCATTCGCCGTTCTACGTCTATGCTTATGCCTTCGGCGATTGCCTGGTGAACTCGCTCTACGCGGTCTACGAGCGCGCAACCGACGGGTTCGCCGAGCGCTATCTCGAGATGCTTGCCGCCGGCGGCACCAAGCACCATTCCGAACTGTTGGCGCCGTTCGGGCTCGACGCCCGCGACCCCGCCTTCTGGCAGCGCGGGCTTGGCGTTATCGAGCAGATGATTGCGGAGCTGGAAGCATTGGACGCGCGGTAGGCGAATAGTGGTTATGCAATCTACGGTTGAGGGCGCCTCCGCACTGCGTTAAGCTCGTCCGCAGGAGGCTCGCCATGGCGCCGCATACGAGGCGAGACGCTGCCGAGCGCGAACCGGTCGAAGCGTTCGGCGAAGTCGTATGCTTCAGCGACATCTTTCGCAAAGAAGTCTCGCTCATCAATGAGCGGCGCGGTACGCATGATCCAAGGGGACACATCGTCCTCGAAACAGAAGCGCGGGAAGATACTTCCGGCCATCCGGTCCTGCGGCCGAATGAGGAGGCCTGCGTGGTCGGCCTGGCGCTGTCGGGAGGAGGAATCCGCTCGGCCGCGTTTTGCCTGGGCGCGCTTCAAGCCCTGAACGAGACCGGTGTCCTTCGCCGCGTCGATTATCTCTCGACTGTCTCGGGGGGCGGGTATATCGGCTGCTCGCTGACAGCCGCATTGAATGCGAGCAGCGGGAACTTTCCATTTACGAGTCGGATTGCCGAGGACGAACCTCCCTCTCTCCAGCATATCCGTGATCACTCGAATTATCTTTTTGCCAATGGCGTGGTCGATGTGTTGCACAACGCCTCGATCTATGCCCGCGGCCTGCTGGCCAACGCCGTCGTGATTTTGCCGTTTCTTCTCGTCGCCGCGGCCCTTACTCTTATTGCGTGGAACATCTTTGGCTTGCCACGCTTCGTCGTTACCACCTATCTGAGCCTTCTGCTTGCGGTCGCTGCCATCGGCTGGGGTGTGTACAGATCGGGAAGCCCTCGGCAGCGCGAACCCGAGATCCCGAGCTATCCGGCGAAGGTGGTCGGTACTCTCGTTATACTCGTGCTGATTTCCGCCTTTTGCGAGCTGCAGCCGTACCTGCTGAATGCGATGCTCGAATCGCAGACGGCGGCAAGCGGAAGTGGACCTTTGCTTGCAGTGGCTGCCGGATGGATCAAGACAATATCGGCGGCGCTGGCACCGGCGGCCGTGGCGCTCGCCTTCCTGCGAAGCAAAGTCGAAGAATTCATCAAAAGCGCCCGCGAATCGCCTCGAACGCGCGCCAAGATCGCGGGCTACGCCGCCAAGGCGGCAGTTTATGTCGCCGCGCTCATCCTTCCCCTTCTTCTATGGATGGTCTATCTCGAGATCACGCTCTGGGGGATCTGCATAAACGCGCGGCTGCCGCACTGCTCGGCTCCGGCCCGGCTAAACAATCTGGCCGATTACCTGTTTGGCACGACTGGACATAACGCAACCCTTCTTTATCTCGTCATCGCTGCCCTATTCGTCTTGATTACATTGCTGTTGCGGCCAAACGCCAACTCGCTGCACCCGCTGTATCGCGACCACCTTGCCAAAGCCTTCCTGTTCAAGCCCGAGGAGCGATTGACCAAAGACAAGGACCTGCAGGAGGAGCGCCCGCTGTTGAGCGATATTTCCGCGGTGGCCGGACCATATCATCTCATCAATGCGGCCCTGAACATTCAGAATTCGAAGACAGCAAACAAGCGCGGCAGGAATGCCGATTTTTTTCTCTTCAGCTCGCAATTCGTCGGCAGCAAAACGACTGGTTACATCGCGACCCGGGACATGGAGGAGATTCCTAACGGTCTCGATCTCGCCACGGCCATGGCGGTGTCCGGAGCGGCTGCATCGTCCAACATGGGCGCGGAAAGTATTAAGCCATTGACGCCGACGTTGGCCCTTTTGAACATTCGACTTGGTTACTGGCTACGCAATCCGGCGCGCGTGAAGGAAGCTGGACCTGCAAACAGATCGTCAACATCACTATTCTCCAGGCTTCGGCGCCGGCACAACGTCTTTGCGAATTATTATTTTCTGCTCGAGCTTTTTGGCCTACTCAATGAGAAACTGAAGTCGGTCTATTTGACCGACGGCGGCCACATCGAGAATCTCGGAGTCTACGAGCTGCTCAAGCGGCGTTGCCGGGTAATCATCGTGATCGATGCGGTAGCGGATCAGGAGATGGCGTTCGGGTCGCTCAACACGATGGAACGTTATGCGCGCATCGACCTCGGTGTGCGGATCGACTTGCCCTGGCAAGAGCTCACGAACGTGGCGCGCAAGATCTCCAAAACCATTGACGACACTGGCGATTGTCCCAAGCTGGCCGGGCCGCATTGCGCGATTGGCGAGATCGCGTACCCCGGAGACCGTAGGGGGGTGCTGATCTACATCAAATCGTCTCTTACCGGCGATGAGAACGACTACATCTTTCACTACAAGAGACGCTATTCACAGTTTCCGCACGAAACCACCCTGGACCAGATGTTCAGCGAAGAGCAGTTCGAGGCCTATCGCGCGCTTGGATTTCACGCGGTGTACAAGCTGTTCGACCGGAATGATCGCTTTGCGCATCTCGATCCTGCCAAGTGTCCGCATACGCGCGCGCAGATCGCCCTCCTGGACCACCTATTCCCGCGGGTGAGCACTGATGCGGAACCCGGCCAGCGTCAGCGGTTTGCCGAGTGGCTCTCTGCGGATCCCCTCGGCGCGGCATAGCTGGTAAGCCACCCCTCATCACTTTCTGGTATTACACTTGTTCGTGCCAGGCATCTGGCCATCGGGCGTAAAAGCCCCATCCCGAGACAAGTATCAGCCGAACCGATCCCCATGACCGACCGCGAAGCCAACCGTTTCTCAGCCCGTGCCGCCCGCTACGCCCGCGTCGGCGCCAATATGAGCGGCGTCGCGGCACGCCTCGCGGGCGCGCGATTGTTCGGCATCGCGCTCGATCGCGGCAAGAACGCAGTCGAGCTCGCGGCGGCGCTCGGCGGCCTTAAAGGGCCGATCATGAAGGTGGCCCAACTCATGGCCACCATCCCCGATGCCCTGCCGACGGAATACGCGGCCGAGCTGATGAAGCTGCAAAGCGAGGCGCCGCCGATGGGTTGGGCCTTCGTCAAGCGGCGCATGGCCGCCGAGCTCGGCTCCGATTGGCAGAAGAAATTCGCCCAGTTCGAGCATCATCCCGCCGCCGCCGCCTCGCTCGGGCAAGTGCATCGCGCCCGCGCCCATGATGAGACCCAACTCGCCTGCAAGCTGCAATATCCGGACATGCAGTCGGCGGTCGAGGCCGATCTTCGCCAGCTGCAGCTCATCTTCGCCATTCACCGCCGCATGGACCCGGTCATCGACACCACCGAGATCGCCAAGGAGATCGGCGCGCGCATCCGCGAGGAGCTCGATTACCGGCGCGAGGCCAAGCACGTGATGCTCTACCGCAAGATGCTCGACGGCATCGATGCGATCCGCGTGCCGCGCGTGCGGCCGGAGCTTTCAACCGGCCGCCTGCTCACCCTCGACTGGCTGCAAGGTCGGCGCCTGCTCGAGCACACCAAGGCAGACCTCGCCAGCCGTAACCGGCTCGGCACCGCGATGTTCACGGCTTGGTGGTGGCCGTTCAGCCGTTTCGGCGTGATCCACGGCGATCCGCATCTCGGCAATTACAGCGTGTTCGACGTGGCCGGCCGGCCGGCGGGCATCAATCTCTTGGACTATGGATGCATCCGCATCTTCGCGCCGAAATTCGTCGGCGGCGTGGTCGATCTCTATCACGGCCTGCTCAAGGCAGACACCGATCTCATCGTCCACGCCTACGAGACGTGGGGCTTCAAGCGGCTCAATCAGGAATTGATCGACGTCTTGAATATTTGGGCGCGCTTCATCTACGGCCCGTTGCTGGACGATCGCGTGCGCAGCCTCGCCGATGGCGTGAAGCCGTCGGAATACGGGCGCCGTGAGGCGTTTCGCGTGCATCAGGCCCTCAAGCAGCGCGGTCCCGTGACGGTGCCGCGCGAATTCGTCTTCATGGACCGCGCTGCAATCGGGCTCGGTGCGGTGTTTCTGCATCTGCGCGCCGAGCTCAATTTCTACAGATTGTTCAACGAAGCCATCGAGGACTTTGCGATCCGCCGCGTCGGCGATCGCCAGGCCGCCGCGCTCGCGGCAGTCGGTCTCGACAAGGCGGCATCCGAGCGCTGAAGCGGGGGCATCCGCGCGCTCCGATGATGCCGAGAGCGACCTCCGTCGCCGGCTCGATCGCGCCGTTGCCCTCCCGAGGCAATTGCGCTAATCCCCGCCTGCCGGACAGGAACGTGCAGCGCGGAGGAGGCAAAATGGCCGACCACGGCGAGGTCGAATACGCGACGGCCCAAGGCAATGATCTCCCGGCGCACGTGGCGATGTACGACCGTTTCGTGCATTGGATCGTGGTCGGCGGCGCCCACGTCGTCAACATCGTCCTCGGACTGGCGATCGGCGCGGTTGCCGGGCATTGGCTGCTTGCGTTCGCCATTTTCGTGGTCGCGACCATCGTCGCCTTCCACGGGTTTCTCAGCGGGGCGCGGATGCCCAGCATCGTCATGGTGGTGCTCTCGCTGATCGCGCTCGCGCTCGCCTCTGGCGGCTGAACGGGGCTCGACGGGCGTCGTTGCTCCACGAGGAGGCGGGTGAATGCGCATTGCCGTAGCGCGCGAGATCGACGCGACTGAAAGCCGGGTCGCGGCGACGCCGGAAACCGTCAAGAAGATGAAAGCGCTCGGCGCCGACATCGCCGTCGAGCCGGACGCCGGAACGAAGTCCGGCATTCCCGACGCCGAGTTCGCCGCCGCCGGCGCGACCGTGACGTCCGGCGCCGTCAAGGATGCCGACGTGGTGCTCATGATGGATCCTTACGGCGAGGACGCCGCGCTCAAGGCCATGGCCGATGCCGGCGTCGTGGCCTTCGCCATGGAGCTCCTGCCGCGGATCACACGGGCTCAGGTCATGGACGTTCTGTCCAGCCAGGCCAATCTCGCGGGGTACCGGGCGGTGGTCGACGCTGCGGCCGAGTATGGCCGCGCGTTCCCGATGATGATGACCGCGGCCGGCACGGTGCCGGCGGCGAAGGTGTTCGTGATGGGTGCGGGCGTTGCCGGCTTGCAGGCGATCGCGACCGCGCGCCGGCTCGGCGCCATCGTCACCGCCACTGACGTGCGGCCGGCGGCAAAAGAGCAGGTGGAGAGCCTCGGCGCCAAGTTCATCGCCCTCGAAGATGAGGAGTTCAAACAAGCGGAGACCGCGGCCGGTTACGCAAAGGAAATGTCGAAGGAGTATCAGGCCAAGCAGGCCGCCCTCGTCGCCGACCACATCAAGAAGCAGGACATCGTGATCACCACAGCGCTGATCCCGGGCCGGCCGGCGCCACGCCTCGTCTCCAAAGAGATGGTCGCCTCCATGCGGCCGGGTTCGGTTATCGTCGATCTTGCGGTGGAGCGCGGCGGCAATTGCGAGCTCGCCAAGGCCGGCGAGGTGGTCGACGCCCGCGGTGTCAAGATCGTCGGCTATCGCAACGTGCCGGGCCGCATCGCCGCGTCCGCCTCGAGCCTCTACGCCAGGAACCTTTTCGCCTTCCTCGAAATCCTGGTGGACAAGAGCACGAAAGCGCTCGCGGTCGATTGGAACGACGAGATTGTGAAAGCGACGGCGCTCACCCGAGACGGCGCAGTCATTCATCCAAGCTTCGCGCCCAAGAGTGCGGCGTGACGCGCGTTGATCTATCCCTCTTCGCAAAAAGTTCTTGCGAAGAGGATAGATGCGCGAAGACTGCGCACGAGACCGTAAAAGGCGCGTGTGCCGCGGACCTAGTGAATTAAGGAGACTGCAATGCTGATCATCCCGACCGGCAGCCTCGCGGCGATGGACGCCGTCCAGGGTCTCGCCCGCGACCTCACGCTTGCCCAACTCGATATCGTCGCCGCCGCGTCGGGCGGGGCCATGCACGCCGCAACCGGCGGGACGGTCGATCCGTTCATGTTCCGCTTCTCGATTTTCGTGCTCGCGATCTTCGTCGGCTACTACGTGGTGTGGTCGGTGACGCCGGCCTTGCACACGCCGCTGATGTCGGTGACCAACGCAATCTCGTCCGTGATCGTGGTCGGCGCGCTGCTCGCCGTCGGAGTCGCGCTCGCGGCCAACGAAGCGGGCCCGATCTGGGCGCGCGTTCTCGGCTTCGTGGCGCTGAGCTTCGCCTCGGTGAATATCTTCGGCGGCTTTCTCGTCACCCAGCGCATGCTCGGTATGTATCAAAAGAAAAAGAAGTGATTGGCCGGAGTTAAGCCGATGTCAGCCGATGTCGTCGCGCTGCTCTATCTCGTCGCCGGCGTTCTCTTCATCCTGGCGCTGCGCGGGCTATCGAACCCCGAGACCAGCCGGCAGGGTAATCTGTTCGGCATGGTCGGCATGGCGATCGCCATCGCCACCACGCTCGCCTCGCATCCTCCAGCCGGCGCTGGCGCCTGGGCGCTCGTCGTGCTCGGGCTGGCGCTCGGGGGCAGCACCGGTGCGGTGATCGCGCGCCGGGTGCCGATGACCGCCATGCCGGAGCTGGTGGCGGCGTTCCATTCGCTGGTCGGCATGGCGGCGGTGCTGGTGGCGGCCGGGGCGCTTTACGCGCCGGACGCGTTCGACATCGGCACCGTCGGCGCGATCCACAAATCGAGCCTCGTCGAGATGTCGCTCGGAGTTGCCATCGGCGCGGTGACGTTCACCGGCTCCGTGATTGCATTCCTGAAACTGTCCGGCCGCATGAGCGGCGCGCCGATCATCCTTCCCGCGCGCCACGCCATCAATATTGCGTTGGCGGTCGCCATCGTGGCGCTCATCGTGTTCTTCGCCCGCGCCGAGAGCCACCTCGCATTCTGGCTGCTGACCTTCGCCGCCTTTGCCTTCGGCGTGCTCATCATCATTCCCATCGGCGGCGCCGATATGCCGGTGGTGATCTCAATGCTCAATTCCTATTCCGGCTGGGCGGCGGCCGGCATCGGCTTCACGTTGGGCAATTCGGCGCTCATCATCACCGGCGCTCTGGTCGGCTCCTCGGGCGCGATCCTCTCCTACATCATGTGCAAGGGGATGAACCGCAGCTTCATCTCGGTTGTTTCGGCGGCGAGGTCGCCGGGCCGGCGGCGGGCAAGGAGCAGCGGCCGGTGAAGCAAGGCTCCGCCGAGGACGCCGCCTTCGTGCTCAAGAACGCCGGCAAGGTGATCATCGTGCCGGGGTACGGCATGGCGGTGGCGCAGGCGCAGCATGCGCTGCGAGAGATGGCCGATCGGCTCAAGAAGGAAGGCGTCGAGGTGAAATACGCCATCCACCCTGTCGCCGGCCGCATGCCCGGCCACATGAACGTGCTGCTCGCCGAGGCGAACGTCCCTTACGACGAAGTGTTCGAGCTCGAGGACATCAATTCGGAGTTCGCTCAGACGGACGTCGCGTTCGTGATCGGGGCGAACGACGTGACGAATCCCGCAGCGAAGGAGGATCCCTCTTCACCGATCTATGGCATGCCGGTCCTGGAAGTGTGGAAGGCCGGCACGGTCATGTTTTCCAAGCGCTCGTTGTCCTCGGGTTACGCCGGCATCGACAACACGCTGTTCTACCGCGACAACACGATGATGCTGTTCGGCGACGCCAAGAAGATGACGGAGGAGATCGGCAAGGCGTTGTAACTCGCGCCGGCGCAGACCGCAGGGGGCTGGACTCAGTGTTGATCGGTCCGCGTTCCTCCTGCGCGCATTTCCTCCAACAGACCTTGCATGCTCCGCCGCAACCCATGCATCTGGTCGATGAGATGCAGGACGACGGAGATGCCTTCGTCGTTGACACCGAAGTCGTCGCGCAGGTCGCGAATGAGCTGCGCGCGCGCCAAGTCGACGTCGGCGAACATCAGCTCCGGCTCGGTTTGCGGCGGAACGAGCCAGCCGGCCTCGATCCAAGTTTCCAGCAGGTGCTGCTCGATACGGGTGCGGATCAGAAATTCTTGCACCGAGATCATTCAAGCCTCCAGATGCCCGCGCGGATTTTGACTTTGCCCCGCTTGCCAGCGGCGCGCGAATTCTTCGAGCTCCGGATCGAGTTGCTGCGGCAGCACGATCTTGAGCGTCACGTATTCGTCGCCCTGAGTTTTGTCGCTGCGCGGCGCGCCTTTGCCCCGCAATCGTAGCACCGTGCCGGTGTTCGCGCCTTTTGGCACGGTCATGCGCACCGGGCCGGTCGGCGTCGGGACATCGAGCTTGGCTCCGAGCACCGCCTCCGGCAGGCTGATCGGCAATTCGAGATGGATGTCGTCGCCCTTGCGGGTGAAGAACCTGTGCGGCTCGACATCGATCTCCACCAGCGCATCGCCGGGCGGGCCGCCGCCGAGTCCCGCGCCGCCCTTTCCGCGCAGCCGCAGAACCTGCTTGTCCCTGGTACCGGGGGGAATGACGACGTCGAGCGTGCCGCCATCGGGCAGAGTGATGCGCTTGGTCGCGCCGTTCAGCGCCTCGAGGAATTCCACCGCAAGGCGGTAAAGCGCATCCTGCCCGCGCAGCCGAATCCGCGCTTCACCACCGCCGCGGCCGAACATGTCTCTGAGAATGTCCTCCGACTCCATGAAGTCGCCGAAGCCCCCGTGGCTGCTGTAGACGTGCGGCTCGGCGTCTGCGCCGTGAAAATCGCGATAGTAGCGCTCGCGCGGCCGCTCCTGACCCGAGGCGTCGATTTCGCCGCGGTCGAAGCGCGTGCGCTTCTCCGCATCTCCCAAGACATCGTAGGCGGCGGAGACCTGCTTGAACTTTTCCTCTGCTGCTTTGTCGCCGGGATTGAGGTCCGGGTGCAGCTTTTTCGCCAACTGGCGGTAGGCCTTGCGGATCTCGTCCTGCGTCGCTTCCCGTTTCACGCCCAGGACAGCGTAGGGATCATCGCTCACGTCGCGCTCCTCGCTTGACCGATCCGTCGGGCGTTAGGGAACGCGACCCGATGGCGGAAATCAAGCAGCGCCGAAATGGCCGGTGGTGGCATCAAGGCCGCGCGCGACGTAGAATTTGCGCGCCGGACTCCGGCTTCCGGAGCGCCACGGCGGATGACATTCGGAATCGAAAAATGCTCGTCGGCGTGCCGAAGGAAATCAAGGACAGCGAATACCGCGTCGGCCTGGTGCCCTCAGCGGTGCGTGAGCTCGCCAGGAATGGTCATCGCGTGCTCGTCGAGACGAGCGCCGGATTGGGAGCCGGCCTCAGCGATGACAACTACCGCTCCGTCGGGGCCGAAATCGTGCCCGATGCCGATCAGATCTATGCGCGCAGCGAACTCATCGTGAAGGTCAAGGAGCCGCTCGCGCCCGAGCGCAAGAAGCTCAAAGCCGGGCAGGTCCTTTTCACGTATCTGCACCTTGCGGCCGATCCCGAGCAGACCGCGGATCTGATGGCCTCGGGCGTGATCGCCATCGCCTACGAGACGGTTACGTCTGCCCACGGCACCTTGCCGCTGCTGACGCCGATGTCCGAGGTCGCGGGCCGCATGGCGCCGCATGTCGGCGCTCGCTGCCTGGAGAAGGAAAACGGCGGCCGCGGCGTGCTGCTCGGCGGCGTTCCCGGCGTCCCGCCGGCGGACGTCGCGATCCTGGGGGGCGGAGTCGCCGGCACCCACGCCGCCGTGATCAGCGCCGGAATGGGGGCGACGGTGAGCGTCATCGACCGCAATCCCGACGCGCTGCGCCGCGTCGCCACTCAACTCGGCGCCCGGGTGCGCACCGTATTTTCCACCAGCGATGCCATCGAGACGCTTTGTCGCCGGGCCGATCTCGTGATCGCCTCGGTTCTCATACCGGGCGCCGCCGCGCCGAAGTTGATCACCGCCGAGACGGTCAAGGGCATGAAGCCAGGCTCGGTCATCGTCGACATCGCCATCGACCAGGGCGGATGCTCCGAGACCTCGCGCCCGACGACGCACTCATCGCCGACCTACGTGCTCTACGACGTCGTGCATTATTGCGTCACCAACATGCCGGGCGCGGTCGCTCGCACGTCGACTTTCGCCCTCAACAACGTGACGCTGCCATTCGTGCTTGCGCTCGCCGACAAGGGCTATCGCCGGGCGCTAGGTGAGGACGAGCACCTGCGCAACGGCCTCAACGTGTGCGAGGGGAGGATCACCCATCGCGCGGTAGCCGACGCGCTGAAGCTCAAATTCACGCCGGCGGAGGCCGCCTTGCGGCTTTGACGGCATCGCCAGTTTAGCTCGCTGGAAGCGACTTCCGGTTGGCAACGGTTGCTGGAGCCAGTACGCTTTTGCCCATGAGCAGTGCGGGAAAAGTTTTCACGCTTGTCCTCTCGGTTGGCGTCTTGGCCGTGCATCCGTGCGGCGCGGAGGTGGCGAGGGCGAGTCGAGCTTCAGCTGCCGGAGGGCGGCATGACGCTGTTGCGGCCGCCACGATCGACTTCCACATTCAAGCACCGATTGTTCGACATCACGATCGAGGTTCAGGTGGAGGGCAGACCTTACTTCGACCACTGGAAAAGAGCTTGCACTTCATTAGGACATCCGGATTACATTGCCGCAGCCTACCAAGCGGGTACACTTCCGCGGACGGATGAGTATCTCTATTCCAGGATCTCAAAGTTTTCGAAACACGGGATCTCCACGCTAAAGGGATCATGGTTAGAGCATTGTCTGATATTTCATTCCGAAGAACTCGCGGCGAAGCTAACCATCAATCTTCCCAAATCGGCGCTCGAAAGAGGCGAGATTAACGCGACGGAGATCGAGAAGATCCTTACAAGTGCGCGATTGACGGCTGCTTCGGTCGAGGACCGCGGCACGAGCGACCCTCGCATTGTGCTCGAACTGCCGGACGATATCGTGCCTACAGGTCTGCCGGACTACACCTTCGACTTCGAGCACGATCGTCTTCCGCTTAGCATTACCGTCAGGCTCGGCGATCCAAAAACCTACGAAAGAGCGAAACTGTTGAACAAAATCAGCGCCATGGGGTGGGAGGTCGGCACGCTCGCGCGCACCGACGAGTATTTCTATTACTTTTTGCAGCCCAATACCTCCACATTCGTGCTCGGTTTCCGGGCAGAAGGCACGACCGCCGAGATTGAGGTGAGTGTCAGCAAATCGTCCTCAGATGGAGGAAACATCACGAAGGAAGAAATCGAGCGCGTCCTCGCAAGCTCGCGAGTGATACCCGCCGGCGAATTGGACAAAAAGTAGCAGAACCCGCAAGTCGCCCGCGCAATTAACGCGCCGTTCGTTCGACCGAAGTCAGATCCGCGCGTAGGCCGCGGCCGCGCCCGAACTCGCAGTGATGAACGGGCTGCGATACGTCTCGCGAAATCGCAATACTGTCAGGAAGGTGACCGCGGCCGCCGCCATGATCAGGAACGCCGGCGCGATCTCATCGCCGGTGCGATCGACCAGCCAAGCGGCGACGAGCGGCGTAAAGCCGCCGATGACGCCGAACGTGATGTTGTAGCCGAGCGCCACCGCCGTGCAGCGCACCGGCAGCGGCGCCGCTTCCACCATGAAGACGGGCAGCGTCCCGCCATACAGCCCGATCATCGCCACGAGGCCGAGCTGTCCAAGCTGCGCCGATAGCGCCGAGGGCTGATTCAATAGCAAAAATATCGGCACCGCGCCGACGAAGCCGAGAATGCAGGCGAGCAGCAGAATGGGCTTGCGGCCGACGCGATCGGTCAAAAAGCCGGTCGCGATCACAACCGGCAACATTATCGCCATGCTCAAGGAATTGATCTCGAGCGCACGCGCGGGTGCGATGCCGTCGGCCGTCTGCAGCCAGCTCACGAGGTAGACGAAACCGACGTAGAAGCCGACCGCGTTGAACATCGAGAGGCCCGCGAAACCGAGCACGATGCGCCAGTGATCGCTGAGCGTCTCCAGCATCGGGGCGCGTTTGCGCCGCTCCCGGGGGGCCGTCTCCAGGACATGCCGGCGCAGCAAGTAGCCGGCGATCCCCACCACCAAGCCGAGCAGGAACGGAATGCGCCAGCCCCAGGCGTCGAGCGCGGCATTCGACATCGAGGCCGCAAAGCCTGCGCCGACCGCCGAGCCGAGCAGGGTGCCACCGCCGGCGCCGCCCGCCGCCAGCGCGCCCATCACGCCGCGGCGGCCATCCGGGGCGTGCTCCACCAGGAACACCATCGAGCTCGTATACTCGCCGCCGACCGAAAGCCCCTGCACCATACGCAACAGCGTGAGCGCAATCGGGGCGGCCACACCGAGCGTCGCGTATCCCGGCAGAAGTCCGATCAGAAAGGTCGGGATCGCCATGGCGGCCACCGAGAAAGTGAGCGCCGCGCGGCGTCCGAATCGGTCGCCGATATGGCCGACCACGGCGCCGCCAACGGGGCGCATCACATAGCCGATCGCGAACACGCCGAAGGCCGAAAGAAGCTGGGCGACCGCATCCTCGTGCGGGAAGAAGTGGCGGCCGATGGCCGTGGCAAAATAGCCGTACACGGCAAAGTCGTACCATTCGAGCACATTGCCGATCATGCCGGCGGCGATTATCCGGCGTGACTGTGACGAATCCATCTGCGTTCCCCAAACCCTGGTAGGCTCCGGACTGTAAGCTTTGACAATTGCCTGTAAAGCCGTCGTGCTATGAAGAGGGAATGAGCAATCTGAAGTGGCTCATGGTCTACGCGCTCGTCGGCTACGCGGCCGTCCTCGCGTTGCTCTACGTCACGCAACGCGCGATGCAATATTTTCCCGAGCGCTTTCGCACCGCGCCGGCAGCGGCAGGCTTGCCGCAGGCGGAGGAGGTGGTGCTCGACACCGCGGATGGGGAGCGCGTCATCGTCTGGCATGTGCCACCGCGTGGGAACAAGCCGGTGGCGCTGTATTTTCACGGCAATGGCGGCTCGCTGCGCAACCGCGTTGATCGTTTCCGAGCCCTGACCGAGGACGGCAGCGGGCTCGTGGCACTGAGCTACCGCGGTTACGGCGGTTCGACCGGCACCCCGAGCGAAGCCGGCCTCCTCGCCGACGCGCTGGCGGCGTATGCGTTCACCTCCGCGCGCTACGGGGCCGAGCGCATCGTGCTCTGGGGCGAATCGCTCGGTTCCGGGGTAGCGGTCGCGCTGGCGGCGCAAATGCCGGTCGGCTACCTCATCCTGCAGTCGCCATTTACCTCCGCAGCCGATGTCGGCGCGCAGACATATTGGTTCGTGCCGGTGCGGTTCCTCATGAAGGACCAGTTCCGATCCGACTTGCGCATCGGCAAGGTGACGGCCCCGGTGCTGATTCTGCACGGCGATCGCGATGATATCGTGCCAATCGCCTTGGCCGAGCGGCTCTACGGATTGATCAACGCGCCCAAGCGCTTCGTGCGGATTGCCGGCGTCGGGCACAACGACGTGGGGGCGCAGGCGGTCGAGGCGGCAAGGCAGTTCATGGGCGAGCGATGACTCGCGATCATCGGGCATCGGGATCGCAAATAAAATCCGACTAAAACCGCGTGCCCCTTGCGCCAAGGTGATACCCGCGTTGCTCGCGTTGTGGTCGCTCGGAACGGCGCGCATCTTTGAGCGGATTCATCAGGACGCTAACTTTCCCGTACAGACGCGCGTCCGACGTGTGGCCGGCCAGTCACACAGCCGGAAATTCGCCGCTTTCTGTCGGTTCAACGTCGCAAGCGCCGGTGCACGTGGGGAAAAGACATCGTAGGATCGGCGTGGGAAAGGCCCCGGTCGGGGGGGAGATACGAAATGGCTGAGTTCGTATCCAACTACGGCATCTGGGTCGTCGCGGCGTTCATCGCGCTCGAAAGCGTGGGCATTCCGTTGCCTGCCGAGGCGGCGTTGATCGCGGCAGGATTTTTCGCCGCCAGGACCCATGGCCTCGATATTTGGTCGCTCATCGCTGCCTCGATCGTTGCCGCCATCGCGGGCGAGATTGTCGGCTTTTGGATCGGCCGGAGATTCGGGCATCAGCTGTTGATGCGATACGGCACGCGTCTTGGAATGACGGAAGGACGCATCAGAATCGGGCAATGGCTCTTTGTCCAATACGGCGGCAGATTCGTTTTCGTCGCCCGCTTTCTGCCGTTTCTGCGCAACATGGCGGCCGTGCTCGCCGGCACCAATTCGATGGCGCAGCGGAATTTTTACTTCGCAAGCGCCAGCGCGGCCGCCGCTTGGATCGTATGCTACGGCCTTGCATCCTATTCGTTCGGTGAGGCATTCGCGGACGTGGCTTCACCCGCGGCGGTCTGCTTGGGGCTCGCCGCGGCGCTGATTGTCGTGGCCGCGCCGGCGCTCATGCTGCGCTACGAGAAACGCCTGCTGGCGAAGGCCGAACTGTCGCCGAGCGACTCGCCCGGACTCATACCTGCAGATACCGTTGCGCGATGGTCGGCTCCGCGGCCAATGCCGCCGATGTGCCAGTCCACACCACCTGTCCCTTCTCGATGATCGCATGCCTGTCGGCGAGCTTGAGCAGCGCGCCGAGATGTTTGTCGACGACGAGAATAGCCTGGCCTTCGGCTTTTAAGCGCGCGAGGCATTGCCAGATCCCGAGCCGCAAGAGCGGCGCCAGCCCTTCGGTGGCCTCATCCAGGATGAGCAGTTTCGGGTTCGTCATCAGCGCACGACCGATCGCCAGCATCTGCTGCTCGCCGCCGGACAATTCATGACCCATGTGGCGGCGGCGTTCCGCGAGCGGCGGAAAGAAATCGTAGACGCACTCCCGCGTCCATCGCGGTCGCGCGAAGCGCGACGCCGCGGTTGCAATCAGATTCTCCTCGACGCTCAGGCTCGCAAAGATCTGCCGACCCTCGGGAACGAGGCCGAGGCCCGCCTGTGCGATCCGGTACGACGGGAGTCCGATCAGCGATAGGCCCTCGAAGACAGCGGTTCCTCCGCAGGCCGGCAGCAGGCCCATGATCGTGCGAATCGTAGTGGTCTTGCCCATTCCGTTGCGGCCGAGCAGCGTGACGACTTCGCCCGCTCCGACGCGCAAGCTGATATCGAACAGAACCTGCGCCGGGCCGTAGGCGGCCTGCAGATGCTCGACGCTCAGCATGCTCACTCCATCTCGTCGCCGAGATAGGCGGCAACCACCCGCGGATCGGCCCGCACCGTGGCGGGTGTGCCGCTCGCGAGGATGCGACCGTACAGCAAGACCGAGATGCGGTCGGCGAGCGCGAACACCGCCGTCATGTCGTGCTCGACCAGCACGATGGAAAAGCGTCCCTTCAGCCGGCGCAAAAGCGCGACAAGCCGCGAGGTCTCCTCCCGGCCGGTGCCGGCCATAGGTTCGTCGAGCAGCAGGACTTTGGGCTCCATCGCGAGCGCAATGGCGAGCTCGAGCGCGCGCTTCTCGCCATGTGCGAGTTCACCCGCGAGCATATGCGCGCGCTCGGCCAGACCGACGTCGGCAAGCGCGGCGAGCGCCGGCTCGTTCAAGCCGAGCTCCGCCCCGGCACGGCCGAACATGCGGTAACTCGAGCCGGCGCGCGATTGCACCGCGAGCGCGACGTTCTCGAGCGCGGAGAAGCCCGGAAGGATCGAGCTCACTTGGAAGGACCGCGCCAAGCCGAGCGCAGCGCGGGCCTGCACCGGCAGGCCCGTTACGTCGCGCCCGTCGAAGTGGATTGTTCCCGAGTCCGGAGTCATCAGTCCGGAAATCTGGTTTATCAGCGTCGTCTTGCCGGCGCCATTTGGGCCGATGATGGCGTGTAGCTCGCACGGCATCACGTCGAGGCTCAAATCATCGGTGACGATAAGCGCGCCGAACGACTTGCAAAGGTTTTGCAGGTGCACCGCCGGCTCAGCCACGACCGAGCCTCCGCATGAGCGCGTTCGCCAGGCCGAGCAGACCGCCGCGCGCGAATAGAACGATGAGCACGAGCACCGGTCCGAAGATCACCTTCCAGTGCTCGGTGACGCCGGAGAGCCACTCCTCGGTCAGGAGGTAAGCGGCAGCTCCGATGATCGCGCCGTCAAGCGTGCCCAATCCACCGAGCAGCACCATGACGATCAGCTCGCCTGAGCGCTGCCAGGACATGTACGCCGGGCTGACGAATTCCGTAGCGTTGGCGAGCAGGAAGCCCGCAAGCCCCGCCAGCGCGCCGGCGATGACGTAGGTGGCGAGCTGGAAGCGGTAGACATCGAAGCCGAGCGTCGCCACACGGACGGGATTTTCCTTCGCGCCACGCACGACGCGGCCGAAGCGCGAGCCGACGAGCGCGCGGCAAAAGAGATAAGTGGCCAGCAGACAGAACAGGACGACGTAATAGAATGCGCCCTCGTTGCGCAACAGCGCGAACCCGGCAACCGTGTTGCGCGCGGCGATGGTGAGCCCGTCGTCGCCGCCGAAGGGCGCCAACGAACTTGCCGTGAAGAAGGCCATTTGCCCGAAGGCGAGCGTGATCATGATGAAATAGACGCCTTTGGTGCGCAGGCAAACCAAGCCGGTCAAGAACGCGTATGCTGCCGAGACAGCGAGCGCGGCGGGAAGCGAGACGAGCGCATCGGTGATGCCGTAGACGGACAGGATGCCGACGGCATAGGCGCCGAGGCCGACGAAGGCGGCGTGGCCGAACGAGATCAGCGCGCCATAGCCGACGAGAACATCGAGCGACACCGCGGCGATCGCGAAGATCATCACCCGCGATCCGAGGCTGACGAGATAGCTGCCGCCGACCAGCGACGCCAAAAGCGGCAGGAAGGCGAGTATCAAGAAGATGCCAGCCGGGAGCGTTGCCGGCGGCAGCGCGTGGCGGCGGGGCAGGGAAGCGGCGAGCGAGGCGCGCATCTTACCGCCCCTTCGCGGGGAACAGCCCGGTCGGGCGGATATAGAGCACGAGCGCCATCAACAGGTAGATCAGCATCGAGGCGATCGCCGGTCCCACGGTGCGGGCCGGGGATGGTCCCATCACCAGGCGCAGGATGTCGACCGAGAACGAGCGACCGAGCGTGTCGACGAGGCCGATGAGCAGCGCGGCCACAAACGCGCCGCGGATCGAGCCGATGCCACCGATGACGATGACCACGAAGGCCAGGATCAGCACGGTGTCGCCCATTCCGGGCTCCACCGACAGGATCGGCGCGATCATGATGCCGGCAAAGCCCGCGAGCATCGCGCCGAAGCCGAACACGATCATGAACAAGCGTCGGATATTGACGCCGAGCGCGGATACCATTGCGGCATTGTTTGCCCCAGCGCGCACCAGCATGCCGATCCGGGTATGCGCCACCACGACGTACAGCAGCACGGCCACGAGGAGCCCGGAGGCGATCACCACGAGCCGCCACACGGGATAGAGCAGGCCGTCGGCGAGCTTCACCGAACCGGAGAACAGCTCGGGCATCGGCAAGCTGAGCGGCGCCGCGCCCCACACGAGCTTCACCCCGTGATTGAGGAAAAGGATGATGCCGAAGGTGGCGATGACGTGATCGAGATGATCGCGGTCGTAGAGATGTCGGAACACCGCGAATTCCAGCAGAAGCCCGAAGGCGAGCGTTGCGGCGAGCGCCAGCACGAGCGCGGGGAGAAAGCTGCCGGTGAACGAGTAGAAGGCGACCGCGAGATAGGCGCCCAGCATGTATTGCACGCCGTGCGCGAGGTTGATGAAATCCATCACGCCGAAGACCAGCGTCAGCCCTGCCGCGATGAGGAACAAGAGGACGCCGAGCTGCAGACCATTCAGGATTTGAATTAAGAAAAGGGAGCTGGACATGAGTGATCCGCGAGCCGCGCCGCAGTCCGGGTGTGCTTTCTAGCCGGTCAATCCGAACTCGGGCCTGCCCGCGTTAGCCGCCTTAAGCTGACCGAAGTCGGATCAAGCCTGCTTCGGTTGGCGAGACACCCAGAGCCGATGCGCAGCGTTGAGTTTGCCGGGAAACCGCCGGGCTTTACTTCATCGCGCAGTCCTTCGCGTGCGGATCGGCGTAATTCTCGAACACCTTCTTGACGATCTGGGTCTCGAACTTGCCGTCGGCGCGCTTGGCGACCTTGACCAGGTAGAAGTCCTGGATCGGATAGTGGTTGCTGTTGAACTTGAAGCCGCCGCGCAGCGACTTGAAGTCGGCCTTCATCATGGCGGCGCGCAGCGCATCCTTGTTGCCGACGTTGCCTTGCACCTGCCGCACCGCGCTGTCGATCAGCAGCGCCGCGTCGTAGGCCTGGAACGCATAGGTCGCGGGCACCGCGCCGAATTCCTTCTCATAAGCCGCGACGAACGCCTTGTTCTGCGGCGTATCGGCCTTCGGGCTCCAGCTCACCGCGTAGAAGATGCCCTCCGTGTTGCCGGGGCCGACGCCCTTGGCGAACTGGTCCCCCTCGGAGGGCGCCGAGGTCTGGAACAGGACCTTCGGGTTGTAGTTCACCTGCTTCATCTGCCGGATCACGCCGATCGCGTCGTCGAACACCGCGCCCTGCACGACTATGTCCGCGCCCGCCGCCTTCATGCCGCCCACCAGGGCGTCGAAGCTCGTCTGGTCGGGCGGGTAGAGCTTGAGCCCGTACACCGTCTTGATCCCGCCGGCCGACAGCTGCTTCTGCACGGCCTGCACGACCGGCTTGGCGAACGGGTCGTCCTGCGAGATGTAGGCGGCCGCCTTCGGCCGCTTGTCCGGAGGCAGGCTGAGCACCCACTTCGAGAACAGGTTCGCCTGGTTGGTCGAGATCGCGGGCTGGGCGAAGAACA
>VAZM01000450.1:0-5101 GCA_005883135.1 Alphaproteobacteria bacterium
ATCTCGACAACCCGTCGGTGGAAACGGCGATCGATCTCGTGCCGCATCAATCGAAACAGCGCAGCATCGAAGTCGTGCTATCCAACTCTTTCGGCTTCGGCGGAACGAATGCCTCGCTGATCTTCCGCCGGTTCCCGGCTTGACGCGCGGCGGAGGCAGAAAGGCGGGAGCCGCGGGTCGGATTTGCTCCCGAAGCGGTAGCCAAAATGTGTTAACGCGGGTGTCGCCGGTGGCGTCAAAACCGCCGCCGTTTCGCCAACGTATGTGATTCGCGGTTCCTACCTTTGGCCATATTCAGCTTTAATGTGGGCGGCGAGGTCCTCCGCCTTGGACGCGCGATCGCGGGGCGAAAACGACTGCCGACGTTTTCCGGGGTGCGGCGATCGCTAGCAGAATTGGGTGTGGTGGTACCGGCTATGGCGGACGTCAAAGTGGGGGACGGGCGGTGAACTCGCAGAGCGCACCGCCGGGGGGCGACGGCCGCGATCCTGGGCGTGGGGAGGCCTCGGCGCAGTCCGAGCCCTCGACTGCGCGGGATCGGGTCGCGGCGGGCTTGCCGCCGCAGCCCTCGCCGGCCGGCTCGGCCCCACGACAGCCCGCCGACCCGTCTCGCGCCGGGGCGCCGAAAGGCATCCTCGGCCTTGCCGCCGAAATATCGCGCCTGGCAACCATGCAGGCGAATGTCCCGGCAGCAGGGGTCGCCAGAGACGGAGTCAAGAGCGATGCCGCCGCGCCGATCGGCAAGCGGGGTGATTTGCCGCTGCCTGGCCCGTCCACATCGGGTAAAGTCGTGGCGGCCGCGCCAAGCTCGGCAACAGCGCCGTCCGACATGCCCGCCTCGGCATCGCCCGGGCGGGTCGGGCTTGGCGCCGGTGAGCCGGAACCGCCGATCCCCGCGCGGCCGGATGGAATGGCCGGGTCGTATATGGAGCCCAGACGCATCGCGCCGCGCAGCCCACGTGCCGCCCTGGAGCCCGACCATGTGCCGGCACCCAGCCGGCCTTCAAGACGCGCGCGCAATCCGCTCGTGATCGTCGGTAACGCCGTGTTCACGGCATTGGTGCTCGTCCTGCTTGTCGCGGGCGCAGCCGTCGTCTTCGGCAAGAGCCAATTCGAAGCGCCGGGTCCGTTGCAAGAGGACAAGGTCGTCACGATCCCGCCGCGCCTGGGCATGCTGGAGATCGCCGATCTGCTCAAGCACGAAGGGGTGGTGGACGCGCACCGTCTCATCTTCGTCGGCGGCGTGTTCGCGCTCAAGGCGCGCTCCGAACTCAAGGCCGGCGAATATCTTTTCCCCAAAGGCGCCAGCATGAAGGACGTGGTGGAAACCATCGTCGAAGGCAAGGCGGTGCAACATCAGCTCACCATTCCCGAAGGCCTGACTTCCGAGCAAATCGTCGCGCGCCTTCTCGACAACGACATCCTCGCCGGCAATATCAAGGACGTCCCGAGGGAAGGCAGCCTTCTGCCCGACGGCTACCATTTCCATCGCGGCTTCACGCGCGAGCAGATGATCCAGCGCATGCGCCAAGCGCAAGAGCGGCTCGTGCGCGACGTATGGGAGCGACGCAATCCTGATCTGCCGCTCAAGAGCCCCGAGCAACTCGTCATCCTCGCATCCATCATCGAGAAAGAGACCGGCAAACCCGAGGAGCGCACGCGCATCGCGGCGGTGCTCACCAACCGGCTGAAGCAGAAGATGAAGCTGCAATCGGATCCGACGATCATTTACGGCCTCGTCTTCGGCAAGGGCGCGCTCGGGCATCCGCTGACCAAAAGCGAGATAGCCCAGCCGACGCCCTACAACACCTACGTCATCGACGGTTTGCCGCCCGGGCCGATCGCGAATCCTGGCCGTGCCTCCATCGAGGCTGCCGCCAGTCCGGCTCGCACGAAGGAGCTTTACTTCGTCGCCGACGGAACCGGCGGGCACGCCTTTGCCGAAAGCTACGAGCAGCACATGAAAAATGTCGCCCGCCTGCGTGCGATCGAGCACGAGCAGAAGGGAGAGGCGCCAGCCGCGGATGCGCAACCGCCGGCTTCGCCGCCGCGTGCGAGCCCCGTGCTCACGCCGCTCCAGCGGGCCAAGCGCAGCGCAAACGGCGCTGCGAAGGGTACGGCCGCTCCCGCGCAGTAGCGCGGTTGGCTCGCGAGTTCCGGCCTTGTGACCACGCATTGGCGCCGCTAAGGTCCCGGCGCGATTCACTAATTTTTGCTTAGGCAAGAGGCCGATGGCGCTGTCGAGCATGACCGGCTTCGCGCGGGGCCATGGCGTGAGCGGTGCCTACAGCTGGGCGTGGGAGCTCAAATCGGTCAATGCCAAAGGCCTCGATTTGCGGCTGCGCCTGCCGCCGGGCTGGGACGTGGTTGAGGGGCCGGCGCGCCATAGCGCCGCGCAGGTTCTGGCGCGCGGCACGGTGCATGGCACGCTCACGGTCGAACGCTTGGGCGTCGCGCCGGTCGTGCGCGTCAACGAGCCCGTCCTTGCCGCGGTGCTGGCGACCATCAAGGGCCTGGCCGGGCGTGTCGACGCCGCCGCGCCGCGGCTCGACGGCATCTTGGCGCTCAAAGGCGTGATCGAGGTGATTGATGAGGACGAGCATGAAGCGGATCGACACGCCGCCGAGGCAGCGGTCATCGCCGGTTTCGATGCCACCATCGCCGACCTCGCGACGATGCGCCGGCACGAAGGCGAGGCCTTGCGACAGGTCCTGACCCAGCGCGTCAGGGAAATCGCAGCGCTTGCCGAACGAGCGGAAGCCGCGCCCGGCCGCCGACCCGAGGCGATCAAGGCTCGCATCGCCGAGCAGGTGGCAATCTTGATCGATGCGTCCGAGCGCTTCGACGCCGATCGACTGCATCAAGAAGCAATCCTCATCGCCACTAAAGCCGACGTTCGGGAGGAGCTCGATCGGCTCGCCTCGCACGTCGCCCAAATCGAGCGTCTGATCGCCGCCGGCGGAGCGATCGGGCGGCGGTTGGACTTCTTGGCGCAGGAGCTCAATCGCGAGACCAATACCTTGTGCTCCAAGTCCCACGACGTGGAGCTGACCAATATCGGTCTCGAACTCAAGAGCGTCGTCGAGCAGTTCCGCGAACAGGTGCAGAATCTGGAATGAGCCGATGAAGGCAGAGCGGGATCAGCAACATGCCATCGCCCGCCGTGGGCTCATGTTGGTGTTGTCTTCGCCTTCCGGCGCCGGCAAGACGACCCTGTCGCGCAAGCTGCTCGAGGCCGATCCTGCGGTCGAGCTTTCGGTCTCGGTCACGACACGCAAACGACGACCGGGCGAGATCGCTGGCCGCGACTATCATTTTATCGACAAGGCGAGCTTCTGGAATGGGCGGAAGTGTTCGGTCACCGCTACGGGACGCCACGCGCACCGGTAGAGGCCGCGCTGGCGAGCGGCCACGACGTCTTATTCGACGTAGACTGGCAGGGGACGAAGCAGCTTCGCAAATGGCCGGATCACCATCTCGTCAGCATTTTCGTGCTGCCGCCGTCGATCTCGGACCTGGAGCAGCGGCTGCGGCGCCGAGCACAAGATCCCGACGACGTGATCCGCGCCCGCATGGCGACCGCCGCCGACGAGATGAGTCACTGGGAGGAGTACGACTACGTCGTCATCAATACGGACATCGATCGCGCGTTCAACGAGGTGCAGACGATTCTGGCGGCTGAGCGGCTCAAACGCGAGCGGCAGACCGGACTCTCCGATTTCGTCCGGCGGCTGCAGGCGCAGCTGTGAGGCTCGGCCGGCGCGAATAAAGCATCCGCTAACGCGCGGCAAACGCCCGCGCCAGCGCCACGAAGCCTTCGACCGGAATATCCTCGGCCCTGGACGTCGGCTCAAGCTTTGCCGCCTCGAGCAAGGTCGTCGGATCCGGCCCAAGCGATTTGAGGCTTTGGCGCAGCATCTTGCGGCGTTGGCCGAACGCAGCCTCAGTGACCCGCTCAAGCGCGCGGCGCTCGCAGGGGAGCGGATTTTGGCGCGGCACAAGCTCGACCAGCGATGACGTGACCCTGGGCGGCGGCACAAAAGCCGTGCCCGCGACATCGAACCGAATGCGCGCTTCGCAGCGCCAGCCGGCGAGCACGGAAAGGCGGCCGTAACTCTTCGAGCCTGGGGCGGCCACGATGCGTTCGGCGACTTCGCGCTGGAACATCAAGACGAGGCGGTCGTACCAAGGCGGCCATGGCTCGAGCGTCAGCCAGCCGACGAGGAGGGCGGTGGCGATATTGTAGGGCAGATTGGCAACGACCCGCGCGGGCGCAGCGCCGAGGAGCGCACGCGGATCGAACTTGAGGGCATCGCCGGAAACGATCTCGAGCCGCCCGGGGTAGCGCGCAGCGATCTGCTCCAGCGCGGCAATCGCGCGCTCGTCGCGCTCGACTGCGATCACGCGGCGCGCGCCGGCGACGAGCAGCGCCCGGGTGAGCCCGCCCGGGCCGGGGCCGATCTCGACCACGTCCACCCCTTCGGGCGGTCCCGCAGCGCGCGCGATCCGCGCGGTGAGGTTGAGATCGAGAAGGAAATTTTGCCCGAGCGACTTCTTGGCGCGAAGACCGTGCTGACGGATCACCTCGCGCAGCGGCGGAAGGTCATCGATGGCGCTCATGCGCGGCGCGCGGCCGCAACGGGCTGCGCACGGGAAGACAGCCTCGCCGCAAGCTGCAGCGCGGCGATCAGACTGGCGGGGTCGGCGCGGCCCGTCCCGGCGATATCGAAGGCGGTACCGTGGTCGGGCGAGGTGCGCACGAACGGCAACCCGAGAGTGACGTTGACTGCGTGATTGAAGGCCAGCGTCTTGATCGGAATCAGCGCTTGATCGTGGTACATCGCCAGCGCCACGTCGTAGCTCGCGCGCGCTGCCTGATGAAAGAGCGAGTCGGCGGGCAAGGGGCCGCGGGCATCGATGCCTTCGGCCTTGAGACGTTCGACGGCTGGACGGACCACGGTCAGGTCCTCGTCGCCGAGCGCGCCATCCTCGCCGGCGTGCGGATTTAGCCCGGCGATGGCCAGACGCGGACGGGCGATGCCGAAGCGTTCGCGCAGGTCGCGGGCGACGATGCGGGCGGTTTCGACCACGAGACTCTCGC
>VAZM01000450.1:5136-7729 GCA_005883135.1 Alphaproteobacteria bacterium
ATGGATTGTCACCGGCACGACCGCGAGCTCGGGCGACCACAGCATCATGACCGGTCGGACTGCCACTCCGGTCGCTTCCTCGGCCAGCTTGCCGAGATATTCGGTGTGTCCGGGCTCGGGAAATCCCGAGCGGTAAAGCACGTTCTTGGCGACCGGATTGGTGACGACCGCGGCGGCCGCTCCGGCGTGGACGTCGGCGACGGCGCGGCGGATGGCCGCGAGCGCCGCCGGCGCGCTGGATTGATCGGGCCGGCCTGGCTCGGCGCTGACCGGCACTGCGATGTCGACGACGGGCAGCGTGGTCGAAAACGCGGCCGCCGCCGCCGCCGGCTCCACCACCGCAAGCGGGGTGTCGGGTGCGATGCGTTGCACGCGTCGCGCGATGAAGGCCGGATCGGCGAGAAGATAGAAGGGGGGCAGGCCGAGTTCCGCGCGCCGGCGCCAGGCGGTAAAGGTGATATCGGGGCCGATGCCGGCCGGCTCACCCAGCGTCAGCGCCAGAGGCAGTGTCAATCGCGCCCCGACGTAGCTCCTGCAAGTATGCCTTGGATCGCTCTTCGTAACGCTGGGCCATGATGGACTCGCGCACCTGACGGCGGCCCGGCGAATTGTCGGCCGCGGATTCCTTCTTGGCACAAATCGCAAACATCTCGATGCCGAACTTGGTCACTTCCGGCGCGGTCAATCGGCCGACCTCGATGCCTTCGAGCACCTTGCGCAGCTCCGCAGGAATGTCGGCCGAGCTGCGAATGACCTGATCGCGCACCGCGACGTCCTTGAGAGCGCGAGCGAAGGCAATTCCGGCGTCGCAATCTTGAAACCGGTTGCGCAGCGCTTCCGCTTCGCGCTTGCGTCCCTCGACGAACGCTTCCGGCGATCCAGCTGGGACGAGGAACAGGATCGGCCGCAGCGTGTAGTCGTAACCGACGGTGTCGCTCGATTTCGAGTCCATCGCGGTGAGGATATCCTTGTCGCCGATCTGCAAGCTTGAGGAGTATCGTCCACGCACGAGTTGCGGCCAAGTGAGGTCCGCTTTGATACGGGCCTTGAGGGTTGCGACGTGGATGCCCGATTTGGCGAGCTGCTCGGTCAATTGATCCGCCGTCAAGCGCATGCGGCCTGCCATCGTGGCATAGGCACTGTCGATTTCGGAGCTGGAGATTTCCAGTCCGAATTTCTTCGCCTCGCGCACCTTGAGCTTCTCGTTGATCAGCTCGTCCAGAACGTCCTGGCGCGTCGGCGCCTTAGCCTGCGTCGACAACTGAGTGAGCTTGCTGCGCTGCTCGATGTCGAGCGCCGTGATCGGCTCCCCGTTGACGATGACCACGATCTGCTGGGCGTGCGCGGCGGCTCCCAGCGCCGATACTCCGACCGCGAGGAGCGCGGCGGTGAATAGATTGCGACAGGTTCGGCGACAGTCGATCATCGTTGCTCCGTCAGCTGTCCTCTTCAGTCCTACCCCCACTCCCGAGGACCACGATTGTATACTTCAGTCGGGCGGTTGAGCTCAAACGAGGGGCGCGGCTAGTGCGAGCTACCGACTGCCCCAGCACCAAGCGGGCTCACGCCTTGTGCGCCTGTGCTCGTAGTTCCGCCGAGCGTGCGCAGGGTGATCTGCGCCATGTAGGTGTGGTTGACCGACACGCTCCCGCTGTAGGCGTAGCTTGTAATGTAGTTCAGGGCCAAGATGAGGCAGTCGTCGATGTAGCCGACGCCGATCTGGGTCTGGGTGAGCGACTTGGCATGGATGTCGTACCCGGCTCCGCCCAGCAGGACCCAGTTCGGGTCGAGCTTGAAGCGGAGAGTGCCGAGAATGCCCTCGCGGCGGTCCAGGAACCCGATCAACGGCTGGGCCGCGTAGTTGCCGTACATGATCGTCGTCGTCCAGCGGCCAAACGACGCAACCGTTTCGAGCTCGGTGCGCTGCAGGGTGAAATCGGTCTCGGAGAAGCGGAAGCGCGAGGTGAAGGTCAGCGCGGCGCTCGGCTGGTAGGACGCGCGCGCCACGTAGTCCGACGCCGCCGTGTCGAGACCGCTATTGAGGCCGGTATTGGTCGTGCTGGGGAGAGCAAACGAGTTCAACCCATAGATCTGGTAGGATTGTCCGAACAGGAAATTGACGTTGCCGCCGCGATTGAACTGCGCGGTGTATTGGATGCCGGCATTCACCCGCCCGCCACCCTCGACGCGATCCCAGCCGGAAAATTTGTTCACCTTGAACAGGTTCGAGTCGTCGTAGATCAGGCTTTGCGCGTCCTCGTTGGGAAACGAGCCGACGAAGGTTTCATTTGGCCGTAGGATCAGTTGGCCGATGGGCTCGATCGTCTGCGTGCCCCAGGACTGCACGTTGATCAGCGGATAGCGGTATTCGAGACCGGCGACCGGCATCACCCGCCCGATATCGCTCTGGCCGGTATTGATGAAGTTGGCGACCCCCGGCTGATTGGCGATGTTCATGTCGGCGACATCCGCGCGCACGCTGACGAAAGGCGTAAACATCTGGCCAAACGAATCGATGACCGTCGTCTTCCAATTCCACTCTGTGGAGGCTCGGGTGTAATCGCCGGGGACACCGCGCAGCACGCAATTCGTT
>VAZM01000025.1:0-7817 GCA_005883135.1 Alphaproteobacteria bacterium
GGCATGTCGACGGGATTGTGAATTTCGAGCTGGCTGCCGTTGGTCAAGGTGATCTTGTAGATCACCGAGGGTGCGGTGGCGATCAGGTCGAGGTTGAACTCGCGCTCGAGCCGCTCCTGGATGATCTCGAGATGCAGCAGCCCCAAAAAGCCGCAGCGGAAACCGAAGCCGAGCGCGGCCGAGGTCTCCATCTCGTAGGTGAAGCTGGCGTCGTTGAGCCGCAGCTTGCCCATGGCCGCGCGCAAATCCTCGAACTGCGCGGCGTCGACCGGGAACAATCCGCAGAACACGACCGGGATGGCCGGCCGGAAACCGGACAGCGGCGTGCTCACCGGTTTGCGGTCGTCGGTGATGGTATCGCCGACGCGGGTGTCCGCCACCTCTTTGATCGAGGCGGTGAGGAAGCCGATCTCGCCGGGCCCGAGCTCGTCGACGTCCACCATCTTCGGCGTGAACACGCCGACGCGGTCGACCTCGTAGGCGGCGCCGGTGCCCATCATCCGGATGCGTTGGCCGCGCCGGAGCACGCCGTCGACGATGCGCAGCAGCACGACGACGCCGAGATAGCTGTCGTACCAGCTGTCGACCAGCAGCGCTTTGAGCGGGGCATCGCGGTCGCCCTTCGGCGGCGGCAGGCGGGTGACGATGCTCTCGAGCACCTCCGGCACGTTGAGCCCGGTCTTCGCCGAGATGAGGATCGCATTCGAGGCGTCGAGCCCGATCACGTCCTCGATCTGCTGCTTCACCTTGTCCGGTTCGGCCGCCGGCAGGTCGACTTTGTTGAGGACCGGCACGACCTCGTGGTTGTTGTCGATCGCCTGGTAGACATTGGCGAGCGTCTGCGCCTCCACGCCTTGGGAGGCGTCCACCACCAAGAGCGAGCCTTCGCACGCGGCGAGCGAGCGGTTGACCTCGTAGGCGAAATCGACGTGACCCGGCGTGTCGATCAGGTTGAGGACGTACTCCTTGCCGTCGCGCGCGCGATAGTTGAGCCGCACCGTCTGCGCCTTGATGGTGATCCCACGTTCGCGCTCGATGTCCATGGAGTCGAGCACCTGCTCCACCATCTCGCGCTCCGCGAGGCCGCCGGTCGATTGGATCAGCCGGTCGGCCAGCGTCGACTTGCCATGGTCGATATGCGCGATGATGGCGAAGTTGCGGATGTTGTTGATGGCCGAATTCATGGCGCGCGGATTAGCACTCGCGTCCGCAACCGGCAAGGACTCGAAGCTTGTCGCCTGTCGCCGCGGGGAGGCAGCGCGGCTCACTCCGCCGCGACCCGGTGCTCCGCCAGAATCGGCTGGATCGCGACGCGCTCCCCCTCGCGCGCGACGATCGCCTGGCCAGGCGGTACCGGGTTCCAATGCGTGCGCTCGGCATCGAGCGGCTCCGACACGATCACGACGTTGCCTGCCGACACGCGGTAATAGAGCGAGTTGGCGTTGTCGTTGGCGGCGTAACGGAAGGCATAGAGGTCGTGGCCGTTCGTGAGCGCGGCGGTGAAACGCAGCGGTTCGTGATAGCCGCCGGTGCTGACCATCTTGGTCAGCGCGGCGAGCACGCGCTCGGTGGCGCCGACCGGATCCTTGTCGCCGCCGGCGCCGAGTATGGCGAGAAAGACCGCCTCCGAATCGGTCGTGCCGATGCGCGAGCCGTAGAACTCGTCGGGAATGAGCGCTTCGACCCTTCGCCGCAACCGGCCCCAGTTGCCGATCATGCCGTTGTGCATGAACAGCCAGCGCCCGCAGGCGAAAGGATGGCAGTTCGGCCGCGTGATCGGCGTTCCGGTCGAGGCGCGCACATGCGCGAAATAGAGATGCGATTGAATGTGGCGGCAGAGATAGCGCAAATTCTCGTCCGACCAGGCGGGGCGGACCTCGCGATAAAGGCCTGGCTCGGGGTGCTCGCTGTACCAACCCATCCCGAAACCGTCGCCGTTGGTGGCGGCGGTCGATTCCAAGGCACGCTGACTCTGGACCACCAGCGAATGGGCGGGGGCGGTGACGTATTGTTCCAGCGGGATCGTTTCGCCGCGATAGGCAATCCAGCGGCACATGGAGTGTTCCTGCCTTCGAGTCGTCTAGCATCGCCGCCGGATGCGGCAAAGCCATGGCGAGCTTGATATGGACCTCCCCTGGACGTCGTGCCATAGGCTGCCGCCCGGATAGGGCCAACCGGGTGCTTGCAATGCCGGCCAAGACGGAGGGGGGCGGCCGCGCCTTCGCGCGTGTCAAGCGGCTGCTCGATGCGCTCGCCGACCCCTCCCGGCGCGAGCGCACGGTGGTCGTGGTCCTCCTCGGATATGTGGCGCTCTGGACGCTTTACGGCGCCATCGCCAAGGCCAGCCAGGACATCCACGCCGATATGTCCGAGCAGTTCGCGCTCGGGCGGGAGCTCGCGCTCGGCTATCCCAAGCATCCGCCGCTGGCGATGCTCGTGGTGCGCGCCTGGTTCAGCGTATTCCCAACCGCCGACTGGGCCTACTACCTGCTGGCCATGGTTAACGTCGCCCTTGCGCTGTGGATCGCATGGCGGCTGTCGGCGCGGTTCCTGGACGGCGAAAAGCGCGCCGTCGGGCTCGCGTTGCTCACGCTGGTGCCGTTCTTCAATTTCCACGGTCTCAAGTTCAACGTGAACACGATCCTGCTGCCGCTGTGGGCGGCAACCACGCTGTGGTTCCTGCGCTCGTTCGAGACGCGGCGGCCAGTCGACGCGGCGCTCGCCGGGCTTTTCGCGGCGGCGGCCATGTACGGCAAGTACTGGTCGATCTTCCTGCTGCTCGGGCTGGGCGTTGCCGCGCTCAGCGATTCTCGCCGCGCGGCGTATTTCCGCTCGCCGGCGCCGGGGGTGACCATCGCAGTGGGTGCGCTCGCGCTCGCGCCGCATGTCGCGTGGCTGATCGCGAACGACTTTGCGCCCTTCTCCTACGCGATGGTTCTGCACGGGGCGGGCTCGCTCGCGTCCACGCTGGCCGACTCGGTGGGTTACCTCGCGGGCAGCGCTGCCTACGTCGCGCTGCCGCTAGTCATCGTGTTCACCACCGCGCGGCCGAGCCGCGCCGCGGTCAAGGATATGGCGTGGCCCGGCCTTGATCGCCCCACTGGCCGGCCTGCGGTTGGTCTCGCTCTGGTCCATGTCGGCTTTCACGCTGTTGCCGGTCATGCTGCTATCCTCGCCGGGCGTTGCGCTCGCGCGCCGCGAGGCTGCCGGCGTGCTCACGCTTGCGCTCGCCTTTCCCTTGATCATGCTGGCGGTCGCGCCGGCGATTGCGTTGCTGAACCATCGCGCCGGTCCGGAGCCTGCGTCCGCGCATGCCTCGGTCCTGGCGGAGCCGATCGAACGGCTGTGGCGCGAGACGACCGACCGGCCACTGCGCATTGTCAGCGGCTTTGACGCATTGACCGACGGGGTCACCTTCTACCTGCCAAGCCATCCGCTTGCCGTGCACGTGCTCGACGGCATCGCCTCGCCCGCGATGGATGAGCGCATAGACCGCGACGGCATCGTGTTGCTCTGTCCCGTGCCGGCATCGTCCTCGCCCGGGGCGGATTGGTGCGCCAAAGTCGCGCTCGCGCGGGCGCACTGTTCGCCGCCCGGCAAGCAGATGGAGATCGAGGTCTCGCGCCGTTACCTCGGAATGGACGGGAAGGCAGTGCGCTATCTCGTCATCGCCATCCCGCCGCGGGGCGCGCACGCGACGCCGGCGGAACGGGCAACCGATTGCCGGGCGCGTCATCTTCAGGCGGGAGGGTGAGCGCGGCCTTGATCAGCGCGACGGCGTTCTCGAGCGGCGATTGGGCGGCCGCCACGGCGCGCTCGAATTGAGCGCAGCTCGCTTCGAAACGCTCGAGCTCGACGCGCTTTTGCTCCTCGTCGAGGAAGGAATAGCGCAACGCGTTCCCGGCGATCGCCTTAAGCTGGCGATAGCCGAGCCCATAATCACGCGCGGCGCGGAAATATTCGTTGGTGAGATCGATGCGGCTGATGCCGGCGTCGTCGCTCGACAGCACAACCGGTACGCCGGCCGCGAGGTAGGCAGGGAACGGGTGGTCCTTGCCGCGTACGCCGAGGATGACGTCGCCGCTGGTGAGGTTGACCTCGACCACCACCGGCCGCGCGCGCATCTGCGCGAGCAGGCCCGCCGCGTCGCGTTCGAAGGCAATACTCACGCCATGGCCGATGCGCCGCGCGCCCGCGATCTCGATCCCTTGGCGGATGTGAAAAGAGAGATCGGCGGGCGGAACGAGGCCGAGCCAGAGCTCGGCTGCGTGCAGCGCGACCGGCACGTCGCCGGCGAGAAAGCGGATGATCTGCATCTGGCGGGTATAGTCGCGGCGCGCCACCAGGTAGTCTTCAGGCCCGACGAGATTGAGCTGACCAGCCGCGGTTCGGCCCGGATCAGCGCCACCGCGGTGGCTGTCTGAACGAAGACGTCATCAGGCGGATTGTCGCGGAAGATTTGGACGATGTAGCGGAAGGTGACGCTGCAGCCGGGTTGCGGCGTGGACGCGTCGCAGTCCAGCTCGGTTCTTACCTTGCCGATGGCGGCGGCCAGATCGTTGCGTTTCGTCGCAACGCAATCGGCGAGCCCGCTCGCTTCCAGCGCCGCGAGCTTGGCGGCATCCTCCGTCGCTTCGCCGATCGCCTGCGCGAACCTCGCACGCTCGCTCCGGCACCACGCCGAGACCATGAACTCGACGTATTGCACGTTCTCGGCCTCGTAGCGCTTGAGCTGGTCGACCGTCATGTCGACGAAATGCGAGCCGGAAACCGCGTCGAATCGATCGAAAGTGGCGAAGAATTCGTCATGCCCGCTGGGCATGGCCGAGCTGGGGAGGAAGTCGCGCATCGAGAGCGCATTGACGAGCCGGTCGTAGAGCTTCTGATCGCGCATGGCGTCCGCGACCGGAACCGTTCCCGTGCGGTCACACTGCGGCTTGGGCAGCACGACACTCTGCAGGTCGACGCAAAGATTTTCCTGCGCCGCCCAAGCGAGGAAGCGTTCCGCGTACACCGCGCCGGCGAGATGGGTGTGGAGGTCGCCGCCCTTCGGCATGCGATAGAGGAACGCGCGCAGCGTGGTGTGATTGTCGCGCGCCGCCACGAAACGGGCCGCGGTCACGACCGTGTCGAATTCGCCGGCGAGCAGAATAAGACGGAACAAGAGGATGAACGCCGCCAGGAACACAACGGCAAGGACGACCCGGCGCCGCAAGGCTTTACCCCCGCTCTCCTCTTTCCCGCGCCACGCTAGCGGTCAAACGTGCCGAACTCAATCGCAGAGGGAAGCCGCGCCCGCCTCGGCGCGGCTCGCCCCGCGCGGCCAGCTTAATATCGGTATTGATCCGGCTTGTATGGCCCCTCGACCGGTACGCCGATATAGGTGGATTGCTTGTCCGACATTTTCGTGAGCTTGGCGCCGACCTTGGCGAGATGCAGCCGGGCGACCTTCTCGTCGAGACGCTTCGGCAAGGTGTAGACTTTCTTCTCGTATTTGCCTGGATTGTTCCACAGCTCGATCTGCGCCAGAGTCTGGTTGGTGAACGAGGACGACATCACGAAGCTCGGATGGCCCATGGCGTTGCCGAGATTCACCAGGCGGCCCTCCGACAGCAGAATGATGCGATTGCCGTTGGGGAATTCGATCTCGTCGACCTGCGGCTTGACGTTGTGCCATTTGAAGTTGCGCAGCGCCGAGACTTGGATTTCGCTATCGAAGTGGCCGATGTTGGCGACGATCGCGCGATCCTTCATCTTGCGCATGTGCTCCAGCGTGATGACGTCGAGGTTTCCGGTCGCGGTGACGAAAATGTCCGCGCGCGGCGCCGCGTCCTCCATGGTCGTGACTTCGTAGCCTTCCATCGCCGCCTGTAGCGCGCAGATTGGATCGACCTCGGAGACAAGCACGCGGCAGCCGGCCTGCCGCAGCGAGGCGGCCGAGCCTTTGCCCACGTCGCCGAATCCCGCGACCATTGCCACTTTGCCCGCCATCATGACGTCGGTGCCGCGGCGAATGCCGTCGACCAGCGACTCGCGGCAGCCGTAAAGATTGTCGAACTTCGATTTGGTGACGCTGTCGTTGACGTTGATCGCCGGCCACAGCAGCGTGCCCTTCTTCTGCATCTCGTAGAGCCGGTGAACGCCGGTCGTGGTTTCCTCGGTCACGCCGCGGATGGCCTCGGCATTGCGCTTGTACCAGCCGGGGTTGTCCTTGAGCCGCTGCTTGATAGCGGCGAACAAGATTTCCTCTTCCTCGTTGGTCGGCTTGCTGATGAGGTTCGTCTCGCCGCGCTCGGCGCGCAGGCCGAGATGGATGAGAAGCGTGGCGTCGCCACCGTCGTCGAGCACCATGTTGGGTGTGCCGCCGTCGCCCCATTCGAAGACGCGGTGCTGATAGTCCCAGTACTCCTCGAGCGTCTCGCCCTTGATGGCGAAGACCGGCGTGCCGCCTGCCGCCACCGCCGCCGCGGCGTGGTCCTGGGTCGAATAGATGTTGCACGACGCCCAGCGTACGTCGGCGCCGAGCGCCTTGAGCGTCTCAATCAGCACCGCGGTCTGAATGGTCATGTGCAGCGAGCCGCAGATGCGCGCCCCGCGCAGCGGCTGCTCGGGCCCGTACTCCTCGCGCACGGCCATGAGGCCGGGCATCTCGGTCTCGGCGATGGCGATTTCCTTGCGTCCCCAGTCGGCAAGGCTCACGTCCTTGACCACATAGTCGGTGGCTGGTTGGGCGCGGGCAGGCTCTGCCCGGGCAGTCTTGGCGGCCTTCGATGCAGCACTCATGTCGGTCCTTGGCTTGTTGGGAATTGCGGCGTGCCCGCCGGCCCGCCGGTCGGCGCTGGCTATAGCAGGGCCTGCCCCCTCCTGCAACGAGGATATAAAGACTTCTTTATGTCTTTAACCGAGGCAAAATGGGGCCCTATCGAACTGCCGGCGGCGCCGCGCGTTGACCGCGCGGGGGCCGGCAAGGAGCGCCCGATGCCAGACAAGCGGCAGCTCGATCTCGAGCTTTCTCCTGGGATCAACTCGCTGGCGGAGCTTGCCAAAGCCGAGCACGAATGCACGCGCTGCCCGCTTTACAAGGACGCGACACAGGCGGTGCCGGGGGAGGGGCGCAAGTCCGCGCACGTCATGCTGGTGGGCGAGCAGCCAGGCGATAAGGAAGACCTCACGGGCAAGCCGTTCGTCGGCCCGGCCGGGCGGGTGCTCGACCGCGCGCTGGCGGATGCTGGAATTCCGCGCAGCGAGGTTTTCGTCACCAACGCGGTGAAGCACTTCAAGCATGAGATGCGGGGCAAGCGGCGGCTGCACAAGCGGCCCAATGCCTACGAAATCGAGCGCTGCAAGATCTGGCTCGAGACCGAGCGCGCGCTGGTAAAGCCGGTGGCCATTGTCGCGCTGGGCGCCACGGCGGCGCGCAGCCTGCTGGGACGCGCGGTTACCATCGCGAAGGTGCGGGGACAGACGTTGCGGCTTGCCGACGGCACCGCCGCTTTCGTTACGATCCACCCCTCTTGGCTGTTGCGCATGGAGGACGAGGCGGACAAGGAGCGCGAGTACAAGAATTTCGTCGCCGACCTGCGGCCGGCGGCGAAGGTGCTCTCGTCCAGCCACAAGAGCCGAAACGCTGCCTGATCTCCTTGCCGGTCGCTGCCGTAGCCGTTATCGCGGTCTCCTCCACGTAAATCGAAATTGCACGATCTTCGTTGCCGCGAAGTTTTCCCTCCGCTCTGACGAGCAAGGGAAGCCCGACGGCAACCATGGTGTGGGGATAAAGGAAACTGGCACCGACAATGATTTACGCCCTGGTACTATTG
>VAZM01000025.1:7899-20811 GCA_005883135.1 Alphaproteobacteria bacterium
TGAAAAGAAACGAATTCTGGTCACGAGTGTTCACGTTCGTGCCGACCGCCACCAAGGACGATGGCGAGGAGATCGACGAAAAGGCATTCCGTACCGCGATCGACTACCAGATCGAGAACGGCGTGCACGGCGTTTGCATTTTCGGCAGCACCGGAGGCAACGGGTCTTTCAGCGATGAAGAGATGAAAAAGGCGACCGCGATCGCAGCCAAGCACATCGGGGGGCGTATATCACTCGTCGCCGGCACGGGCGCCCGAACTACGACGGCCTGCATCGCGCTCTCAAAGCACGCGCAGGATGTCGGTTGCGATGCCGTCATGGTGCTGCCGGTCTCCTATTGGCCGCTGACGCCGGACGAGGTGTTCGAGCACTATGAGCGCGTTTCGAAATCGATCAAGATTCCGATCTGCGTCTACAACAATCCATGGACAACTGGCGTCGACATGAAGCCGGAGTTTCTGGCGCGGCTGACCAAACTCGACAATTGCACTTGCATCAAGGAGAGCACGGGCGATCTCACGCGCATCACTGCGATCCGGCTGCTGACTGGAGATCAGGTAACATTGATTGCAGGATGGGAGTCGAGCAGCTTGCAGGCCTTCATGGCTGGAGCGTCCGGGTGGGCGCCCGTATGCACGAACTTCGTTCCAAACCTCGCTATGAAGTTCTTTGGCGCGGCTGTAGATAAACGGGATGCGCCAGCGGCGCAGGGAATGTGGGACAAGCTGTATCCCATCTGCGACATCATTTGCACCAAATCGCACATCCGGGTCGCGCATTCCGGTCTCGACTTACTCGGGCGCCCGGTCGGACAGCCACGCCGGCCGCTGCGCATGCTCAAGGGGGAGGACCGCGCACGGCTCAAGACACTCCTTGCTGAAGCTGGCGCGATGGCCGCCTGACCTTTAAACCGTTGTACCGATGATGCGGCGGACCGTCGGGTCGCAGTGCGCCTGCTCAAGGCTGCCACCGAAGACAATTTCCCCGCGCTCCATGACATAGATGCGGTCGGCATAGTCAGGTACATGCTGCAACTCTGATTCGGCGATCAACACGGTGCGACCGAGGCGCACGATTTCATGCACCGAGTGGCGAATCCCCGGAATGATTGCGGGCGACAGCCCCTCGAACGGTTCGTCCAGCAGCAGTAATTTCGCATCAAGGGCGAGCGTGCGTGCAATCGAGAGCATCTTACGTTCCCCGCCTGACAAGTGCGTCCCTGGCCGCGTCGCGTATCGGCGAAGATTGGGAAACACCTGAAACGCGAGCTCGATCCGCTCGTGGGCGGATTTCTCGGTCCGCCGCGTCCAGGTCGGCAGCTCTATGTTTTCGGCTACTGTCAGCTCGCCCAAGACCTCGCTGTCCTCGGGCGAATAACCGATGCCGAGGCGTGCCCGATCAAGGGTGGACTTCCCGCGCAGATCGGTGCCGGTAAGCCGGATCGCTCCCGCCCGCGGCGCCACATAGCCCATGATCGTGCGCAGCGTCGTCGTTTTACCGGCGCCGTTGCGCCCGACCAGACAAACCAGCTCACCCGCGCCGACGTTGAAGCTGACCCCGCGCAAGATCTCGCTGCTTTGAATTTCTACGGCAAGATCGGACACCTCCAGCATAGGGGTCAGGGCCTCCCGACGACGATTGCCATGACGTCGTCCCGCGCGCGTATCATCGCCGGGCTGCCATCCGCGAGAATCTTCCCATTATGCACGGCAATGATGCGGCTCGAGTAACCGAACACAATGTCCATGTCGTGCTCGACCTGAATGATGGCCTTGATCCCAGTCTCTTTGGCCGCCCGCGCCAGCACTTGCATGATGGTTGTTTTTTCCGCCGTGCTCACTCCGCTTGTGGGCTCGTCCAGGAGGATGATTTCGGGACTAAGCGCAAAGGCGCTCGCCACATCGAGCAGCTTCTTATCGCCCTGCGAAAGGCTTTTCGTCGGCTGTTCCAACTTGCCCGCCAACCCGAACAGGCCAGCGACACGTTCGACAGTCTCCCACACGCGGCGGTTCTTGCGCAGCGGCGCAAAGGCGCGCCCACCCATGCCGAGACTCGAAATGGCCGCAATTGCGATCGTCTCCCGCACGCTGAGCTGAGGAAAAATGTTGACCAGCTGGAATGAGCGGGCCATTCCGAGACGCAACAAGCGCAACGGACCGAGCCGGCCGATATCGTGTCCCTTGAATGTGACCGTGCCGGCGCTGGGCGGAAGGAGCCCAGTGAGCACGTTGACCAGAGTGGTTTTGCCGGCCCCGTTCGGCCCAATGATCGACACGTGCTCGCCTTCGCCGATGACTAGGCTCACGCCATCGAGCGCGCAGAACGTGCCGTAAAATTTTCGCACCTCTACCGCCTGGAGGATCGTCATGTCGACCAGACGCGGCGGGGATCCAGCACGCCCATTAGACCGTTGGGGAAGAAGATGACGATGACGGCCAGCAGAACGCCGAAGGTGAGCCGCCAATATTCGGTATAGGACATCAACTGGTCCTGAAAGAAGATGAACAGGATCGCGCCGAGGACCGGCCCGAAGAAATTGGTGTAGCCGCCGAGCAGCAGCATGAACACCAGGTTGCCCGACTGCACCCAGTAGGCGATGCTCGGCTCGGCGAGCCCCACCGGTATTGCGACGATCACGCCGCCGAGCGCGCCATAGACGCCGGCGATGACGAAGGCGACCAACCGGTAGCGCTGCACATTGACTCCGAGATATCGCGCCTTCTGCTCGTTCTCGCGGATCGCACGCAGTCCGAGCCCGAAGGCGGAATGGGTGAGGCGCCACATCAGAACCGTGAGCACGATCAGCATGCCGAACACGTAGAAGTACATCGGCCCCGTCAGAATCGTTACGGTATCGAGGCCGGACAGATCGAACAGCAACGGTGTTGGCAGCCTGATGCGCAGCCCTTCGTCACCGCCGGTAATCGGATAGAATTTGAACAGAAACGAGTAGAGCAGCATGCTGAACGCCAGCGTGAGCATGCTGAAATAGATCTTGACGTAGCGGATGCACAGCAACCCGATCGGCACCGCCACCACAATCGCAACTCCCGCCGCGGTAAGCAGGATTGCTTCGAGTGACATGATTTTCGCCGAAGTCAAATAGGCCGCCGTGTAGGCACCGATGGCCAGAAACATCGCATGCCCAAAGCTCAACAGGCCGGTGAATCCAAACAGCAGATTGAGCCCCATGAGCGCGATGGCAAATCCAATCGCCGAGAACATTAGAATCGCGTAATGCGGGCCGGCGATATAGGGAAACGCGGCGATTATAAGCAATCCGAGGACCGGCACGACTTGGATCGGTCTCACGCCATGCCGGATGGACGTCGTCAGCGAAGCATTCAGACTTGCAACGCTCATGCGCTCTTCCCGAGCAAGCCCTGTGGCCGCAGGATCAACACCGCGATGACGATGACGTAGATTGCCAGCATCTCGAACTCGGGATAGAGCCAGATCGCTGCTGCGCGGACCAGCCCGACCACGAGGGCACCCACCAGCGCGCCAGGCATGCTACCTAGGCCGCCGATGATCACCACTGCGAAGGCGTCGACGATCAGCTCGACGCCCATATCAAGCGATGCTGCGGCCGCGGGAACGACCAGCGCCCCTCCCACGGTTCCAAGCGCGACACCCAACGTGAACACCGCGACATAGACCTTCGAGAGGTCGATGCAGAGCGCCTCGCACATTGCCGCATTTTCGGCGGTCGCCCGAACAATCTTGCCGAAGCGCGTGGCTTGCAGAAACCATCCGAACCCAAGGCTGATGGCCAGCGCAATCCCGATGACGATCAGGTTGTAGTTCGGGACCGTAAAATTCCGCCCTAGGGGCAACTCTCCGAATGCGAAATAAACGTTATTGCTTTGCAGCGGTGAGGCACCCCAGAAGATCCTGATGACATCCTCGAAAATGAGAACCAGCGCAAAGGTCAGCAGAAGTTGAAAGTGTTCGTCACGATGGTAAACGAAGCGCAATAGTCGTTCTACCGTCGGCCCGAGCACAACTGCCAACAGCAATCCACTGGCAATCAAGATTGGAATAAAGGTGGCGACCGGGAGTTGAAGCTTGACCGCCCAGGCCAGTGCGGTGATGCCGAAATAGGCACCTAGCGCGTAGAACGAGCCGCAAGCGAGGTTGACGATCTTCTGGACACCGAAGACAATTTGCAGCCCAGCGGCGATCAGAAAGAGAACGGCGGCGTTGAACACGCCGCTGATCAGGATATTGAGGCCGGGCAGCAAATAGTAGACCTCCTCGTTGCGCTAGCGCACGGCTAGTGTCCCGATTCCGAAGTTCGCACGCCCCTCGCGGCAGCTCAAATGCGAACTTCGGAATCAAAGGGACACTAGCAACCTTATGACTTTAGTGCGGTCTTTGGATTTGAAGTTCCTAAGCGAGCTTGAGGCAACATCATAGGAACTTCAAATCCACCGCACTAGAGATCCTTGAACTTCTTGGCCTCGATCCACTTGTAGAAGTCAGCTCCGGTTGGCTTTTGATATTCACGCGTATCGAGCGTGAAGACCGGGTCGATCGTCACGATGTCGTATGGATTCTTGTGAGTCGTAATCCCCATGTAGTAGTTGCAATCGGGGATGTGGTCCTCTCGCCAGGAAAAATCTCCACCCAGTGACGGAACGGTAATGCCTTCCATTGCCTTGGCGATGGCTTCCTTGGCGGGCCATTTGCCCCCGTTCTGCTTGGCTGCCTTCTCCACCCCCGCCTTCCAGGACTCCGCCGCGGAATAGGCGCGCTCCGCCTCGAAATGTGGGAATAGTTTGGTCTTCTCCCGGTAGGACTTCACGAACTCCTTGAGCAGCGGCGTGGCGTTGGGCGGCTCGAAATACATCGAGTTGTGCCCGAGGATCATGCCTTCGGGCGTGTATTCCTTCTTGAGTTCGTTAAGCTGGAAGCCGGCGGCCGGCATCACGAGCTTTGCGCTCTTGGTAAGGCCCGCCGCATGCGCCTGTTTCATGAAGATGAAAGTATCGGTGAAGAGCAGCGACGACATGATCAAGTCCGGGTTTGCCTGCTGCAGCGACGCCACGAAAGAAGTGAGGTCCGTGGTGCCCACCTTGACCCATAGGTCGGCGACCGGTGTGACGTTCATGTCGTATTTCTTCATCATCGCCATGAACGTGTCCCACATGTTGCGGCCGTAGGAGTAGTCAGTACCGAGATTGGCAACGGTTTTGATCTTGCCTTTGAACAGCCTGACCGTGAGGAGGGAGGCCATGAGGCCTTCGACCTCGTTATCGGTGCTGCGGAAAGCGTATTTCGGATTGGGCAAAGTCTCGACGACGTCCTTTTGCGTGGTCGCGTCCCACGATACCCAGATCGTCTTGAGCTCCTCGGCGATCGGGCCGACCGAGAGACCGTTGCCGGTGGAGATCAAGCCGGTGATCATTTCAACATTGTCGCGCAAGGCAAGCTTGCGAAAGCGCTCGACCGTCTCTTTTGCATTGCCTTCTTCTTCGACGACCAGCTCGACTTTGCGGCCGAGGATGCCGCCGGACTGGTTGACCCGGTCCGCCCACCATTGAACGGTGGTGAGCGCGCACTCACCGATGCTTGCAAGCACACCCGAGCGGGCCGCGAGCACACCTATCTTCACAGGCCCGGACTGTGCGAATGACGGCACGCTTGTTAACGAGCTCGCGGCGATCGCGCTGGCGGACTGTTTTAGAAAGTCCCTTCGGTTTTTCACAGACATCGTTTCCCTCCAGTGCCACCCGTCGGTGTGCTACTCGGCGGCTTGCTGAGCCGCCGATCGACCGAGCACGCCCAAGTCCTGCAAGATCGTCACCAATTGCGCTCGGTGCTCGGCGTCGAGCATGCGCAGCGGTCGGCGCGGCGAGCCGACGGAACGCCCCATGAGATCGAGCGCGGTGTGCACGACACGAATATACCCCGTGTCGCCCATGAGCTTGCAGATCGGGAAGATCCGATCGAACAACTGCTGGGCGCCGCGGAGGTCCTTCTTTTCGACGCAGAGGTCGAACAGCTCGACGCATTCGCGCGGCAGAACATTGGGCAAACCCGGACACCAGCCTTCGGCACCCGCGCAAAATCCTTGAAGGGTGATCGGCTCCCAGCCATGGAAGATCGTCATCTTGCCTTTAGTCAGCATGCGGATCTGCGTGATTCGTGATAGATCGCCGGAGCTTTCCTTGACACCCACGATGTTGTCGATCTCGGCCAGTCGTGCGAGCAGGGGCGGTTTGATATCGACACCCGTGGTGCCGGGATTGTTGTAAATCACGACTGGGATTTTGATTGCCTTCGCGATGCGGCTGTAGTGCTCGTACACTTCGTTGTCGGTCAGCGGCCAATACGTGATGGGAACGACGATCACAGCATCGGCGCCCACGTCCTCGGCAAATCCCGACATGCGAACCGCTTCGTCTGTCGTAATCGAGCCAGTTCCCGCCATGAGCGGCACACGACCGTTGATGTGTTTGGTCGCGACCTTGATCAGCTCCTCGCGCTCCTTCTCGGTGAAGGAACCGTTCGAGCCGGTGCTGCCGAGCACAGCGATACCATGCACGCCGTTCTCGATTTGCCAATCGAGATGTGTGCGCAGTCGATCGAGGTCGATTGTCGCACCGGCATCGCGGGTTGGGGTCGCGGTGAAGGAGAAGACACCTCTGAGCCGCTTCTTTGCCATCGCTTCCTCCTGCAGCTTCAGGACCGGGACACCGGACCAGTGGCCCTGCAACACACTACTTTGGGCAGGCCAGTCGGGGCCAGTTGCCATTCGCAAATGTCAGCAGATAATAGCTGCGGCGGCCCGGAAAGGACCGGAGGGCGAAAAAACGACAGTACCAGAGGAGCCAGCAGCGCTGCGGTGCAAGATGGGCAGTGTAAGAGTGACACCGGGGGAATCATCACCATCGCTCGGTCAGGCCGGGGAGCTTGTCGCCCCTTCTGCAATCCGCGGGCCGTCCGCTGCCCAAATTCCGCTCCGGATCGAGGCTGACCGCGGCCATCCGCTACACGAGCAGATCAGTGAGCAAATTCGCCTGCTGATTACCGAAGGCAAATTGCGCCCCGGCAGCTACGTGCCAAGCTCGCGGCAATTGGCCGATCAGCTCGGCGTGTCCCGAAATACCGTGCTCCTCGCGTTCAGCCGGCTCGCGAGCGAAGGCTATATCGAGGCAGCGAAGGGCTCCCACACTTTCGTCAGCCACGGGTATGCAAATTCATGGCCTCTGCACGGCTATGCCGCCAAGTCCTCCGCGCCAACCAAACCGATCCGTCGACCGCCAATCCTGTTCCGCGGCGAGCCACAACAACTGGTACATCCCGGGCGCAAACCGATCTTCGATTTCTTTGTTGGTCGGCCCTGCCCACACTGTTTTCCGCGACGCATCTGGCGCCGGCTGCTGCTCAAGCGGCTCGCCAGTGCCGGCTCGGCGCTATCCGAGTATCCGCATCCGGCGGGATTGTTGGAGCTGCGGCATGCCGTCGCCGATCACCTCGGCACGGCGCGCGGGATGAATGTCCGCGCGGCACAAATTCTCATCGTCAACGGCATCCAGGAAGCGCTCAACATCATTGCCCGCCTGTTCGTTCGGCCTGGTACGCCGGTCGCCATCGAGGATCCGTGCTATCGCGGCGCGCTGTCTACCTTCGAGAGCTACGGCGCGGAAATGATCCCCGTGCCGGTGGATAAGGATGGCGTTCGCGTCGATCACCTCCCGGAGCGGGCGTTGAGCTTCGTCTATGTGACTCCCTCGCATCAATTTCCCACCGGGGAGACGCTGCCGGCGGGTCGGCGCATTGAGCTTCTGAATTGGGCAGCCCGCGTGGGCGCATACGTGGTCGAGGACGACTATGACAGCGATTTTCGCTTCGATGGCCCACCGCTCACCGCGCTGGCTGGTCTCGATAGCTCGGCGAGCGTGATCTATCTCGGCACCTTCTCCAAATCTATCGGGGCCGGGTTACGGATCGGCTATCTCGCGGTGCCGGTGGAACTCGCCGAGATGGCGATTGCGATCAAGGCGATTCTCAATGCTGGCCAGAGCTGGTTGGATCAGGCGGTGCTGGCCGATTTCATCTCCAGCGGCTCATTTGCGCGCCATCTCAACCACGTCCGATCGGTCTATCGCTCGCGCCGCGACTGCCTGCTCGACGCGTTGCGAGAGCATTTCGGTAAGGTCGATGTCTCCGGTCATCAAGGCGGCATGCACGTGATGTGGCATCTGCCGGGTTCGCTGCCCACTGCCGCCACGGTTCAGGCAACCGCACTAAATCACGGTGTCGGCGTCTATTCGCTCCGCTCCGCCGTCGGGTTCGATTTCTCGCAAACACCATACAGCACGCGCTCACTAGTGCTCGGATATCCAGCCCTGACGGAGGAGCAGATACGCGAAGGCATCGCGCGCGTCGCGCGCGCATTGATGTAGAGCGCGGTGAGGCTCACCCGGTTCGCCGGCATGCGGCTCGGCACCCCCCAACGCGAAGTTTGCCGGCCGATCGCTGCTAAAAAAACGAGCTATTAGTTTTGCAAATGGCTCAGAATTGCGCCGCTGGCACTGTCAAAATTTCGCCGACCGGTTCTTTTGCCCGAGCAAATCAAGCGGCAGGTTGCTTGCCAATCCGCGCTGGACGTTTCGTCCGGCGCGATCGGGAGAGAGCGATCATGGCTATCTATCAGAGCATGCAACGGGTGAGATTCAGGACCTCGGGCGACTACGAGCAGTTCAAGCTCGTGTTCGCGGGCGTGCGGCATCACCTTAAGACCTTACCAGGCTTCCTACATCTGACCTGGTGGACGCACCCGGATGATCCTACCTGGCACAACGAAGTGAGCTTCTGGACGAGCTTCGAGGCGCTCAAGGACTGGCACATGAACACCTACCACAAGCATGCCAAGCAGTGGGCGGTGCGCACCGGCGCGATCATGGAAGACATCATCGTGAACTTCGAGCTCAAAAGCACGTGTCTCATCCGGGTTTGCCCTTGTTGCGGCCACGCAGAGGACAAGCCCTACGATCTGCATCAGGAGCAGGCGCGGCTCGCGCAACCCTGCCCGCAATGCGGCTTCCATTTCCCGGTCATGCCGGAGACGCCCGATAGCTTTGCCGTATTCAAGGATGTCAAGCCGCCCGCGCCTGCCACGGCCAGCCCGCGCCAAACTGTCGACGCCTGATCGGATTGCGAGCGATAACCGGAACGGGGCGGCACTCACGCTTCGTGCCAAAAAGTCGCCTGAACGCGAGTGCGGCGAGGAGCTATTCTTCCTCGGTGAAGCGGCCGCTGACCAGGGCGGCCAGCGCATCGAGGACCGCGGCCGCATCGCGTCCGCTCGCTTCGACGGTGATCGTCGCGCCGGGGCCGGCGGAAAGCATCATCAGCCCCATAATCGAGGTGCCGCCGACGACCTCGTTCCCCCGTTTGACCTTCACCTCGGCGTCGAACTTCTCCACCGTCTGCACGAATTTCGCCGACGCGCGCGCATGCAAGCCCTTCTTGTTGCAGATTTCGAGCACGCGCACGATCGGCGCCTCGTCCGGCGGATGGTTGGCGGAGGAGGGCTGGCCTCCAGGTTCGCTCATTTGCCGGTGAGAACGCGGCTGGCGATGGTGATGTATTTGCGGCCGGAGTCCTGGGCGGCCGCGACCGCCTCGGTCAGCGGACATTCGTCCCGGACTTTCGCAAGCTTCACCAGCATCGGCAGATTGATGCCGGCGAGAACCTCGACTTTCGGGCGCCCCATGACCGAGATGGCGAGGTTGGAGGGCGTGCCGCCGAACATATCCGTGAGAATCGCCACGCCTTGACCACTGTCCACGCGTTTGACCGCTTCGATGATGTCGTTGCGGCGCTGCTCGACGTCGTCGTCGGGCCCGATGGTGACCGCCTCGATCTGCTTCTGCGGGCCGACCACATGCTCCAGCGCCGACCGGAACTCGGCGGCAAGGCGCCCGTGCGTGACGAGTACGAGGCCGATCATCAAACTCCCCGCCGGCGCGTCCCGCTTGCACCGCACGAAAGGGCGCCCATCATGACCATCCGAAGCCCGTACGCAAGGGCCTTTCTGGGGGCTTGGGCATCATGTTGCATCGCGGAATTCGCGCCTTTCCCGGCGCCTGGGAGGAACGCCATGTTCCGTCCGGCCGGTTAATTTTGTGCCGGGGGCCGGGGCCGCAAGGATCATGACTGAGGTTTAATGTCACCCTCCGGTGATCGCAGCAGGGCGAGCACCGGGGCGAGGGGGGCGGCGCCGGGCGGGAGCGCCAGTCGTCGCAGCCGCACGCCGAGCAGCACCGCCTCGCTTGCCGCCGGCAAGCGCTCCGCGTCCTCGGCCGCCAAATCGACCAGGAGACCGACCACGGCAACCGGCTCGTAATCGAGGCGGCGGAGGCCGAGCCCGCGCACCTCGATCAGTCCCGCCAGCGCCGCGGCGGGGCGCACTAGCAGCCGGCCATGGCGCGCTTCGAGGTGAACGCGGTCGTCGCCGACGAGGCGCGCGAACTGCAACAGCCCCGTGTCCGCCGCCTGGACGAGGCCGAGCGCAAGCTGCGACTTGCCGGCACCCGCCGGTCCCCGGATAAGCACGGCGCGTCGACCTGCCAGCACCGCGGAGGCATGCACGGTCGGAGTTTCGGCCGACATCACATGGCCGGCAGCCGCACGATGAAACGCGCCCCGAGCACGACAGCCGCCTCGCCCGCAGCCGCCGCACGTTCCCGGTTCTCCGCCCGGATGCGGCCGCCATGCGCCTCGATGATGTACTTGGAGATCGACAGCCCGAGGCCCGAATTCTGTCCGAACGGCTGATGCGGCCGGTGCGTATAGAAGCGCTCGAAGATCTTCTCCCTCGCTTCTTCCGGCACGCCGGGCCCGTCGTCATCGACGATGATCTCGATCTCGTTGCGTAATCGCTGGCAGGTCACGCGCACGCTGCCGCCCGGCGGCGAGAACGAGCGGGCATTGTCGATCAGATTGTCGATCACCTGGCCGAGCCGGGAATCGTTTCCCAACACCATGAACGCGGCGCCCCGCCCGCCTTCAAAATTCAAGGTGACGCTGACGCCGTCATCATGCCGCTCGTTGGCCACGCTGACGACCGTGGTGAGGAGCTTGGCGACATTGACCGGTTGCGCCTCCTGCCGCTGCATCTCGGCATCGAGCCGGCTCGCGTCGGAAATGTCCGTGATCAGCCGGTCGAGCCGCTTGACGTCGTGCTGGATGACGGCGAGCAGACGGTCGCGGCTTTCGTTGGTCCTGGCAAGCGGCAACGTCTCGACCGCCGAGCGCAGCGACGTGAGCGGGTTCTTGAGCTCGTGCGCCACGTCGGCGGCGAATCTCTCGATCGCTTCGATGCGGTTGTAGAGCGCCTCGGTCATGGCGCGCAACGAGCCGGAGAGATGTCCGATCTCGTCGCGCCGGTGGCTCAGATCGGGGATTTCCACGCGCGAACGGATGCGCCGCCGCACCAGCTGCGCGCTCTCCGCCAGTCGCCGGACCGGGCCGGCGATCGTCCCCGCGAGCAGGAACGACAGCACCACCATCACGCCGGCGGCGATGAGGAACACCTTGAAGATAGCGACCCGCTCGGCCCCCACCATGTTGTCGATGTCGGCGCCCTGGGTCGAGAGCATGAGCGCGCCGCGCACCGCGCGGAAGCGCTGCACCGGCACCGCGACCGAGACGATCACCTCGCCGCGTTCGTTGATGCGCACCATGCTGGACTTGAAACCCTTGAGCGCGTTGCCGACCTCGGCGTAGCCCTTGCCGTTCTGCGGCTCGAGCTCGCGGTAGAGCGGCAGCGTGCCGCGGCTGAACCAGGTGCGGATGGTGACGTAGATGCGCTCGAGAACGCCGGGTTTGCGGGTGGGCGGCGGCAGATCGAAGCGCAACACGTCGTAGAGGTTGCGGCTGTCGAGAATGAGAACGCCAGCGCGGTCGTACATGCGCGCGCGGGTATTGGTGGGCGAGACGAGGCGGCGCAGCACCGGCGCGACGCGCTCGGGATTGATCGGGAATTCGAGGCCGGACAGCGCCTCCTCCGACGGGCCGTAGCTTTGCCCGGCCTGCAGGTCGAGCAGCCGTTCGGGGTCCATGGTGGTGTCGGTCTCCACCGCCGCCGCGGCCGAGGCGGCGACGGCGATGATCTCGCCTTGCACCAGCAGGCTCTGGATGCGCGCGTCGATCAGACCGGCACGGAATTGCGAGAGATAGAGAATGCCGATCACGAGCGCGAGCAGGCCGGTGATATTGAGGAAGATGATGCGCCGGCTCAGGCTCGAAAAAGTGACGCGCGCGAACAGTTGCCACCCGCGCAGCAACAGCGCGGCGAACCGCCGCCGTCCGGTGGTCGCGAGCGAAGCGCGGTCATCGCGCCGCTCCAGCTCGACCTTAAGGCTCTCGAGCGTGCGATCGAGTTGGCTGAGGTTGAACGCGGCCGCGCGAGCAAAGCGCTGCCAGCGTTGCGTGACAAGGGCGGCGGACTGGCGCAGTGCCGCGCTCGCCAGCGAAAGCGGGCTCTCGCCCCCTCGCTTGAGGCCGCCGAGGGTCGAAAGTGAAAGGCGATCGAAAAGCGAGCGGCTTTGCAACCACAGCCGATGGACCCCGCGCCGGCGCTTGGTGAACGCTGCATCATCCAGGGCCTGCGGCTCGACGCCGATCTTGCTCTCGTTCGAGGTGCGCGAAAAAATCCCGTGGACCGAGCGCGACCAGCCTTTCAAGAGTTCGCCGAGCCGGCGTGCGCTTTCAGCGAGCGACGGCTTGGCATCGCCGCGGTCTGCCGCGACGTCGGTCTTGAAACTCTCCGGCGTTCGATTGAGCACAGTCGGTCTGTCGGTTACGCGCCCCCACCGCGGGCCCCGCCGGCGCCGATCCTAGGCGGTCAAGCCCGGTCGCCAAACCGCTCCTGACGTCACATTTCTTTGAACCGAT
>VAZM01000441.1 GCA_005883135.1 Alphaproteobacteria bacterium
TAAGTTGGCAATGGCGGCCACTCATTTCACCAATGCGGTCGCAGTACTGCCTCGACAGTTGTGATTCCTGCGATCATTGAGCCGGCGATCGCAATCGCTGCGGGCACGCCACGTGGCAGCTCGCAGTTAACTAGCGCGGCAATGAATACGGCCGCCACCGGGAGTGCGATAACAAAATAACGTCCCTGGACGCCCCCGCACATGGTCCGTGTCAATGGGCGGATAGACGAGAAAAAAGATCAGATAGACGAGGACAAGACAGCCAGTCCGGTGGTCACGGCCACACGCGCACGGACCGCTGCGTCCAGCTGCAGTTTTTGAATTGGCACAAGGAGAAGGAGGACAGTGAGCACGAGATTTGCGAGGCGCGCGGAATGCCCCGGCCGTCACCGCGTTGGCCCAGGAGCGCGCGGCGCGTGTGCTCATCGCTAATGCGCGCCGAGAAGGCCGATGCCCAGCGCCGGCTATGGCGACTGGGAGCCAAGGAACGACAAACGTGGCCGGCGGAACAAAACCGAGCAGACGAACCCGGCGGCGGTTCAAGGCCGGCGCGAAGACAAGCGGCGGCATCGGCTCGCGGCCGCGGGCGGGACCCGGACGCGCCAGCAAGCGCCGGCCGGTTGGCACCAAGGGCATCCAGCTGCAACGCATGAAAGCACGCTGATTTGGCCGCGGCCCCGGTCGCCGGACCGCGCTAGCAAGGAAACGACCGATGCTCAAGCTCGGCTACAAGCTCATGTCCGAGGAGCATGGACCGCTCGCGCTCGTCCGCAATGCGACGCGTGCCGAGCAGGCGGGCTTCGACTTTGCGGCGATTTCCGACCATTTCTTCCCTTGGCTGGAGGAGCAGGGGCACGCGCCGTTTGCGTGGTCGGTGTTGGGAGCGCTGGCAAATGCCACGCGGCGCATGGCGCTGATGACGGCGGTGACCTGTCCGATCATGCGCTACCACCCCGCAATCATTGCGCAAGCAACGGCCACCATGGCGCTGCTCAGCAACGGCCGCTTCACCCTCGGTTTGGGCGCGGGAGAACGGCTGAATGAGCACGTGATCGGCGCCGGCTGGCCGGGAAGAGGCGAGCGCCAGGAGCGCTTTGCAGAAGCGATCGAGATCATTCAAGGCCTGCTCGCCGGCGAGCTCACTAATTATCGGGGCCGTTACTTTCAGCTTGATCATGCCCGGCTGTTCGATCGACCGAATTCCAAGCCTCCAGTCGCCATTGCCGCCGGGGGCATCGAGGCCGCGCGTCTTGCCGGCCGCAAGGGCGACGCCCTCGTCGCGACCGAAGCGCGCAGCGATCTCGTTAAAGCCTTCATCTCCGCCGGCGGCTCCGGGCCGCGCTATGCCGAAGTGGCGCTGTGCTACGCGGAGCACGTGGAAGCTGCACGCAAAACCGCCCACCGCTATTTCCGCTGGTCCGTGACGGGGTGGCCCGTCATGGCGGAGTTACCCGATACGGAGGGATTCGCGGCGGCGAGCAAGCACGTCTCGTCCGAGACCGTCTCCCAACTCATCAGCTGCGGCCCATCGGCGGAGCATCATCTGCAAGCGATCGAGCGCTATGTCACGGCGGGCTACGATCACATTGTCCTGGTGCAGATCGGACCGGAGCAAGATGGGTTCATCGAATTTTTCGAGCGCGCGCTCGCCCCCGCGCTCGCCCATCGCAAGGCCGCATAGGCGTCCCGCCCGCGCTTTCTCGATGCGTCATGCCCGCGCTTTCTCCGTCATGCCCACGCGTGGCGCGGGCATCCACGTCTTGTTTTCCTCGCGCAGGAAAAGACGTGGATGGCCGAGCAGAACCTCCTCCTCGAAGGACCTCCCGGACCGCCTGATCGTCATCGATCACGTGCACGAGGGGCTTGTCAGACTGCATCACGACATCCTCCTCCAGCGCAGGCCGCAAGGTGAAGCGAAAGATCGTTCACGCCGCCGGGATTGCCTTCGACTGTAATCCGACTACCCGTGCGCCTCTACGATCGTACGACAGATCGACAGACCGACCCCCATCCCATGCGGTTTCCGTGACGAAGGGCTGAAATAGTTGGGACATGCGTTCCGGTGCGATACCCGATCCGATATCAGCCACATCGACAGCGACCATATCATCGTCCTCCACCGCCGTGGAGATCGTAAGCTCAGGCACGTCGGATGGCGCCATGGCCTCGACGGCATGCGGATCAGGTTAAGCACAACCTGCTGGTTTGAATCTTATCGACCAGGACGAGATCAATGGTCGGGTCGAATTGGAATCGGACGCGAACCCTTTGTTCCGACCAGCGTCAGCGCGCTGGCCTCCTCAATGAGCTTCTTCGACTGCGATTTTATTTGCAGTCACGCTGAGCTGCCTACTCGCCACGACCGGGATTGTTCGCGCCGCCAGCTCTTGGGGGACCCTGCCGTTACGCTCCCGCGCGTCGCCACATAAGTGACTAAGTGGCCACCGCGTCGTCCTGAAAAGGCCGCTGACCGGGACAGCTGGTCGAAGAGCCGCCGACAATCTCGACGGCTCTTTGATGGGGGGAACGCTAGCCCAGCGAAGGGACGCGCCTCTGGGCTGCTTTCTCGGCTGGCGTTTTTGGCTGTGCCGGAAGTTGAAGCACCGTTGCTTCTTGACCGTCCAGTAAGTCCGTCAGGAGAACACAGGTGCCATCCGCAAATTCGAGTGCGTCATGATGTACTCGCGGGATGTCCGTGTTGACCTGTCGAAAGATCGCCGTCCTGGATTCTATTACTTTCACCCTCCAGCTGAGGAGGCTAAATGGAGCCCATTTCACGTCCGCAGAGAAGGCAAGCTCTGTTCCGGGAAGAATGCAGACGGCTGTTGTACGGTCATCCGGTGAAGCAAATCCTCGAGTACCCGTGTTGAAGTTGCGGGTGATTAGCTTCTCACCGATGTTGGCCGGCCGGGATTTAACATGGTGGAGACTATAGTCACACATCGTAAAGGAACTCCCTCGAGTTCGCGAAGCTCCCAACCAAATTTGAATTTAGCAAACCGCCCCGACCCGTCCAACATGCGGCGCGCAAAAAGTGCGGCTGATAACCGCGCGCGACGCAGCGTTCTGCACTGACCGGGGACTCCATGCGGCGGAAGCAGATCCAGCTGGCGGCCCGATCGTGCGCGGCGTGGTTTCCAACCTGAGCCGCCCGGGTGCGGAAAAGCACACGACACTCCTTACGTCACCGGCGAACTACACGCGCATATCGTTAATTCCGAACCTAGCAGGCGGGACGAAGAGCCAATAATGCTCGCGCAAATCTTTGGTTCCGGGCGTTTGCTGAAATAATTCCCCGAACTTTTTTGCTCTCTGCGTTTTGGTTTGGTGGGACGTGACTAGGGGAAAATCACATGTTTCAGATGTCAATCCGGCCGGCATGGGCCGTCGCCGCAGCGCCTGCGATTGCAGCCACGGCAGGTGAACATTCCTCCGATGAAATCCTGGTTAAGCGCATCGCGGCCGGCGACAAGCTTGCCATGCAGGTGCTGTTTGCCCGCCATCGCACCAACGTCTATCGGTGGCTCCTTCGGTTCGTCGGCAACGAGACCGTCGCCGATGACCTCCTGAGCGATGTATTCTTAGATGTGTG
>VAZM01000442.1 GCA_005883135.1 Alphaproteobacteria bacterium
CTTCTATCACAAGGGTCCCCTGCCCCCGATCGCCGACGACGTGCATCAGCTTCGCATCGAGAAGCGCGAAGGCGGTCAGGGCGTGCGGGTATGGGTCGATAGCCTGGCCGGACTTCTCGGGCTGGTCGAAATGGACGTCGTCGAGTTGCATCCTTGGGCGGCGACCGTGGATGATATCGAGGAAGCCGACATGCTGGTGTTCGACCTCGATCCCGGTGACGGTATTGCTTGGGACTTCGTCATCGAGACGGCACTGCGCATGCGCCACCTTCTCGAGGGTGAAGGGTTCAAGCCATGGCCTAAGCTCACCGGCGGCAAAGGCCTGCATCTGATGACGCCGCTTCCGCAAACACTCACGCACGACGCCGCACACAACTATGCGCGACGGCTGGCGCAGCAACTCGCGCGGACGGATCCCGATCGATACGTCACCTCGGCCTCGCTCGCGCGACGTCCGGGCCGGCTGTTTATCGATTATCTGCGCAACGGCCGCGGCACGACCGCAGTCGGGGCCTATTCGCCTCGGGTGCGGGAAGGGTTTCCGATTGCAGCACCGGTGACGTGGAAAGGGGTGGAGCGTGGCATATGTTCGGATGCCTTTACGCTCAATCGTCCCTTCAGAAGGCGGTAGGCATCGGATCAGGACAGTCACAAACTAAACGGGACAAAGGCTTTGGGCACTGCCCCTTTTCCGACCAGATTGGCCCCATTTGAAAATTCGAGGGGCCCCTTTTGGAGTTTCGGCCTGGGGGTTTTCGGAACGGGCACCCCATTACCGCGTTGGTTGTCCATGCCGACGAAAGCAGAACAATATCGTGCGAGAGCCGAACAATGCGAGCAATGGGCCAAAGAAGTCAGCTACGAACTTGCCAGACGGGAGATTCAGGAAATTTGTCGACAATGGCGAGCAATGGCTGAGCAAGCAGAACGCAACGGCTGGTAAGCAAAAGGGGGTTGTAGGTGCGTCATGCCCGGCGATCCGAAAGAGCGCCGTCAGCGCGCATTGCGATGTACGGAGCTGGCCGAAAACGCCGCAGACTCCCAACTCAAGGCCGTCCTGAAACATCTCGCCGAGCAATGGCTGAAGATGGCGGTCGAGTTGGAGCGATGAGTTGGAATCGAAAGCAAAGAAGCGGTAGGCCGCCTCAGTGAGTGGTCCCTTTTCAAATCAGGCCGCGTCGCTTTGCCCGTAAAGGGGCCAGTCCCAGGCCTTGGATAGGACAGTGTAGCCTGACGAAAAGTGCTGATCGACTGTAGGGCGAGGAAACCTGTTGGCGCGCAGGGAACTTAAGCTCACAAGGGATGTTGCGTCGAGAAACTAGCAAATAGGAGGAGATGATGGGTCGAGGTCTTTTGCTCTGGTTGATTGGTATACCCCTTCCGATCATCCTTCTCATCTGGGCGTTCGGTGGACTTCATTGATGACTGCGCCCATCCAATTCGTCGTGCTTAAGTACAAAGGCAAGTGGTCGATCAGATCTGGAGATTTGGATCAATTCTTCTCCGTACAACGGGAAGCGATGGATGCTGCCATCCGCCTTGCGAATGAAAGCGGAAAGGAGGGGAAGCCTGCGGTGGTTCTATTGCAAAAATCGAAAACCGTGTTCCAGAAGATTTGGACATACGGCGAGAGTCCCTACCCCCCGGCCCGATCGGATTTGCCCGCGACGTCGGGGGCGCCTGAGCCGGCAAAATTGGCGGACACCGTCGGTTAAGGCGACCACCTTAGCTCGCAACGCACGACTCCGTTCGGCGGGTTGCCGTCATTCGCGATCTGCGCGAGAGCCCGAAGCGTATCTAGTTGCTAGTTGGGCACCATTTAGTCATCTGCTGGCGCGTGATTGGTAAAGCGCGCGTTACCCAGGCCGGTTCCAATGGTGAGGATTCCCCACCTCCTCACGTCCTGCATGAAGGGGACCTCGCTGAGACCCTGTACGACGGCGTCGTTGTGGATCAGAGCCATCGTCTCCTGTCCGCCAATTTTCGGAATCGACTGACACAACCGGGCCGGAAGATTGAAACTATCGCTCTGCCAATTGCCTGGAAGGTTTTGAGCGCCCCGATCGATACCGCCATTCGACTTGATGTGGCCGGGACACCCGATACCGATGAAAGGAGCCAGCCGTAATCTCTCATCCTCGGCGCGGGCGACCAGCTTCTGCACCATCTTGATCAACCCTGCGACCGCCTCGTCGCGCGAAGGCTTGTCGTCGGCGTACCGCCACTCATCGGATTTCCACACTGACGCCTTTGCGAGATTCGATGCGCGCTTCAAATCGAGATCAATGATGCCGGCACGGAAACTGGTTCCCCCGACATCGACGGCGACAATCACGTCATGGCCCCGGAGCACCCAGGAGGGCACCAGATGCGCGGCGCCGATCAGGCCGGCCGCGTCCGGATCATTTCGGATAGGCGTTAGATCGATGTCTACGCCGTCGGATTTGAGAATCACGCCCGCGCGCGCGACCACCAGTTCCCCCACTCGGCTGTCGCGAAGCCCCCCGCCCACGGCAATGCGCTCGGTCCGCTGCCAGGCCTTGAGCTTGGTAAAGCGGCGGATCACCAGCGTAACCTCATGCGCAAAGTTTTCGATTGCGCCCTGCACTACGCCGGCCGCCTCCGGCTCTCCCGCGAGCAGCTTGTCCAGTTTTTTCTTGCTTAAATCATCGGTCGGTTCATCGCCTAGCGGATCTTCACCATGCTTGCGCAACAGCTTGCGCAGGTCATCGATAAAGTCACAAAAGGCCGCTCTGGTAATGCGATCGCCAACGAATCCTTCATCATCCCGGATTTCGACATTGTAACTGTCGACTTCGACGGAAGGCAGGTGGGCACCGCCATGGGCGGCCAACGCAAGCAGTTCGGATGTTTGATCGGTCATACCCTTGCCTACGTACGGTACTTACCTCGCGCTTCTACGCTGGTCGCCACGATCTCCTTCGCCCTTCTTCACAACCCTCTTAGCCTTCGACCGACGATCAGCCGATAGCGACCGGCCGACGTCAGTCTGGCGCGCCGTGAACTTTCCCTTCTTGCGCCGCATATAACGCTTGTCGCCTTTGTGCGGCTCGATCAACTCGCGGGGCATGGCCAAAATCCTCCGTGATTTGCCTTATCGACCCCCAATGAACGGAACGTCTGCGGAACGAAGTCGTTCCGTCCCGCCCTGATGCGGCGTGAGCAATCCGAGCTTTTCCACTCGCGCGTCGCGAGCAGCTCGCCTCACGAGGTTTTCTGAACCTGTCAGCTCGCCGAGGCGGTCTGGGTTGAAGGCGGCAACCTTATCATCTCGAACCTGCCCTACCTCGTGGGGCGCCAAGCCGATGCTCATGATGTGCGAGAAAGCCTCCCCATATCTGACGGCGGATAGACCATAAGAGTACAGAGACGGCACACCAAGCCGCCGAGGCCACGGGTAAAGCCCACCATGAAAAATCGTGAGCCAGCAGCCAGATCGCGGCGCCAAAAACAAGAAGCCCGAAACTGCCCAGGGCGGCACCGGCAGCGTCGAGGGCTGCGGCTTCTTTGCCACGACGCGCGCCCCTAACGCCTGCCCTTTCCTTGCGCTCGCGCTCGTGTTTTTCGATGAGCGTGGCGCTAGCACAAAAGATTGCCGGGAATGCCAGAAAGAGACCACCTGTCTGAGGACCGAATAAGCTCGCGATTGCCCCGGTGCCGACGGTCGCCAAGCCGCCGAGGACGAACCGGATCGCATATTGGTGCCATCGGGTGTCTCGCAGCGCTGAAGGCCTTATTCGGACGTTCATGGACTTACCCGATTAGCAGCCATTTTCCGCAGAGCGCGGCGGAGAACCAAACGACCAGCGACATCAAGGTCGCCATCAACGCACGAAACTCGAAGCGCTTCATGAGTTGGCAAACGACAACGCTGTAGAGAAACAGCGCGAGCGACCCGATTATCATGGAGCGGCCTTCAAGGGCGGCATAGGCCGGACCCCGATTCCAAAAAGCGATTGCGAGGGTTGCCAGGGCAACTGATGGGGCGGCGCCAAATAGTCCGGCGAAGCTCTTCGGGTGAAACAGGTCACCCAACAGAGCGAAGGCAGAAACTGCAAGTCCTCCTACGAAAAAGCGAATGAGGTATTCCGTCATGCCACCAATCCGTTACTGGGCCGAGCCACCGGAACAGAAGAATCGACTCCAGCAAGACATGTGCAAATGATTCGCGCCGGCTGCCGAGTTCACGCGGCTTGGTCTCCATTGGTCTCGCCCCCGCGTGACTAGTCATCCGGTCGCGAGTGTAAGTCAAAGCGCGGAGTTGCCGAGACGGCACCCCAGAATGCTCTCAGCG
>VAZM01000026.1 GCA_005883135.1 Alphaproteobacteria bacterium
TCTGCCCGAATTGATCGCCGTTTCGGTCGAGGACGACCACTACAAGGATCCGGTCGAGCGCACCTGGGCGATCAGCAACGCGCTCAACGAGGAGCTCAACGAGTTGGCCGATGCCGGCTGTCCCGTCATCCAGCTGGAGGAGCCGCAGATCCACATGGTGCCGGCCCGCGGCAAGACGTTCGGCAAGCTCGACACCGCCGACCTGGTGAAGATCTTCAACAACACCGTAAAGGGGCTGCGCGGCAAGACCGAGGTGTGGTGCCACACCTGCTGGGGCAACCCCTCGCAACAGCGGATCTTCGCCGAGGTGCAGAGCTATCAACCGACGCTCGAGGCGCTCAACCAGGTGGAGGCCGACGCGCTCACGTTCGAGACGCGCTCGTCGGGCACCGGCGATCTCAAGGCGATCGGCGAGGTGATCAAGGACAAGAAGGTGGTGATCGGCGTGATCGATCACCACACGCTGCAGGTCGAGCGGCCGGACGAGATCGCCGCGCTCATCCGCGAGGCGCTCAAGCATATTCCGCCGGAGCGGCTGATCATTTCATCGGACTGCGGCATGGGACGCGAGGGCATGGGCCGCCGGCACGCCAGCTACAAGATGGTGGCGATGGTGCTCGGCACCAATATCGTGCGCAAGGAGCTGGGCCTGCCGCAAGCGGAATGCCTGGCGGCGGATCAGCGCTACACGCTCACGGCAGCCAAGGCGTGAGCCAGGTTGGGCGCGAACGGTTCCACCAGCGGACGCCGGCGGCTGCAGCACCGTCTCGCCGAACGCCGGCGCTGCATAGAAGACCCACACGCGCTTTGTCGCACCGGAATGACCCAAGCACGGTGCTAGTCTTCGCCGGGCATCCGCTTTGCGCAGCCAATGAGGATCGAATGAGACGCATGGCACAATGGCCATTGGTGACGCGGCGCCGCTTCGTCGCGGCAGCCGGATTGCTCGGCGTTGGCGCGATCATGCGGGCACGCCCGGCGCGGGCGGCCTATCCCGAGCGTCCGATCAAGATCGTGGTGGCGAACACCCCGGGAGGCCCTTCCGACATCATTGCGCGCATCATGGCGGCGACCATGCAGGAGGCGATGGGGGGGACCGTCTTCGTGGAGAACAAGGGCGGCGCCGGCGGCAACATCGGGATGGGGTTGGTCGCGCGCGCGGAGCCGGACGGCTACACCATTTTGCTGTCGACCAGCGCCTACGCGGTCAATCCCGGCCTCTATCACACGCTGCCGTACGACCCGTTGAAGGACTTCACCGCGATCTGCGAGCTCGCCGTCTCGCCGCACGTATTCGCGGTGAAGCCCGATCTGGGCGTCGGCACGGTCAAGGAGTTCGCCGCGCTCGCTAAGGTCAATCCCGACAAGTTCAACGTCTCGACACCGCCGATCGGCACGACGCCGCACCTGCAGGCGGAAGTGCTGAAGCTGCGCGAAGGCCTGCAGGGGATGGCGACCGTTGTTTTTGCGGGAGGTGGCGACGCGCTCAAGGCTTTGCTCAGCGGCACCGTGCAGCTCAGCTCCGGTGTGCTCGCGCCGGCGCATGCGCACATCAAGGCCGGCACCATCAAGGGTCTCGCGGTCACCGGTCGCACCCGTTGGCACGATCTGCCCGAGATTCCGACGATGGTGGAAGCGGGCTATCCCGATTTCGTGTTCGAGACCTACACCGCGCTGATGGCGCCGGCGAAGACGCCGCCGGACGTCGTCGCCAGGCTCGAGCAGGTCGCGCTCGAGGTTCTGCGGCGGCCGGATATGCGCGCGAAGCTCACCGTATCCGGGTTCGATGTGACCGCCCAGCCCGGCAAGGAGCACATGGCGCGCGTCGCGCGGGAAGTGCCGATGTTTGCCGACATCATTTCCCGCGCCGGCATCAAAAAGCTCTAACCCCGCTCACGGTTGTCGAGGGCAATATCACGCCGGCTGCACGTCGCAGCTAGCAGCAGGCGGTCGCCACGGCAGTTGATCTCGACAATAGTCATGGCTCACCGGCGACGGACCAGCGACGCGTCTGCGCGGTGTGCTTTATCGCACCGGATAGAAGGTCGGCCCGACCGCCCGGACCTTGCGCTTGCCCGGCTCCTGCTCGCCCTTTTGTTCGGTGGGCGCGGGCGGCTGCTGCTCGGCGCCGGCCGCCGGAAGCGGCGTGCTGGTCACCTCATCGGCGCCTTTGCCTCGGGCGGGGGTCTGGCCCGCATTCGCCGGCTTACCCTGCGCGTCGAGGCGCGGCTGCGAGAGTTGCTTCGCCCGCTCCTCGGTGACGACGATGTCGCCGCGCTCGATCGTGTCATCGCTGCCTTGCCGCAGCGCATCGGCCCAAGACTGGCCGGGCGCGCGGCAATTGCACGCCGAGTTGACCTGCTTGCGATAGCTGAACGCGGTGGGCAGATCCGTGTAGAGCCTGCCGCTGGTCGACACCGCGCGCGAGACATCCTCGCCGGGATTGCGATGGCTGTAGAGAGCCACCTCGGCGGCCGGGCACTGACGGCGGCAAAGCTGCTCGTCCTCGGTGAACTTGGACGGCACCGTCGAATAGGAAATCGGGAAATAGTAGCCGTCGCAGGTGCGCACGCAGAGCGTCCGGTAGGTGCCGGCGGGGGGAGCATTGGGAGCGGGCGCGATATAGCCGCCGCCGCCGAACAAGTTGTCGAAGAAGCCGCCCGGGCCGGCGGTGACGTATTGCCGGTACTGCGGGCCGCAGTCGTTCTGCCCGAGCGCGACCAGGATGCCGCGACGCTGGCCCTCGCGTTCGCCGCTGTTACCCTGCAGCCGCTGGATCTCGGTCAGGGTGCGGTCGAGATTGGCGCGCATCTGCTGGATCTGGTTGTTGAGCGGCCCGCATTGCGGGGATTGTCCGCTGAACAGGGCGAAGAAGCCGCCGCCCTGGCAGCCGAGGCGCTGCGACTGTTGGCCGAGGCGGTCGACCTCGGCCTGCTGCTTTGCCGCGGCATCCTCGTAGCGCTTGATCTGGTCGGCCTTCGCGGGATCGATGCCTGCGCCACGGTCGATGGCGGCGAGCTGGCTTTCGAGCCGTAGGCATGCCTGGTTGCGCCCGCCCGCGTTGGGGGCGGCGGCTGCATTGGGAGCAGTTGGAGCAGGAGGACTGGGCGCAGGCGCCCCAAACGGAAAGCTGAACTGCGCCGCGGCCGGCGCGGCGCATAAAACGAGGACGGGCAGGGCGGCCCCTGCTGCCCGCAAGACTATTCGGTTCGCTGTGCTAGCCATGGAGCCCCGGCCCGATGTCGTACTGTCGGCGATGGAAGCGCCGGAATGGTGACCAAAGTGTGAAAACGCTGGGCCGATAGGCGGGCGCCTCAACCGAATCAGGGCTGCTGGCGGGCTGTCGGCCACTCGAACCGGGTAGTTGGATGCACTAGTGTGGCGGTTTCAGAAGTCCGCATCATTCTTGCAGCGAGTCCGAAATGCGGACTTCTGAACCAAAGCCACACTAGATCAATAAGTTGCTAGTGTCCTTCGATTCCGAAGTTCGCAAACGAGGCTGCAGCACAATGATGCGAACTTCGGAATCGGGACACTAGCCTTCTTGCTCTGCGGTTTGCGGGGAGCCACGAGCTTTCACGCCAGGCGGATGCAATGGGTGCTCTCAGCCTCTCCCAATTGATCGACCTCGTTGTCGGTGGCCTTGCGATCGGCTGCGTCTATAGCCTCATCGCGCTTGGCTTCGCGATGATCATGCGCGCAACCAACATCATTCACTTCGCGCAGGGCGAAGTGATGATGCTGGGCTCAATGTGCGGGCTCACGTCGCTGTGGTTGCTTCCGGCCCTGCCGCTTCCCGTGGTGATCGCCGTGGGGATGGCCTCCTCGGGACTGATCGCCGTGGCCATGGAGCTCGCGGTTTACCGCACCCTGCGGCGGCGACGTGTCCCGATCATGAACATCATCACCGCCACCGTCGGCATGTCTATTCTGTGCATCAATGCCGCGCGCATCATCTGGGGCTCCGAGCCGCTGCGCTTTCCGGAGCTGTTCGCCACCACGGCGTATGACTTCGGCGGCGTGCGCATGTCCCCGCAGTTGTTCTGGATCATGGTCATGGGCGTGGCCATCATGGGTGCGCTGCAGCTTTTCCTCAAGCACACGCCGACCGGGCTCGCCATGCAGGCGGTGGCGCAGGATCATGAAGCGGCACAACTCATGGGCGCGAACTTGACGCGCATTATGGCGTATACGTTTGCGATTTCCGGGATGATGGCCGGGGCGGCCGGCATCATGCTCGGGTCCATGTTCTTCGCCTTTTTCGAGATGGGGTTCATCACCGGGTTGAAAGGCTTCGTCGCCGCGACGCTCGGCGGGCTCGGCAGCATTGCCGGGGCGATGCTCGGCGGGATCCTGTTCGGCTTGATCGAGACGTTCAGCACCGTCTTTTTGTCGTCCGCCTACAAAGACGGGATCGGCATGATCTTGCTCATTGCCATTCTGCTGGTTCTTCCGTCAGGGCTGGTCGGCCTGTGGCAAAAGCGCAGGTGACCGCCTCCTCGCATCGAGGTGCGCACCGGCGCGGTTCGGTGCACCCAGCCGCGCTGCTGGCGATGGCGGCGCTGATCGCGCTGCCCTGGATCGAGCCCGACAAGTTCGCGCTGCATGTTCTCAGCCTGATTGCGATCGCCTCGATCGCCGCGATGGGATTGCAGGTGCTGCTCGGCTATTCGGGACAGCTCTCCATCGGCCAGGCGGCGTTCTACGGGATCGGCGCATACACATCGGCCTTCCTGACCGCGAAGCTGGGGGTGCCGTTTCCTCTCGCCCTTATCGGCGCCGGCATCGCTGCGGCCATCGCCAGTTTGCTGATGGTGCCGATAACGAGGCTCACCGGGGCGTACCTTGCCGTCGCCACGCTCGGCTTCTCGATCATCGTCTATCTGTTCATCAAGAACGAAGAATGGCTGACCGGCGGCTCTTACGGCTTCATCGGCATTCCGCGCGCGGAGCTGTTCGGATACGTCCTGCGGGATGCGAGGTCGAGCTACTACCTCAATGTCGGCGTTGGGGCGATCGTGTATTTTGTCTTCGCGCGCATCGAAGGCTCACGCTTCGGCCGCGCGATCAACGCCATCCGCCAGGACGCCGATGCGGCGCGCGCCAGCGGCATCCGCGTGACGCTGCTCAAGAGCGAATGCTTTGTCATCGCCGCCTTTGTCGCCGGGCTCGCCGGCTCGCTCTACGCGCACGAGGTGCGCTATCTCGCCCCGAACGACTTCACGTTCTGGAAATCGATCGAAATTCTCATCATGGTGGTGATAGGAGGCGTCGGCAGTCTCGCAGGCGCCATCCTCGGCGCGGCGGTGGTCGTCGGCTTGCCGGAGTATTTGCGCGCGATCGGCGACTATCGAATGCTGGTCTTCGGCGCGATACTCATCGCGACCATGCTGTTCGGCGAAGGGGGGCTCGCCGCGCTCGCTGCGACCTTGGGGCGGCGTTTGCACGCATTGGCGATGCGGCTCATCCTCAAGCCGACCGCATCCCGGAAAGCCGCGCCATGAGCGCCGCCACGCATGGCGAGGGGCTGCTGGAGGTGCGCGCCGTGACGCGGCGCTTCGGCGGCCTCTTGGCCGTTGATGCCGTTGACCTTGCGGTGCGGCGCGGCAGCGTGCACGGCCTGATCGGGCCCAACGGAGCGGGCAAGACGACGCTGCTTAACCTGATTGCGGGAGTGTATCGGGTCAGCAGCGGGTTCCTCCGCTTTGCCACGGACGACATCACCCGGCATTCGACGGCCAAGCGCGCGCGTGCGGGAATCCGCCGCACGTTTCAGAATTTGAAGTTGTTCGGCGAAATGACTGCGCTGGAGAACGTTGCAATCGGCCTGCATGCGCAGACGCACGCCGGATTTTTCGATGCTGTGTTGTCGACGCCGCGGCATCGCCGCGAAGAGCGTGGCATCACCGATCGATCGATGGCAGTGTTGCAGTTTGTCGGGCTTGCCGGCCTCGCCCAGGCGCGTGCCGACTCGCTGGCATATGGACACCGGCGTCTGTTGGAAATCGCCCGCGCTATCGTGGCGCGGCCGGCCCTGTTGCTGCTCGATGAACCGGCTGCGGGCCTCAACGTCACCGAGGCAGCGCATGTCAGCGACCTGATCGCTCGCATCCGCGATGACGGCACGACTGTGGTGCTGGTCGAGCATCACATGGATGTCGTCATGCGCGTGAGCGACGAAATCACCGTCCTCAACTACGGCCGCAGACTCGCGCACGGCACGCCGGCGCAGATCCAGGAAGATCCGGTCGTCATTGAAGCTTATCTCGGCCGGGCAGGGGAGACGGATCGTGCTCAAGCTTGACGGAGTGGTCGCGGCTTACGACGACGTCACCTGCCTGCATGGCGTTTGCCTCGAGGTGCGGCGCGGCGAGATCGTCACGCTGATCGGCGCCAACGGCGCGGGCAAGAGCACGACCCTGAAGACGGTGTCCGGAGTTCGACGGACGGCCGATTGCCGGCCGCAGTGCGGATGCGATCGTTGCACTCGGACTGGTGCAGGTGCCGGAAGGCCGGCGGGTATTCCCCGAGCTTTCGGTGGAGGAGAATCTCCGCGTCGGGGCTTACCTGGTCGCCAATCGGGCGAAGGTTCGCGACATGCTGGGCGATGTCTACGCGCGCTTTCCGCGCCTGGCGGAAAGGCGAAGGCAGCTCGCGGGGACGCTCTCGGGCGGCGAACAGCAGATGCTCGCCTTCGGTCGGGCCATGATGGCGCAGCCGAAGCTCCTCATGCTCGACGAGCCGTCGCTGGGGCTCGCCCCGCGCATGGTGGACGAGGTGATGCGCTCCATCCGCCTGTTCCGCGAGTCCGGCGTGACCATCTTCCTGGTCGAGCAAAATGCCAACCTAGCGTTGCGCCTTGCCGACCGTGCCTACGTCATGGAGACGGGCCAGATCACCATGACCGGCAGCGGAGCGCAGCTTCTGGCCGATGAACGCGTGCGGGCAAGCTATCTCGGCGCGAAAGCACCATCACACATGGGGGTTGCGCGAAGCCAGTGAGTGCATCCAGCGGGCGTAGCTTTCGCCAACAATGTTGTTCGGATATCGTTGCCGCTTAGGGGCATGCCGCTTCACCGGAGATCGATCATGACCACGAACCGACGCAGATTTATCGGCGGCGGGCTGGGCGCTGTGGCGCTCGCCGGCTCGCGCTCGACGCTGTGGGCGCAGTCACGCGAGCCGATCAAGGTCGGTGCCTTCGGGCCGATGTCGGGGAATGCGGCGGCGCAGGGCCAGAGCATCCGCGAATCGGTCGAGATGGTGGCGAACCTCAAGAATTCGGCCGGCGGCGTGCTCGGCCGGCAGATCGAAATCGTGATCGGCGACGACGCCGGCAAACCCGAAGAGGCTGCCGTGGTGGCGCGCCGCTTCGCCACGCGCGACCAGGTGTCGCTCGCCATTGGCAGCGTGAGCAGCCCGGCGAGCCTCGCGGCCGCGCAAGTCTTTCGCGAGGAAGAGCTGCCGCAGATCGTGGTGAGCGGGACCGCGCAGCGCATCACAACGCAAGGCAACGAGTGGGTGTTTCGCTCGGCGGTGCCGGACCGCAAGCTCGTTGCCGACATGGTCGAGTTCATCAACGAAAAAATGCCGAAGCTCAGGCGCTTCGGGTTTGTCTATGTAAACGACGATTTTGGCAAAGGCGGATTTGATGCGTTCCTCGAGGCCGCGGAGGAGCGCTATTCGCGTGGCGACCTCGATTTCATCGGACAGTTGACCCGAATTCGCTCGACCAATCCCGATGCGATCGTGGAATGGTCGCGCTATACCGAGGGCGCGCTCATCCATCGCCAGATCAAGCAGATGGGCTGGGAGCTGCCGCGGTTCGGCTCCGACGGCATTGCAGCACCGGCGTTTCTCGACTTGGCGAAGGAGGCGGCCAACGGCGTGATTTATCCCACGCACTTCAGTCCGGCGACGTCCGCGAACCTACCGGCCGCGCAAGCTTTCATCGCGTTGGTGCGCAAGACCTACAACAAGCCCCCGGACTACGTTCACGCCCAGGCGTTTGACGCCATCAATATTGCCCTTGCGGCGATCGAGCGTGCCAAAAGCGACGACCGCACCGCGGTGCGCAACGCAATGCGCCAGACCGACTATCAGAGCGTGCGCGGGCCGTTCAAGTTCGATCAAAAAGGCGATCCGACCCTGGTCACCCACATGGTGCGGATCGTCGACGTCAAAGAGACCGACGCGCGCAACTGACGGGGGCAAACGTGACGATCAAGGTAGTCAAATCGGGCGCTCCGCGCCCGCTCGCCAACTATAACGAGGCGTTCGTCGTCGGCGATCTCGTGTTCGCCGCCGGTCAACTGGCGAGCGACTTCAAGACCGGCATACCGCCGGAAGCGCGGAAGCAGGAGGGGTTTCCGTTCTACGGCTCCGACATCGAGCTGCAGACGACCTACGTCCTGGAAAATCTGAAAAGGACGTTCGAGGCGGCGGGCAGCTCGCTCGATCATGTGGTCAAGGCGCAGGTGTTTCTCACCGACCTCGCCAACTTCCATGGCTTCGATACGGTGTGGAAGCGCTACTTCAAGGTCCCGCCGCCGCGCACCACCATCGGCTGCACGGGACTGCTGGTAGCGGGTACGCTGGTCGAGATCGATCTCATCGGCTACGTGCCGCGCAGCGGGCTCAAGCACGACGTCGTTACCTCGTCCATTCCGCGCCCGCTCGCCAATTACAACGAGGCGTTCACGGTTGGCGACCTGGTGTTCGCGGCAGGCCAGCTCGCCAGCGATTTCAAGACCGGGGTTCCGCCGGAAGCGCGCAAGGGGACGGGTTTTCCGTTCTACGGCTCGGATATCGAGTTGCAGACCGCATACATCCTCGAGAATCTGAAAAAGACTTTCGAGGCCGCCGGCTCCTCGCTCGACCAGGTGCTCAAGGCGCAGGTGTTTCTCACCGACCTCGATCACTTCCACGGCTTCGATTCGGTGTGGAAGCGCTATTTCAAGGTCCCGCCGCCGCGCACCACCATCGGCTGCACGGGGTTGCTGGTTGCAGACACGCTCGTGGAAATAGACCTGATCGGTTATCGGTCAGGCTCCGGTCGCAAGCACGAGGTCGTCAAATCGGCAGCGCCGCGGCCGCTCGCGCACTACAGCGAGGGCTTCACCTTCGGCAGCCATGTTTTCGCCGCCGGTCAGATCGCGAGCGATTATCGCACCGGCGTGCCGCCGGAGGCGCGAAAGCAGAAGGGCTTTCCGTTCTACGGCTCGGATATTGAACTGCAGACCGCATACGTCCTCGACAATCTGAAAAAGACCTTCGAGGCGGCGGGCTCCTCGCTCGATCAAGTGGTCAAGGCGCAGGTGTTTCTCACCGACCTCAAGAACTTCCATGGCTTCGACACGGTGTGGAAACGCTACTTCAAGCAGCCGCCGCCGCGCACCACGATCGGCTGCACGGGCCTGTTGGTGGCGGATACGCTGGTCGAGATCGATCTCATCGGCACAAAGAGCTAGAGCTACGGCTTCGTCGCTCGCCCGGCCTCGCTGCGCAGGTTCCAGAGGATGCCGGTGACGATCAGGCCCGCGCCGAGAAACACGAAGACGTCGAGCGACTCGCCGTAGAGCCACCAGCCGACCACTGCGATCAGCGGGATGCGCATGAAATCGAGCGGCACCACCACGCCCGCGTCGCCCGCCCGGAACGCATTGGTCAGGCAATAGTGCGAGACGAGGCCGGCGACGCCGATGCCGATCACGGCCGGCGCCTGCGCCTGCGTGAGCTTGGTCACGAACAGCGGCTCGGAGAAGAGGAGCGCAATAGGCAGCTGGATGAGCATCATCCAGAACAGGATCGCGAAGGTGCTGTCCGTGCGCGTGAGCTTCTTCGTGGCGATCAGCGTGACGGCCAATCCGAACGCCGCCGTGAGGGCGAGCAGTGCTCCCGGCTGAAACGTCGCCAGACCCGGCCGCAGAATGACCAGCACGCCGAGAAGGCCTAACACGACGGCGCCGATCCGGCTCGCGGTTAGTCGCTCGCCTAGGATCGGGGACGCGAGCAGCAGCGTCCACGCCGGCGTGGAGAACTCGAGCGCAAACGTCATCGCCAACGGGATGAGCAGGAGGCTCATCGCCCACAGGTATGACGATCCGACGTGGACGGTATTGCGAAAGAGGTGCAGCCGAATGTGGCGGCAGTTGATCGTTGCGCGCAGCTCGGCGCGCAGTCCGGCCAGCGTGGCCATGACGAGGAGGCCGAGAGCCGCGCGCAAGGCGAGAATCTCCATCACCCCCAGCGTGGTGCCGAGGTCCCGTACCGACACCGCCATGGCCGAAAACGATACCAGTGCGCCAGTCATCCAGAGGACGACGCGAACGAGATTTTTGGGTGCCACGGGGGAGTTTTCTACGCCTTTTTGCGTCATGGCCGGGCATAGCGCGTCGGAAGACGCGCGTGAACGCGCTTACGCCCGGCCATCCACGTCTTTGTGCCCGCGCCAAGCGCGGGCATGACGATTTCGACTTAATCTCATTTCGCTCTAGGCGTCAGGGCTTACGGATGGATGACGGGAGGGCAGCACCTGACGTACATCGGATCACTCCGCGTCGGGTTGGTTCTCTGGCCGCGCCCGATCGAAAGCGGCAAGTTTCGCGCAGGCTGCATCGATCGCGACAAGCTTGGGAAACCGATCGAGCGGGACCTTCAGCCGCCGCGCGTTGTAGACCTGTGGCACCAGGCAAGTATCCACCAGCGTCACTGCGTCGCCGTACGCATAAGGTGCGGGACGTACCATGGTCTCCAGCGCGGCGAAGCCCTCGAGAATCCAATGATGATACCACTCGTCGATTTTGGCTTGGTCCTGCCCGAGTGCGTTCTTTAGGTAACGCAGCTGCGCCAGCGCGCGCACCTTCGCCCGCTCGACCGGATCGCGCGGCAACAGCGGCGGCTCAGGAACCACGTCCTCGAGATATTCGATGATCGCGAGCGACTGGGTGAGCACGTCTCCGGAATCGAGCCGCAACGCCGGCACCCGCATCTGCGGGTTGACCGCGCGGTACTCCGGCTTCCTGTTGAGCCCGCCTTCCTTTTGCAGATGGATCGGCACCATCTCGGCCGGCAAATCTTTGAGATTGAGCGCGATGCGCACCCGGTAGGCTGCCGACGAACGAAAATAGGTATAGAGCTGCACGTCTCCTCCTTATCAGGGCGATGTTTCGGGCGTCTAACGCGAGGTCAAAACTTGCCCCCAGTCTCGCCGCTTTCGATTTCGGCGACGAGCTCGGCCGAGCGCGTGGTCAGCTGCTTCATGGCGCGGTCGAAGGCGGGGCGGTCGCCGGGTGCGACCACTTCGGCGAGGCGGTCCATGAACGCGAGCGCGCTGGGGGCGAGCTCCTCGTAGACCGTGCGGCCGGCCGGCGTCAGCGACAGAAATGACTCCCGCAAGTCCGCGCGATTGGCGCGCCGGCTGAGAAACTTGCGTTGCTCGAGCTGCGCCACGGCGCGCGAGACCTTGGTCTTGTGCATGTGGGTGTGGGCGCCGACGGCCTTGCCGGTCATGACGCCGTTCTCGCCGAGTGTGACGAGGACGCGCCACTCAGGTATTCCAATACCGTGGCGGCCGTAAACGCGCGTGAGCGCCTGTGAAAATCCTCAAGCTTGAGCAGCGGCGCCTCCGCCTGCGCCGCATCGACATGCGCCGCGTTGTCTCGGACTGGACCGGAGTTCGTCATCACCCGCGCCCGTATGCGGCGGTCGGCTTAAGGCCTGATCCCGCCCCGAACATTGGCGGAAGATCGCTGTCCGCGCAACGCAAGGCAGGCCAGGTGCCGAGGCGGTACACGTTAGGCTTGCGCGGCTCCCTGTAAAGAACAGGCCGGAAACAGGGGCGTCGCGCGGGCGACCGTTTCCTACAGCCAGAGGTTGGTCCAGGTCCGGCGCAGGCGCCGCGGTGCTTTCGGCTGGTCCCGCAAGGTGCGTGGCGCGTGCCGGTGCTAACGAACGCAACAAAAAGCCCGGGCTGCTACCCGGGTTGGCGCAATTTCGGCGAATACGCTTTCCTCGAAGATTCTTGTTACACGAGTCAACAGGAAAATGCGGCGCCAACGCTTGCCGGCGGAAGACGCATGCCGGTGCGGCGATCCCGCGGGCGGCCTAGCGCAGGCACTCGATGGCGACGAATTCCTGCCGCACCGAGGTGCCGGTGGTCGCCGGCTCCCCGTCGGCGATCTCCGCGCGCTCGACCCGGCGAAACGACGCGGCCTGCATGTAGTCGCGGGATTGGCAGTAGGCGGTGGCAACCGCCGTGCCGCACGTCGCGCCGGTGGCGAGACAGCGATCGACGCCGTAGCCGTCGGAATTGTTGGCAATGATGAATGTACGCTTTTCAGCCTGCGCCGCGGTGGCGTAGACGCCGACCGCGAGCACGAGCGCGGCGAACCCATACCGCATCCCTGACACTCCCCCTTCCCCTGATCCGGGGACCCCGATCCTGCGTGGAAAAGCCTTAAGGCGTCCCTAACCTGAGGCCTTCCCTGCGGTTGCGACTGGTGTAGCGGCCTTGCCCCGTGGTTGCTATGACATGAAAGCCACAGTTCCCGGCGATCTTGGGGCAGCCGGAAAGGCTTTCAGGACGTGAGACTTAGCGGTATTGGCCTGGCCGCCGACGGACCGGCGGGGCCTTGACGCGCCCGGCGCGCTTGCCCATGCTCCGCCGCGATGAACGGCCTTAATCCCATCTACGGCATTTGCCGGGAGATTATCCGCTAGCGACCTACGCTGGCTGCGGCCGTCTTTTCTCCTCACCCGAGATGTTGGGACGCCCGGCCAGCGAGGCCGTGGCGGCCATTTTCCTTCGCCGCCGGCGTGGGACGAGATTGTGATGCGATGGAGCTTGCCCTCTACGATACGCTGACGCGGGAGAAGCGCGTTTTCACGCCGCTCGATCCGGCGCGGGTGCGCATGTATGTGTGCGGGCCGACGGTTTATGACTTCGCGCATATCGGTAACGCGCGCCCGGTCATCGTCTTCGACATCTTGTTCCGCCTGCTGCGCCACCTCTACGGCGCCGACCACGTCACCTATGTGCGCAACATCACCGACGTGGACGACAAGATCAACGCGCGCGCCGCGGAGGAATATCCGGATCTGCCGCTGAACGAGGCGATCCGCCGCGTGACGGAGAAGACCGACAAGCAGTTTCACGCGGACGTGGCCGCGTTGGGCTGCTTGCCCCCGACGGCGGAGCCGCGCGCGACCGAGCATATCGAAGACATGAAGGCGGTGATCGAGCGCCTCGTCGCCGAAGGCTGCGCCTATGTCGCCGACGAGCATGTGCTGTTTCGCGTCGCCGCGATGGCGGACTATGGCAAGCTCTCCAAACGCTCGCTCGACGAGATGATCGCCGGAGCCCGCGTCGAGGTCGCGCCCTATAAGCGCGACGCGATGGATTTCGTGCTGTGGAAACCCTCGAAACCGGGCGAACCGGCCTGGCCCTCGCCGTGCGGGATCGCGACGCCCGGCCGGCCGGGCTGGCACATCGAGTGCTCGGCGATGGCGGACCGATGGCTTTGGACCGACGCGCGTTCACGCCTGTCGGAACGCGGGCTCGCTCATCCGCATCAGTTTGACATCCACGGCGGCGGCATCGATCTCGTGTTTCCGCACCACGAGAACGAGATCGCGCAGACGCGTTGCGCCTTCCACACGCCGGCGATGGCAAATTTCTGGATGCACAACGGCTTTCTGCAGGTCGAAGGCCGCAAGATGGCGAAGTCCGAGGGCAACTTCATCACGATTAGCGACTTGCTGATGACCGACACGTTCGGTGGCCGAGCTTGGTCAGGGGACGTGTTGCGGCTCGCCATGCTGCAAACTCATTACCGGCAGCCTATCGACTGGACGGTGAACGGACTCGAGTTGGCTTTTCACACGCTGGATGATTGGTTCCGCGCAGCTGCTCCCGGTCGAAACGGCCCGCCAAACCAGGGCGTCGTCGATGCCCTCTTGGATGATTTGAACACGCCAAGAATGATTGCGGAGTTACACGCCGTCAGAAAGCAAATATCCCAGCCTCAGCATGGAGAGGCTGCGGTCGAGCTAGGCAACACACTTTCTTTTCTTGGGTTTGTGCAACAGAATTTCTTCGCATGGCTAACGAAGCTCAATGATCAGGTGGTTGCTGATCCCGGTCGCATTGATACGCTGATCGACGCGCGCAATGCCGCGCGCAGAGAAAAAAACTTCAAGGAGGCCGACCGCATCCGCGACGAGCTCAAGGCGACGGGCATCGAACTCGAGGACCACAAGGGCGGCACCACGACGTGGAAGGTGAAACGATGACGGCGCCGCGCACTCCGAAACCCTCTCCCCTTGCGGGAGAGGGTGCCGAGCGGCGAAGCCGCGAGGCGGGTGAGGGGGGCTTGATCGGCGAGGAGGCGCCAAGATGACCGTAGGCGCAAAGCCGAAACCGGCGCTGCGGCCGTTCCTGCCGGCGGACGCGCCGCTGCTTGCGGAAATTTTTCGCGCCAGCATCGCCGAGCTCACCGGCGACGACTATAGCGAAGCGCAGCAGGAGGCCTGGGCGGCGACCGCGGACGATGCGGGCGCCTTCGCCGCGCGCCTCGCCGGCGCGCTGACGTTGCTCGGCACGATCGACGGCTCGCCGGTCGGATTTGCTTCGCTCGCCGAAACGGAGCGCGTCGACATGCTTTACGTCCATCCCGCCGCCGCGCGCCAAGGCGTGGGCACGATGCTCATCGATGCGCTGGAGAAGCTCGCTACCGCCCGCGGCGCGCAGCGTTTGACCGCGGACGTGAGTGACAGCGCGCAGGATTTCTTCCGCCGCCGGGGTTTCGTGCCGACGCAGCGCAACACGATTGAACTCGGCGGCGAATGGTTGGCCAATACGACCATGGAAAAGCGGCTTGCCGCCAAGGAGCGCCCGCAATGAACCGGCCCCAACCGCCACTCGCAGGCTTCCAGCGCCACCACGTTGTGATCGCGATTGTCGCCATCGTCGTCGCGGTCGCGCTGGTGCTGAACTATTATCTGTGGTGAGCCATATCGTAGTAAGTAATAAGTCATGGCCCGCGAACGCCTCTACCTCTTCGACACCACGCTGCGCGACGGCGCGCAGACCAACGGCGTCGATTTCACCCTCAACGACAAGCTCGCCATCGCGCGGATGCTGGACGAGCTCGGCATCGACTATATCGAGGCCGGCTATCCCGGCGCGAACCCGACCGACACGCAATTGTTCGCCGAGGAGCGAGGATTGCGCGCGACCTTCACCGCCTTCGGCATGACGCGCCGCCCCGGCCGCTCCACCTCGAACGATCCCGGCCTCGCGGCGCTGCTCGAGGCCAAGGCGGACGCCATCTGCTTCGTGGCGAAGTCCTGGGATTACCACGTGCGGGTCGCGCTCGAGACGAGCGCGGAGGAGAATCTCGCTTCGATCCGCGACAGCGTACGCGCGGCCGTGCGCAAGAACCGCGAGGTGCTGCTCGACTGCGAGCATTTCTTCGACGGATACAAGGCGGATGCCCGCTTCGCGCTCGCCTGCGCCAAGGCCGCCTACGACGAAGGCGCACGCTGGGTGGTGCTCTGCGATACCAACGGCGGCGCGCTGCCGCACGAGGTCGAGCGGATCGTCGGCGAGGTGGTCAAGGTCATCCCCGGGAGCCACGTCGCCATCCATGCCCACAACGATACCGAGCAGGCGGTCGCCAACTCACTCGCCGCGGTGCGCGCCGGCGCGCGCCAGATCCAAGGCACCCTCAACGGGCTCGGCGAACGCTGCGGCAACGCCAATCTCGTGTCGATCATTCCGACGCTGAAGCTCAAGGGCGAATTCGCCGAGCGCTTCGAGATCGGCGTGTCGGATGCGCAGCTCAAGACCCTTGCGCATGCCTCGCGCACGCTCGACGAGATGCTCAACCGCGCGCCCGACCGGCACGCCCCCTATGTCGGCGAAAGCGCGTTCGCGACCAAGGCCGGCATTCACGCCTCCGCCATCATGAAGGAGCCCGCGACCTACGAGCACGTGCCGCCCGAGACGGTCGGCAACCGGCGCAAGCTCCTGGTCTCGGATCAGGCCGGTAAGTCGAACGTGCTTGCCGAGCTCGAGCGCATCGGGCTCAAGGTCGACCGGGAGGACCCCCGCATCGGCCGCCTGCTCGAGGTGGTGAAGGAGCGCGAGGCGATCGGCTATGCCTACGAGGCGGCGGACGCCTCCTTCGAGCTCTTGGCCCGGCGCGTGCTCGGGAAGGTGCCCAGCTATTTCGACGTCGAGAAGTTCGACGTCACCGTGGAGCAGCGCGACAACGCGCTCGGGCAGCGCGTGACCGTGTCGTTGGCGGTGGTGAAGGTCAAGGTCGACGGCGAGCACTTGATTTCGGCGGCGGAAGGCAACGGCCCGGTCAACGCGCTCGATCTCGCGCTGCGCAAGGACCTGGGCAAGTATCAGAGCTACATCAGCGGGCTCGAGCTCACCGATTATCGCGTGCGCATTCTCAACGGCGGCACCGAGGCGGTGACCCGTGTGCTCATCGAAAGCCAAGACGAGACCGGCGAACGCTGGACCACCGTCGGCGTCTCACCCAACATCATCGACGCCTCGTTTCAGGCGCTGATGGACTCGATCGTTTATAAGCTCGTGCGTTCCGGCGCATGATTGATCACATCTCCGTCGCAGTTCGCGATCTCGACGCCGCGGCACATTTCTACCAGGCGGTGCTGGGCGCCATCGGCTACCAAAAGCTCGTCGTTCGCCCGCGCACCATCGGCTTCGGCAAAAGCTATCCCGAATTCTGGCTCAATCTGCGCGCGAGCTTGGCACCGATCGACGCTGATAGCGGTGCGCATGCGGCGCTGCGCGTGCGCACGAGCGAATTGGTCGACGCGTTTCACGCCGCAGCGGTTGCCGCGGGCGGCCGCTGCGACGGCGCGCCGGGGCTGCGGCCGCAACACGGCGAAGGCTATTACGCCGCCTTCATTCGCGATCTCGACGGCAATCGCGTCGAGGCGGTGACGTTTCTGAAAGGTCAGTTGTAATTTTTGGTGCTTCTCGCGTGCCTCATGCTGAGGAGCATCGCAGCGCAGACAAGCTTGCCCAACTGGCCAACTGAGGGCGCTGCGATGCGTCTCGAAGTATGAGGCCGCCCGCCCCCATCCTTCGAGACGCGCGCCACGCGAGTCCGGTTGTCGGGCGTCTCTCTTTGTCGACGCGCTCCTCAGGATGAGGGCGCGGACCGCGCGGCCGCGTTACATGCGCTCGGCTGAAATTCGGGCGCCGCGGCGAGCAGCTTCGGCAAGATCTCCTCCACGCGGTCGGCCACTAGCAGCGTAACCGGCAGGTTGGCGCGGATGAAGTCGAGCTTTACCATCTGTTCGAGCAAGGCGCAGAGCGGATCCCAGAAGTGCGCGACGTTGAGGGCCAGGATCGGCTTCTTGTGCCGGCCGAGCTGCGCCCAGGTCAGCTGCTCGACCAGTTCCTCCAGCGTTCCCACCCCGCCGGGAAGCGCGACGAATGCGTCCGCGCGCTCGAACATTAGCCGCTTGCGCTCGTGCATGTCGCGGGTGATCAACCGCTCCTGCACGCTCACCAGCATGTGCTCGCGGTTGACCAGGAAATCGGGAATGACCCCGGTCACCGCGCCGCCATGGTCGAGGACCGATTCGGCGAGCGCGCCCATCAGCCCGACCGAACCGCCGCCATAAACCAGGCGGATGCCATTCTCGGCGAGGATGCGGCCGAACGTCTTCGCCGCATCCATGAACGCAGGATTGTTGCCGGGTCCGGAAGCGCAGTACACGCAAATCGATTTGATCGTGCTCATGGGCAAAGGATTTGGCGCGGCCGGCGCAAGTCGTCAAGGCGCAGGTGGCGTGGCGGGGATTTTCCCCCGTCGGGGTGATTGCGCCGCGGAAAGGCTCTATATGAGAGGGGTTCGACGGGGCCGCGCGTGCGGCCCATCGTTGCGGCCGGTATGCGAGAATGGATTCTTCTCCGCGTTCGAGCGAGGCATTGAAGCGCGAGGTCTCCGCCGAGGGCGAGGCCTCGCTGCTCGCGATCATGCGCGGGCTGTGGCCCTACATCTGGCCGGCGGACCGCCGCGATCTCAAGCTGCGCGTCGCCGCGGCGATGGTGTTGTTGCTGGTCGCCAAGCTTGCCACCATCACCGTGCCGTTCACCTTCAAATGGGCGACCGACGCGCTCGCCGGGGAGGGGACTGCGCCGGTCGCGCCCTCCGCATGGCTGGTCTGGGCGCTCGCGGCGCCGGTCACGCTGACTATCGCCTACGGCGGGATGCGCGTCCTCATGGCGGTGCTCACGCAGATGCGCGACGGCATCTTCGCCCAGGTCGCGATGAACGCCGTGCGCCGGCTCGCCTACCGCACGTTCGAGCACATGCACCAGCTCTCGCTGCGCTTCCATCTCGAGCGCAAGACCGGCGGCTTGACCCGCGTGCTGGAACGCGGACGCAACGCCATCGAGACCATTGTGCGCATGGTGATCATGCAGCTCGTACCGACCATCATCGAGCTGGCGCTGATACTCGTCGTCCTGCTCTATCAGTTCGATTGGCGATACGTCGCCGTCATCCTGGGCCTCGTGGCGCTGTATACGGCGTTCACCTACCAGGCGACCGAGTGGCGCATCAACATTCGCCGGCGGATGAACGACAGCGACACCGACGCCAACGTCAAGGCGATCGATTCGCTGCTCAACTACGAGACGGTGAAATATTTCGTCGCCGAAGAGCGCGAAGCCGCCCGCTACGACCATTCGATGGCGCGTTACGAGGAAGCGAGCGTCCAGGCCTACGTATCGCTCTCTGTCCTCAACGCCGGCCAAGCGACGATTTTCACGATCGGGCTCGCCGCCGTCATGGTGATGTGCGCCTACGGCATCAAACAGGGCACCAATACCGTCGGCGACTTCGTCATGATCAACGCCATGATGATCCAGCTCTACCAGCCGCTCAATTTCATGGGCATGGTCTATCGCGAGATCAAGCAGGCGGTGATCGATATCGAGCGGATGTTCGCGATCCTCGCGCGCGATCCGGAGATCGAGGAGAAGCCCGGCGCCAAGCCGCTCGCGATCAAGCGCGGGGCGATCCGGTTCGAGAACGTCTCCTTCGCCTATGATCCCGGCCGGCAGATCCTCAAAGGGGTGAGTTTCGAGGTCCCCGCCGGACATCGGGTGGCGGTGGTCGGTCCCTCCGGCGCCGGCAAATCCACCCTCTCACGCCTGCTGTTCCGCTTCTACGAGGTCAGCGGCGGCCGCATTCTGATCGACGGCCAGGACATCCGCGACGTCACGCAGACATCGCTGCGCTCGGCGATCGGCATCGTGCCGCAGGACACGGTGCTGTTCAACGACACCATCCGCTACAATATCCGCTACGGCCGCTGGCAGGCGAGCGATGCGGAGGTCGAGGAGGCGGCGCGGCTCGCGCAAATCGACGGCTTCATCCGCCTCTCGCCCAAGGGCTACGACACCGAGGTGGGCGAGCGCGGCCTGAAGCTCTCCGGCGGCGAGAAGCAGCGCGTCGCCATCGCTCGCACGATCCTCAAAGCGCCGCCTATCCTGGTGCTCGACGAGGCCACTTCCGCGCTCGATAGTCACACCGAGAAGGACATCCACGACGCGCTCGAACGGGTATCGCAGAACCGCACCACGCTCGTCATCGCGCATCGGCTCTCGACCATCGTCGAAGCGGACAACATCATCGTGCTCGATGAAGGGACGATCGTCGAGCGCGGCACCCATCACCAGCTCCTCGCGAGCGGCGGCCTCTATGCCAGTATGTGGAACCGTCAGCGCGAGGCCGCGGCGGCGCGCGAGAAGCTCGCGTTGGTCGACGACGAGGTCGCCGCGCCCAACCGCAATCCGCCGGAGCTGGAAGAACCCGATCTGCCGATCGACAAAGAGCTCTCCGGCCCTCCGATCGAACGCGCCGACGCGGCGGAATGATGATGTCGGTTCTCGCCTCCATCCGCTCCCAACTCGCGCCGGTGCATCGCGAGGGGCTCCCCTTCATCGGCATCTTCGCCGTGGTGACCCTGCTGGCGTTCTGGGTCTGGCCGCCGCTCGGCTGGCTTGGGCTCGTGGCGACGATCTGGTGCGCCTATTTCTTCCGCGATCCCGCCCGCGTGACGCCGCTGCGCGAAGGCATCGTGGTCGCTCCCGCGGACGGGCGGGTGAGCCGGGTCATCGACGCGGTACCGCCGAAGGAGTTCGGATTGGGCGAGCGGCCGCTGCCGCGGGTGTCGATCTTCATGAGCGTGTTCGATTGTCACGTCAACCGCAGCCCGCTCGCCGGCAAGATCGAGCGCATCATCTATCACGCCGGCGCCTTCGTGAGCGCCGACCTCGACAAAGCGAGCGAGAGCAACGAGCGCAACAGCCTGCTCATCGCCAGCGACGCAGGGCGCATCGCCGTGGTGCAGATCGCGGGCCTGGTGGCGCGCCGCATCGTCTCTTTCGTGCGCGAAGGCGCAACCGTCGCCGCCGGCGAGCGCATCGGCATGATCCGCTTCGGCTCGCGGGTCGACGTCTATCTGCCCGCGGGTGCGCGGGCGCTGGTCGCCGAGGGCCAGACGGCGATTGCCGGCGAGACGGTGATTGCCGATCTTGCCGCCGGCGAGGCGCAGCGCGGCTTCCGCGTCGATTAAGCTATTAATCGGCAATGGTTAATCGCGGCGACGCTGGCAGAGCCGCAAACGCTGCGCTATGATTTGCGCCATGCCGTTCTCGCCCTTCGACCGTGGCCCGTTCCCGCGCCAGCGCGGGCGCTTCCGTCTCATTCCGGTACGCACGCTGGTGCCGAACCTGATCACACTGCTCGCGCTGTGCGCGGGACTGACCGCGATCCGGCTTGCGCTCGAGGACAAGCTCGAATGGGCGGTCGCCGCCATCGTTTTCGCCGCGCTGCTCGACGGCATCGATGGCCGCGTCGCGCGCATGCTCAAGGGCACCTCGCGCTTCGGCGCCGAGCTCGACAGCCTCGCCGACTTCGTCAATTTCGGTGTCGCGCCGGCGCTGATGCTTTACTTCTGGGGCCTGCGGGAGCTCGGCAATCTGGGTTGGATCGCCGGGCTGGTGTTTGCGATCTCGACGGGGCTGCGGCTCGCGCGCTTCAACGTCATGGTCGAGGACCCAAACAAGCCGGCCTGGGCGGCAAAGTTCTTCATGGGTGTGCCGGCGCCGGCCGGCGCCATCACCGTCCTGCTGCCGATCTACGTTTATTTCCTCGGCGTGCCGCGCCTGCCCGGTACGGCCTCGCTGACGTTCGTCTACACCTTCGGCATCGCCATGCTGATGGTCTCCCGGCTGCCGGTCTTCTCCGGCAAGCGCGTCGGCAAGCGGATTGCGCCCGAGATGGTGCTGCCGGTCTTCGTCATGGTGGTGCTGTTCTTCGCGCTGCTGATTTCCTACCCGTGGGTGGTGCTCACGATCGGCACCGTGTGTTTTTTGGCGAGCCTTCCGTTCGGCTACCTGTCCTATCGCCGCCATGAGCGCAAGGACGCGGCAAGCGCGGGAGCTGCGGCGGCGGGCGCAGCCGCGCAGCCTCATGCGCACAACGAGGGGCCCACGGTGTTGCCCGGACATGGGGGACAAGCCCCCGACTCGAATCGTCGCGCCCGGCTCAATTGACGCGAGATCGATCGGCGCTTTTTTCAACGATGCAACACGGCGGGTGACACACCTTGCGCGCGGTTGCCTAATCCATGGTCGCGCCGCAGCAGACCGAGCGCGTGTTAGCCGCCGTTCAGTCGCTCATCGGTCCGGCAGCGGGTGCCCCGGCATGAGATCATAAGGGTGCTTCCAGCCCGGCAGCGCCTTGATGCGGTCGAGCCAAACCGCGATGTTCTTGTGCTGCGCGGGGATGTCGAAGCCGAACTCCTCGGCCGGATAGTAGAGATAAGCAACCAGTGAGATATCGGCGATGGTCGGTCGCGCACCGAGGATGAAAGGCGCACTCGCCAGGCGCTTGTCGAGAATGGCGACGGTATTGTCGATGCGGCCCTTGAGGAACGCGAGCACGGCCGGGTCGCCCGGCGGCTTGGCAAAACACCGCAAGAAGCGATAGGGCCCGAGAAAGCCGTTGACCTTCTGATTGTCGAAGATGATCCAGCGCAACGCCTCGAGCCGCGCTTCCTCGCCCTCGGGACGGAATTGTCCCGACCGGTCGGCGAGGTAGGTCAGGATCACCCCGGACTGGCTGAGCTTCTTGCCCTGATGCGCGAGGACCGGCACCTCGCCCATTTCGTTCATATTGCCGCGGTATTGCGGCGTGCGCGGCTCGCCCTTGCCGAAGAAATCGACCCACACGGGTTCCCAGTCGGCGCGGATCAGGCTGAGCATGAGCGCACAGCGGTAAGCGTTGCCGGATTGCGCGAAGCAATAGAGCTGGTACTCGGCCATGACGTCCCTTTGTTGGTGACTCCTACTTGGTCTGCGCCGGAAAAGAGAACCTCTCACCCGGCTCGCTCGCTTTGGCGGGCTCGTCATCCTCCTCCTAAAGGGGAGAGGGTGATCGACCGCGAAGCGCGAGGCCGCTCATTTCATCGTCGGAATGACGAACTCGGCGCCTTCCTTGGTGCCGGAGGGCCAGCGCGAGGTCACCGTCTTGGTCTTGGTGTAAAAGCGCACCGCATCCGGTCCGTGCTGGTTGAGATCGCCGAAGCCCGAGCGCTTCCAGCCGCCGAACGTATAATACGAGAGCGGCACGGGGATCGCGAAGTTCACCCCCACCATGCCGACATTCACCCGCGTTGCGAAGTCGCGGGCCGTGTCGCCGTCGCGGGTGAAGATGGCAACGCCGTTGCCGTAGTCGTGCTCGGAGGGAAGCCGCAGCGCCTCCTCGTAGGTCTTGGCGCGCACGACCGAGAGCACCGGCCCGAAGATTTCCTCCTTGTAGATGCGCATCTCGGGCGTCACCTCGTCGAACAGGCAGCCGCCCATGAAGAAGCCGCCTTCGTAGCCCTGCAGCTTGAAGCCGCGCCCGTCGACCTTGAGCTTGGCGCATGTGCGCCTTGGTCACCATCGGTCCGTAGTCTGCCTGCAAGTCGGTCGAGGGACCGATCTTTAGGCTCTCGACGCGCGGGATGAGCTTGTCGAGCAGAATATCCGCGGTCTTTTTGCCGACCGGCACCGCCACCGAGACCGCCATGCAGCGTTCGCCGGCCGAGCCGTAGCCCGCGCCGATCAGCGCATCGACCGCCTGATCCATGTCGGCATCGGGCATCACCACCATGTGGTTCTTGGCGCCGCCGAAGCACTGCACGCGTTTGCCGTGAGCGCAGCCGGTGGCGTA
>VAZM01000027.1 GCA_005883135.1 Alphaproteobacteria bacterium
CACCGGATCCGACTGCATCGGCACCGCCATCCGCCAAGGCGCCCGCTCGGTCACAAACTTCGAGATCCTGCCGCAGCCGCCGGTGCAGGAGAACAAGATGCTGACCTGGCCCGACTGGCCGTTGAAGCTGCGCACGTCATCAAGCCACGAGGAAGGCGTCAACCGCGATTTCGCGGTGCTGACCACCAAGTTCTCCGGCGAGAATGGCGAGGTGAAGAAGCTTCATTGCACCCGCGTCGACGAGAAGATCAAGCCGATCGCCGGGACCGAGTTCGAACTCGACGCTGATCTCGTATTGCTCGCCATGGGCTTCGTGCATCCCGTGCACAAAGGCATGATCGAGGAGCTCGGGCTCAAGCTCGACGCGCGCGGGAACGTCAAGGCCGATACCGTGGGCTACCAGAGCTCCAATCCGAAAGTATTCGCGGCCGGCGACATGCGGCAGGCGGCGCATGCGGTCGACAAGTTCTTAATGGGCTCGACCGCATTGCCGCACTAAGCGCCGCCCACTGCCCGTGACTCGCGGCCCCCTACCGGCCGCATTTGTTGTCGGCGGGCGTGTGAGCTGGATTGATCGTGGCGTGCTGGGTCGTCCAGGCGCTGCCGGATCATGGCCTTTTCTGATAAGGCTGCGGTGGGGACACGACGAGAGGGGAGCGGCGCCGAATGGCCAGATGGCTCGCCTGCGCCGTGGTGGCGGCTTTCATTTTTGGGAATGGCGCCCGCGCCGAAGACGCCACGGGGCGGGAACGCTACTGGGCCAATGCCGAGGTGCTGGGGTGGAAGATCGGCGATGCGCCGCAGCCCACCCCGCTGGCGACGGCCGGGTCCCTCGCTGCACCACTCCCGGGCGCGCTGGGTCAGCCCGGCACCAGCGTACAGATCGGCGGCACGTCGGTGTCGCTGCCGATCGAGGCTGGCGGCCGGTTCGGGCTGGGGACCTGGGTCGATCGCACCGCCGGACTCGGCATTGAGATCGGCGCCTTCGTTCTGACGCCGAGCACGACGCGCCAGTCGGTGTCGACCAACGGCATGCCAGGGTCCGCCACCTATGCGGTGCCGCTCTTCGACTTCAGCGGCTTTACCAGCGGCGGCGCGCCGGGGCCGTCGATCTATGTCCTCCCCGGGCCGTTCCCCATCGCGCCGGGCTTCACCGGCGCGATGCAGCGGACGATGTCCGCGCGGATGCTGGGCGCGGAACTCACGGGTGTTTATCGGTTGCGCGACGACCAAGGGATCAAGGTGGAGGCGCTAGCCGGCTATCGCTGGCTGCAGCTGACGGAAGCGCTGGACTTCGACGTGCAAACGGCGGGCGTCGCCGGATCATCCAACGCCGGGCAGATGTTCAATTCCCATGACGGCTTTCACACCCGCAACAGCTTCAACGGCGCGCAGATCGGGATGCGCGCCGAAGCGGAGTATCGGGGTTTCGTGCTGCGGACGAGCCTCAAGGGCGCGCTCGGCGACATGTATCGCAGCCTGTCGGTCGAGGGCTCCAGCACCACCACCGCCGGCACGCTCTTCTATCCGGTGTCGGGCGGCGCCGGCGCTATCCTGGGCGGCGGCATCTTCGCTCCGCCGAGCAATATCGGCACTTACGGATCCCATCAGCTTGCCGGCGCGGCGGAACTTAACGTGCGGACCGGCTACCGACTAACGGACCTGCTGATCCCCTACATCGCCTACAACGCGCTCTACGTCAGCTCGATCACGCGCCCGGGCGATGCGATCAGCCCGTACATCAACACGACCGCTACGGCGCTTGCCGCGGCATCGCGCGGTTCCGGCTTCCCGAGCCCGCTCGGCGGATCGCTCGGCCCCGTAGTCAACGCTGGCAGCACGGGTGTCTGGGTCCAGGACATCAGCGCCGGCGTGGCGCTGCGATTCTGAATCGCCAAGGCGTTCGACGACCGGCAGTATGGATCGCCTCGTCTAGCGAATAGCGCAGCCGGGACGCTCTGGCGGTGATCAACCTCCCCGTGACCGCATTCGCAGCATGAGGACAGCAAGGTTGGCCAACGTCAGAATGATTCCGATGTCGTAATAGCCATAGCCGACCGCGGCACCCATGATGCCGACCGTCCAAATGCTGGCCGCGGTCGCGTGACCCGCGGTCCAATCACCTTGTCTGATGATTGCGCCCGCACCGATGAAACCGATGCCGGTGACCACGCCCTGCAGGATATTTGCGTTCACCGTAGCATTGGCCCCGAACACGGAAATCGCGATCTGCACCAGAGCGCAGCTGGCGATGGCAACAAGGGGGAAGGTACGTAAGCCTGCGCTTTGTTCCTCGCGCGCTCGATGCCATCCGATCGGCAACGCAAGCACGAATGCCACCAGCAAATGGACGAGATGATCGAAACTGTCGCCCCACTGACCGAGAAAGGTAGGCATCAGCTTCTCATCACAGGGTGAACTGGGTCGTCATGCCGGAATCTCCGGCAGCTCATTCATTGTGAGGCAGGCCTCGATTGTAGCCGACGCAACCACCTCCTGTGGCTTCCGGACTGTTCGGGTCCGAAAACGGAACAGACCGCGGATTGCCGCGGGGCACCGAGCCGTGGCTTGGGGATGGATAGGCCTGCGGGCGATAGGTTCGCGCAGGGCCGTAGCGGCGATAGGACTGTGCGTTCGCCATCTCCACCCCAACGGTCGCGGCCAGAATGCTCACGCTTGCGATACCGGTCAGAGCGCGTTTCATCATTGACCCTGGCCGAGCACCGCTACGAGTGGTCTCAGCCACGATGTGCCGGGGAAGGTGCGCTGTGACAACTCAGCGAAAGAAATTCGGAAAGGCGAACGGCTGGCGCTGCGCATCGGGATTGGGACGGCGCGGCCGGCGCTTGACGGGTGGCTTCTCCTCGGAGGCAGCGTTTGCCGAACCGGACTCAGCGGTCGAGGCGCGCTGTCCGGACGGGGGCTGCGCCGATTTTGCTGCGGCGTCATCCGGCGTCGGCTCAGGCACAGCCAAGGCCGCCGCGTCGGAGTCTGCCGGCGGCGCCTTGCGCGCACTGCCGCGCGGCCAACTGAAATCGTCGGCCCGTCCGCTCGGCGCCGCGGCCGGATCGCCTTTGCTCAGCACGCGCGAGGCAGTTGCGTCGCCGGCGGAGCCACCCGCACGACCGCCGCCGATCAACTCTTCCGGCCCCGCTTGCATGGCGGTCAGCGGTACCACCGGCCCGGCCGCCGGCCGCTGCGCGGGGCCACCCGGTTTGGCATTCGGCCCCTGCGGCGAGGAGTCGGCAGGCAGCGGCAGCGCCACCGGCATGCCGCGGTTGGCGATGCTGCGCTGGATTTCGCGGTCGACATAATGGGCGAGCTTGCGGGCGCCGAACTTGGTGAAATAGACGCCGTCGCCGGAGCGCAGGCGGCGGATCTGCCCTTCGTAGTCCGGTCCCTGCGCATTGTAACGGCCCGCCTCGTCGACGAAACCGTCCCAGATATCGACGTAAACGATTCCTGCTTTCTCCGCCCGGCTACGGTAGAGCTCGTTGAGATATGAGGAATCCGCGCTGGCCTTGGTGTTGCGCTGTGACGGCAGCCCGACCCACATCACCGGAACGCCGGCGCTCTTGAGCGCAGCGATGGTCGCGTCGATGCGCCGGATATAGGCGAGCTCCCACTTCTCGGTGTGGAATTCCCACGGTCCGTACGACGCTTGCCGCGCCTGCTCGGGCGGCAGGTTGGCGTGTTCGGCGTCCGCCGGCTCGGGTTGCTGCTCCGGATCGGGCGGCGGCGCCGGGGTGGGCGTCGCTGCGGCGGGCGCTGCTGGCGTCGTCGCTTGGACGTTGGGCTTGGGCGCGCCGGGGCGCGGCGCCGGCGGGGCTTTCTCGCGGATCGTCTGACGGTCGTTGTTGCCGATCATCATGACGATGAATTTCGGTTTCTCGGCCGCGATGATCTCGCGCGCGACCTGCGGCCATTCGACCTCGCGGCGCTGGTCGTAGCGGATCAGACCGGAATCGGTGCGATGCTTGCGCACGACGGCGATCTCCGGCTTTTCCGCGAAGGTATCTTCGAGCCCGTAAGCCAGCCAGTCCGCGTTGCCGTCACCCATGACCACGATCGAGGTCGTGGCTTCGGGCTTCTTCTGCGCGGGTGACGGCGCGCGCGAATAGTCGACGGGCGCCTCGCGTTCCTGCTGACGGTAGGGATCGTAATAACGCCGGTCATTCCAGCCGCCGCCCCAGCCGCCCCAGTTGTTGTTGTATTGCTGCTGGCGCTGTGGGCGATTGCCCCAATCCCAGAATTGCGCCTGCGCCGGCAGCAGCAGGGCAAGCGTGATCCCCGCTGCGGCGGCGGCGACATATGCGCGGCATACACTGGGTAAAGCCATGATCACCTGCCGAGGGTCAGGACCGCCGCAACGGTGCGGACGGCGCCATTTTGGCGCGGAATATAGCCAAAAAACGTCAACTTGAAGATGCCCCCGGCGGCCCTATCGGCCCCGCAGCCGCTCCAGGACCGCCGCCGAGGCGAACCCGTCGGGCACCTCCCCGACCGAGGATTGGAAGTGGCGCAGCGCGCTGCGGGTCTTGCCGCCGAGCCGGCCATCGGGCTCGCCCACGTCGTAGCCGCGCGCGGCAAGATGCTGCTGCAGCTCGTAGCGTTCCGCCCGCGTGAGCACCCGTTCGTGCCGCGGCCAAGCCTGCACGAAGGCATCCCCGCCGCGCAGCCGGTCGGCGAGATAGCCGATGGCGAGCGCATAGGCTTCGGCCGGATTGTATTTCATGATGACGCGGAAATTCTGCAGCATCAGAAAGCCCGGGCCCTGCGCCCCCGCCGGCACCAGCAGATAGGTGCGGTCGTCGCCGCGCGGGAAGGCCTTGCCGCCGGGGCGCCGGATGCCCAAGCGCTCCCACTCCCGCACCGTGAGGACACGCGAGCGGTCAGCGAGCAGGAAATCGAAACCCGTCGGCACCACGACCTCGTAGCCCCAGGTCTGACCGCTTACCCATCCGTCCTTCTTGAGATTGTTCGCGGTGGAAGCCACCACGTCGGGTATGGAATCGACGACGTCGCGGCGGCCGTCACCATCGAAATCGACGGCATAGCGCTTGAACGAAGTGGGCATGAACTGGGTCGGACCGAACGCGCCCGCCCACGAGCCCTTGAGGTGCTCGGGCTTCACATCGCCGCGCGCGAGAATTTCCAATGCGGACAGAAACTCCTCGCGAAAATAATCTTGGCGACGACCGAGGCAGGCCAGCGTGGCGGTCGAACGGATCACCGAGCGCTCGCCGATCTGCGTCCCGTAATTGGACTCCACGCCCCAGATCGCGGCGATGACGTGGCGATCGACGCCATAGGCCTTCTCGACCGCATCGAAGGTCGCGCGGTGCTTCGCCAGCATTGCCCGGCCGTTCTGGACGCGATCCTCGTTCACCAGGATATCGAGATAATCCCAGAACGATTTGGTGAACTCGGGCTGGGCATCGAGCAGATCCATGATCCGCAGATCTGGCTCTAGGCCCGCGACATTGGCATCGAACACTGCGCGGGGGATGCCGCGACGCATCGCCTGCGGCCAGAGTCCGGCAAGGCAATTTTGGAAATTGGCGGCGGCGGCTCGGATCGCCTGTGCCGTCATCAGCGGATGGTTGGAGGCGCCTGATTCGCCGCTCCATTCCTGGGTGCCGGTGCCTGTGGGCGCCGCGGCCGCACCGCTGCTCGGGGCCGGCGCGCTGAACAGCGAGCGGATGTCGAAGCTCTGCCCGAGTGCCGGAACTGCGCAGGCAGTAGCGGCCAAAGCTACCGCACTGAGGAACCCGATCGATGAGGCAAATGTTGCCATGGGCAGTCAACTCGGCTCGATTGTACCTGTCCGGCGGATGGAAATGAGATGATCGTTGCGAATTGTCTGACGGGCGGGAGCTTTGCGAGCCTTGACCTCTTGCCGACGTACTGGCGTTAGGACTTACTGCCACGGCACCTCGCCCGCCATTGCACGCCTAACTTCGGCAATACCGAGACCGATTGACCCCGACGGGGTTCGGATTACAACGCAGCGATAGCATGAAACCCATCCGCAAAGCCGTCTTCCCGGTCGCAGGCCTAGGGACCAGGTTCCTACCGGCCACCAAGGCCATGCCCAAGGAGATGTTGCCGGTGGTCGACCGCCCGCTGATCCAGCACGTGGTCGACGAGGCGCGCGAGGCCGGCATCGAGCATTTCATCTTCGTCACTGGCCGCAACAAGGCTGTCATCGAGGACCATTTCGACCGGCAGTTCGAGCTCGAGCACGCGCTCACGGAGCGCCAGCGGTGCGACGACCTCGAACTGCTCGCGCGCGACCTCCCGGGTCCCGGAACGGCGAGCTTCACGCGGCAGCAACTCCCCCTCGGGCTCGGCCACGCGGTATGGTGCGCGCGCGAGCTCGTCGGCCGCGAGCCATTCGCCTTGCTGCTGCCCGACGTGCTGGTGCAGCACAACCGCGGCTGCCTCGCGCAGATGATCGATGCGGCGCGCGACCTCGGTGACAACGCCAACATCATCGCAGTCGAGCAGATGCCCGCCGATCGCTTGGACATGTACGGCGTCGTCGGCATCGGCGAGCGCAGGGGTGGCCTGTTCTCGGTCACGCAAATGGTGGAGAAACCGGCGCGCGACCGAGCCCCGTCGAACCTCATCATCACCGGCCGTTACATCCTGCAGCCCGACATCTTCGACAGTCTTGCGGCCGAAAAGCGTGGCGCCGGGGGCGAGATCCAGCTCACCGATGCGATGATCGAACTCGCCAGGAGCGAACCTTTCTATGCCCTGGAATTCGAAGGCAGGAGCTTCGATTGCGGCTCCAAAGTGGGCTTTCTTGCGGCCAATATCGCCTACGCGCTCGACCGCAGCGATATCGCGCCAGCAGTGCGGGCCGAGCTCAAGCGCCTGTTGGGCGAGGGCTGAGGCGGCGCTAATGGCCGCCTGTTATGCTTTGGTTAAGCAGCCCGAAGCGGATATAGTGAGGCACCTGCGGCCGGGGGCGCAGGCCGCCTGATAGCCTCTCTTCCCGTGTTGTCGGACCGCGATGCCCAAGGCGCTGAGAACGGAACGGCTTACGAGCGCGCGCAGCGCCCACCTGATCGCCTCGGCGGTGCGAACCCTCGAGGTCGAGGCGACCGGCATCACAACCTTGTCCTCCGCCATTCACGACGGGCTCGGCCGCGCTTTCATCGCCGCCGTGGAGTTGATCTCCGGCGCGCGCGGCCGGTTGATCGTGACCGGGATGGGTAAATCCGGGCACGTTGCGCGCAAAATCGCGGCAACGTTCGCGTCCACCGGCACGCCTGCCTTCTTCGTGCATCCGAGCGAAGCCAGTCACGGCGATCTCGGCATGATCACGCCCGATGACGTCATCATGGCGCTGTCCTGGTCGGGCGAGACAGCCGAGCTCAAGGACCTCATCGATTACTCGCGCCGCTTCCGCATTGGGCTCGTTGCCATCACCGCCGTCGCCGACAGCACGCTTGGCCGGGCGGCCGACGTCGTGCTGGCGGTGCCGCAGGCAAGAGAGGCCTGCCCGCACAATCTCGCTCCCACCACCTCGACGCTGATGCAGGCCGCGCTCGGCGATGCGCTCGCCATCGCGCTGTTGGAGAGCCGGGGGTTCACCGCCGTCGACTTCAGCAGATTGCATCCCGGCGGCCGCCTCGGTGCGATGCTCAAGTTCGTGCGCGATATCATGCACACCGGCAGCGAGATCCCGCTCGCCTCCGTCGGCACCCGCATGTCGGAGGCGATCGCCGAGATGACGGCCAAGACGTTCGGCTGTGTCGGCATCACCGACCGCCGCGGCCTGCTCGTCGGCATCATCACGGACGGAGACCTGCGCCGGCACATGAGCGCCAACTTGCTCGATCTCAAAGTCGAGGAGGTGATGACCTCACAGCCGAAGACCGTGCGGCCCGATCAGCTTGTGACCGAGGCGCTCGAACTGCTCAACTCGATGAAGAAGACGCAACTGATCGTGGTCGATGCCGGCAAGCCGGTCGGCGTCGTCCACTTCCACGACCTCCTGCGCGCCGGGGTTGCCTAGCAACCGGCTCAGGCGCGCAGGCGCCGCTTGCGCGTCGTCATGGAGCGCCTGCTGCTGCGCGTGCGAAATCTGCGCCCGGCGGCGCTCGCCGCTTCGGCGGTGATTCCAAAATGCTGGCCGATCTCCCGCCAAGTCGCCCCGGCATCGTAAGCTTTCGCTATGGCGCGGTTGCGGGGCATGCCCTTGGCCATCGCTTTCTTCATGCCCGCGACGGCCTTTTGCCCGCGCGCGCGGCGCGCTTGCGCCCGTTTTCGCATGGCCTTGGCGAAATTCTCCCGGTTTCGCTCCCAAGCCGCCATGAGCTTCAGCCGGGCGACGACCTGGTCGCGCCGCAAGCCGAGCGCCGCCGCGATCGCATCGGGGCGGCGGCCTGCGGCTTGCAACGCCGATAGACGTCGCTTTCGCTGTTCCGACCAAGGTCGAGGCATGGACACTCCCCCCTGCAGCAACACTACGCAGCACGTGTAGAGAAAATAGCATGGATGCAGCAACAATGAACGCTGTGACCCCGCCGATCGCGTTGGAGGCGCTCGCGGATGCCTAGACCCAGCCCTTGAGCTCGCGTAGCGCCATTTGCCAGATCACCAGCATGCCGGGCGCGCTGTCGTTGAGGCAGGGTATCGCCGCGAAATTCTCACCCCCGTATTTCTTGAACAGCCGCGCGTTTTCGATCGCGATCTCCTCGAGCGTTTCGAGGCAATCGGCCGAGAAGCCCGGCGTGACGACCGCGAGGTTCTTCACCCCGTCCTTGGCGAGCTTCTTGAGGGTGCGGTTGGTCGCGGGCTCGAGCCATTTGCCGCGGCCGAACCGCGATTGAAAGGTCATGATCAATTTCGACTCATCGAGATTGAGCCGCTCGCGCAGCTGCCGCGTCGTCTCCACACAATGGGCAAAATAGGGATCGCCCTGATCCACATAGGCCTGCGGCACGCCGTGGAAGGAGGCAAGCACGACCTCCGGTTTGAAGCCGAGCCGGGAAAGCTCCGCTCCGGACGCGGATCCCAGCGCCTCGATATAAACGGCGTCGTTGTAATAGGGCGGCGCGATCCGCACCGAGGGTTGATGGCGCATGCCCGTGAGCACACGAAAGACCTCGTCGCACACCGTCGCCGTTGTCGCCGCGCAGTATTGCGGATAAAGCGGGATGACGAGAATGCGCTCGCAGCCCTGGCCGACGAGAGTTGTGAGCGTTGAGGCGATCGAGGGACTGCCGTAGCGCATCGCCCAATCGACTGCGAAACGGGGACCCAGCGGCTCGAGCGCACGGGCGAGCTTTTCGGCCTGCGAGCGGGTGATGGTCTTGAGCGGTGATTCGTTTTTTTCGTAATTCCAAATTTTGGCGTAGTCGCGCGCCTTCCGCCGCGGGCGGATCGGCAGGATGACGCTATTGAGAACGAGCTGCCACAGCGCCCCCTGATCCTCGATCACCCGCGGATCGGTGAGAAACTCCTTGAGATAGCGCCGCACGGCGGGTGCGTCGGGCGCCTCGGGAGTGCCGAGATTCACCAGCAGCACGCCGATCTTGCGGGCGGCCGGTTGCTCGACCGTGGCGGCGGGGACGGGCGCGACGGATGGGGCTTCGTTCATCGCGACGGAGCATAGGCGATGGCGGCGCCCGGCGCCTGCGCGCTAAGCAGGCAGACCCGCCGGATCGCATCGGAACGCTCACTCCCCGCCATCTGCATCCTTCGCCGTCTCGCCACCGGCCTGCTCATTGCGATCCTCTGCGCCGGCCCGGCCATGCCAAGATCGCGTCACGTTCATCCCGGTCAATGACATCTATTTGATGGCAGATCAAATGATGCCGGACGGCAAGCGCCGCGGCGGCTTCGCCCGGCTTGCCGCCGTTGTCAAGGCCGAGCGACGGCACGCGGCGGGAACGGACGAAGAGAAACATCGGCGGATCAGCCCACCGGCCGCTCGTCGGCGATGACCTTACCGTCGTTCGGCAGGCTTCCGGCGGCAATGAGTTTGACCTCGCCGCCGAGTTTCGTCACCGCGCGCAGGGTCGCGGCGACGTCCTCCTGCAACTGCGCCGCCGGAGCCGAGCATTCGGCCAGCAACGTCATCACATCCTGCTCGCCCGCACGCGCGACCACGAGCCGCAAGCGGCCGAGCTCGGGATGCCGCTTGCCGATTTGCGCGACCTGGGCGGGATGCACGAACATGCCCTTGACCTTGGTGGTCTGGTCGGCGCGGCCCATCCAGCCCGCCAGGCGCATATTGGTGCGCCCGCAAGGCGAGCGGCCCGCTATCACCGCCGAGAGATCACCGGTCGCGAGCCGGATCATCGGATAGTCCGAGTTGAAGGACGTGACGACGACCTCGCCCACCTCGCCGATGGCGGCGAGATCGCGGGTGCCGGGGCGCACGATTTCAACCAGCAACGTTTCGTTGACGATCATGCCTTCACACGCCTCGCTCTCGTAGGCGATGACGCCGAGATCGGCGGTAGCGTAGCACTGCCGCACCTCGACGCCGCGTGTGAATAATTCCTGGCGCAGCGAAGCAGGCAAGGCCGCGCCCGACACCAGCGCCCGCTTGAGCGAGGAAGCATCCCTGCCCGCGCGGGCGGCGACATCGAGCAGGATCTTCAGGAAATCCGGCGTGCCGAGATAGCCGCTCGGCTTCAAATGCGCGATCGCCTCAACCTGCTGCTCGGTATTGCCGGTGCCGGCGGGAATCACCGCGCAACCCAGCGCATGCGCGCCGGACTCCATGATGAAGCCGCCCGGGGTGAGATGATAGGAAAAGCAATTCTGCACGACGTCGCCCGAGCGGAAGCCGGCAGCGAAAAGCGCGCGCGCCGCGCCCCAAAAATCCTTGCCCTTGCCTTCCAGCTCGAAGATCGGCCCGGGGGACATCAACAGCCGTCGCAGGCGAGTGGGCACCGTGGCGTTCAAGCCGGCAAACGGCGGCATCTCCTTTTGTCGCGTCGCGAGCTCGGACTTGCGCAGCACCGGGAGCTTGGCGAGCTCCACGCGCGAGTTCACGACACGGGGATCGATGCCGGTGAGCTGGGTGGCCCATCCCGGTGCACGCAACGCGAGCGCGATGAGATCGGGCAGCCGGTCGAAGAGAGCGCGCTCGCGATCCTCGGGATCGCGGGTCTCGAGCGAATCGTAATGCTCGTAACGCATGGCATCGCCCATATCCTTTTCGTCGCGCCCGGGTTGAGGTCATGACAGATCGCGTGGCGAGCGTCGAGCGGCCCCGCCGACCGACCGCTCGGTTGGAGCGACGTCAAAGCTATGCCAGCCAGCGCTTGCGCCGCCGGTAATGTTTGCCTTCGCGGAACGACTTTCGTCGGCCTTCGGCGATGCCGAGATAGAACTCCTTCACGTCCTCGTTCTCGCCCAGCGCCTTGGCGTCGCCATCGAGCACCACGCGGCCGTTCTCCAGCACGTAGCCGTAGCGCGCGTATTTCAAGGCCATGCGGGTATTCTGCTCCGCGAGCAGGAACGAAACTCCTTCCTTGGCATTGAGGTCGCCGACGATCTTGAAAATCTCCTCCACGAGTTGCGGCGCGAGCCCCATCGAAGGCTCGTCGAGCAGGATCATTTTCGGTCGGGACATCAGCGCGCGCCCGATCGCGCACATCTGCTGCTCGCCGCCGGAGACGTAGCCGGCGGTGGCGCTGCGGCGCTCTTTGAGCCGCGGAAAATAGGAATAGACGAGCTCGAGGTCGCGGCGCACGGCCGCCCCGGCGCCGCCGCGCGTGAACGCACCGGTCAACAGGTTTTCCTCGACCGAGAGGTGCGCAAAGCAATGACGCCCTTCCATGACCTGGATGCAGCCGCGCCGCGCATGCACCTCCTCACCGTCGAATACGATGGAGCCTTTGGTCACTTCGCCGCGCTCGGCGGACAACAGGTTGGAGATGGCTTTCAGCGTGGTGGATTTGCCGGCGCCATTCGCGCCCAGGAGCGCGACGATCTGGCCCTTGGGAACCGTAAGCGACACGCCCTTGAGCACGAGGATGACGTGATCGTACACCACCTCGATATTGTTGACCGAGAGGATCGGCGGCGCGGCAGATGTCGCCGCGAGGCGGTCCGGCAGCGAAGACGCACCCGGAGCAGGAGGCGGCTTGGCCGCCTCCTGCAAGCTGCGATCGGAGCTAACCGACATCAATTCGTCACGAGACACCCGGGCGTGATCTTCTTTTCCGCCGCGTATTTGGCTGCGGCCTCCTTCACCATGGGTGCGATCACGTTATCGTCGCTGGTGTACCAGTCGGACGTAATCTTCCAGTCCTTGCCGTCCCAGGTCTGGATGCGCCCGGTGCGCGCGCCCTCATGGTCCTCGCATGACACCTTGATCGGCTTTAACTCGCTCTCGAACCCGAGTTGCTTGAGCCGCTCGGCGGTCACGTTGAGGTTCTCGAGGCCCCAGCGCACCTGCTCGC
>VAZM01000443.1 GCA_005883135.1 Alphaproteobacteria bacterium
TGATGGCAACCGGGTGCGGGGTGTCGGCGTTGGGACGAGGGTTTGCCCCGTGCGAGTTTTTCCGAGGCATGCCGACACCGCAGGGAGGTTCAGCATGGACGCGCGCGAGGAGGTCAGCCTTTGGCATGCTCTTTATCGCCTGGAGGTGAGGTATTGGCATGAGGTCGACTGCAACGGCGGCCGCCACGCCCATGAATTCTATGCGCCGGACGGCGTGATGTGCGTCGGCCACAACCGATTCGAAGGACGGGAAAAGATCCGGGAATTCTACGCCTGGCGTGAACGCCAGGCGCTAACCGCCATCAGCAGCGTGAAGACCACGCGCCATTTGATCAACAATCTGATCGTCGATGCGACCACGGAAGGTCGCGCCCGGGTGTTGGGCGTTGTCAGCTTTTACGGATCGGCCGCGCGGCCACCGGCGCAGCAATCCAAGCCGCCGATGTTGATCGCCGATCTGATCAACGAATGCGTGCTGGATCCCGACCACGGTTGGCAATTCAAATCTCATTTGCTGCAGCCGGTGTTCATGAGCCACGAGGCGCCTCCGTCGATCGCGGTCGACACCCGCCGCTAGGTCGCCGCGCGTCGGACTTCGGGCTGATCGTTAACGGCACCAGCACCACCCGTCGAGCCGCTTTGCATCGCAAGCGCCGCGGACTAAGAGTGGCGCGATGAAGGACGCGCGCGGCCTCGATGTCAGCGCCAATGATCCAGCTGCTGTCGCGGCGGCGGACGACTTTGCCGCGCGTCTTCTGCGTCTCGATCAAGGCGTCGAGGGCATTCTTGAGGCTGCAAAGCGCTGGCCCGACACGCCGATCATTCAACTGTATGCTGCGGCGTTCTGGCTTTACGGCCAAACCGACGGCGTCCGCGAGACCGCCGCGGCCCATCTACGTGCATGTGAAGTGCTCGCGATGAACCGGCGGGAACGCGCACTGCATCGGGCGCTCGCGCTTTGGCACGGCAATGACAACCTGTATGCCGTAGAAGCACTGGAGGCGATCACCGCCGAGTGGCCCGGCGATCTCTTCACCGCCAAGCTGGCAGAGTTCCTCTACTACGTGCTCGGCCAGCAGTACATGGGCCCGCGGTTCCGCGCGCACATACGCCGTCTCGAATTTGCGCATGCCGAGGATCCGGATTTTCTCGCCATGGCGGCCTTCGCCAGCGAGCTGTGCGGTGACTACGGCGAGGCCGAGGCGCGAGCGGAACGTGCACTCGGCATCGCGGCGCGAAACCCGTGGGCGCAGCACGCGCTCTCCCACGTTCTCATCCGCCAGGGCCGGGTGCGGGAGGGTCTGGCGCGGCTGGAATCATTCCTGCCATTGCTTGCGACCTGCGGCCGGCCCATCCATTGTCACGACGCTTGGCATCTTGCATTGCTGTATCTTGAGCAGCTCGACGTCGCCGCGGCAATGCGCGTGTTTCGCACGCATATCTGGGGCATCACTCCGGATTTCGTGGTCGAGCAACTCGACGCCATCGCCTTGCTGTGGCGCATCGAGATGGCCGGTACCCCTATGGATGCGCAATGGCCTTCGATCGCCGAGCACGTCGCGGCACGGGCGGGCGAGACATTCATGCCGTTCATGAACGCGCACTACGTTTACGCGCTTGCGCGCGCCGGACATGGCGATGCGCTCCAAGCGGCGCTCGCTCGGGTCCGCGCGCGCAGCGCGGCTGATGACGAAGAAGCCAAGCGGGTATGGGCGCCGGTGGGAGGTGCGGTGATCGAGGCCGCAGCCGCATTCGGCGCAGGAGATCGTGCGCGTGCTGCCGCCTTGCTCGATCCGGTGATGCCGGTGATGACCTCGATTGGCGGCAGCGACGCCCAAGACGACCTGTTCCGCCAGGCCTATCTGCGCAGCCTACAGGCGGCGGGCCGGCACGCCGATGCTGCGGCGTACTTCGATCGCATCACGGCCGGCAAAGCTTCCACGCCGCTCGACCGCGCGCTGGCGAATTGATGGCCTATAAAATGAGTGAACGAAGCGGGGGCCGCGAGGCCCCTCACGCCTGCGGCTGCGGCTCGAGACCACCCGGTTCGGGGCGCGGCCGCGGCTTGCCGGCGGGCGGCACGGCCGAACCGCGCGGCGTTGCCGGCTCGATCACGGATTCGCGCGACGGCCGTTTGCCGGCGAGCAGGTCCTTGATCTCGTCGCCGGTCAGCGTCTCGAATTCGAGCAGCGCCTTGGCCAATGTCTCGAGATCGCCGCGCTTTTCCTGGAGAATCTGGTGCGCCTCGGCGTAGCCGGCCTCGACCAGACGCTTGATCTCGCCGTCGATCTTGCGGCTCGTCTCCTCCGAGACATTCTGCTGGCGCGCCACTTGATAGCCCAGGAATACTTCATCCTGGTTCTCGCCGTAGGCAACCGTGCCGAGCGTCTCAGACAGGCCCCAGCGGGTCACCATCATGCGCGCGAGCTTGGTCGCCTGCTCGATATCCGAGGCGGCGCCCGAGGTGACTTTCTGACGCCCGAACACCAGTTCCTCGGCCACGCGCCCGCCCATCATGATGGCCAGGCGCGAGGTCATCTGCTCGAGGCTCATGGAGAGCTTGTCGCGTTCGGGCAGTTGCATCACCATCCCGAGCGCGCGACCGCGCGGTATGATGGTGGCCTTGTGCACCGGATCGGTCGCCTGCACGTTGAGCGCGACGATGGCGTGACCGCCTTCGTGATATGCGGTCAGGAGCTTTTCCTCCTCGGTCATCACCAGCGATTTGCGCTCGGCCCCCATCATCACTTTGTCTTTGGCGTCCTCGAACTCGACCTGCGTGACCATGCGCTTGTTGCGCCGGGCCGCCATCAGTGCCGCCTCGTTGACGAGGTTCATGAGATCGGCGCCGGAAAAGCCGGGCGTGCCGCGCGCGGTGGTCTTGAGATTGACGTCCGGCGCCAGCGGAACCTTGCGCACGTGAACCTTGAGGATCTGCTCGCGGCCGACCACGTCCGGATTGGGGACGATCACCTGGCGGTCGAAGCGGCCGGGCCGCAGCAACGCCGGGTC
>VAZM01000444.1:0-1102 GCA_005883135.1 Alphaproteobacteria bacterium
GGATCGAACCCGTCATCCCGACGCAGCGCGCCGCGATAGAGAACAAGCGGCCAGCGCGGGTGATTGGGAATGATGCCGTCATCCTTGAACCGGAAGATCCGGGGCTTCCGCGCGCGGAGGAGACGGTGCAGGTCGTCGGGCGCAGGTCGCCCCCAGCCAGTGGCTTTCTCGGTGATTTTCTTGATGGTTTCCAGTGCGGGCATCGCATTGTCCTTTCGGTTCGCGTTCACGCCGCGCGGGCATGTTCGCGTCTTCGTCAGGAACAACGCGCAAAGGCGCCCGATGGCTCCGCCGCTTTGGCGGCCAACGCTTGCGTCCCGGCCGCAATGACGGCGCGAAGGCCGGTATCAGGCCTGCGTCCGGTGAAAATCGTCCTCCGGCGTCGGACCCCAAACACTGGTCTTGCCCGGCGTCCAGCGTTTGGGCCGCTGCGGCGTATCGTGGTGCCACGGCCGCGGCTCGAAGTAGCCGAGCTCCTCGTCTTTCATCTGGTCGAGCTCGCAGAAAAACTCGACGACCTGTTCATCCTGGTTGCGATGATAGGTGGCGACGTTGTGCCCGGGGCCGTGCCGCAGCGGACCCCAGATGATCGGCACCCGCTTTTGCCCCATCACCTCGCACGAGTTCTGCAGATGCATGAAGTCCTTGAGCTCGAAGGCGATGTGATGAAGCATCACGTTCGGCCCGCTGAAGAAGTTCACGGTGTGGTGATCCGGATTGCAGCGCATGAAGCAGAAGAAGTCGCCGATCCAGTCGGAGACGCGAAAACCGAGCATCCGCTCGTAGAACGCGACGGTTCGCTGAATATCGGGCGTGTAGAACGCGACATGGCCGAGCTTCAGCGGCCCGATGCCGGCGACCTGCGTGTGCTTGGTGAGATAGTTCCACTCCTTGAACAGCTCGATCCTCGTTCCCTTGTCGTCTTTGAACGACAGCACTTGCCCCATGCCGGGAACGGAATCGTTGCGCAACTCGCTGCGGATGCCGTCTGTGGACAGCTCCCGTGCTAAATCGCCGAAATCGGAGTTGGGCGCGACTTCGAAAGACAGTTTGGTGCAGTGCGCCCGATCGGCCTTGTTGAGCTCGATCACCAGCGGCCCGA
>VAZM01000444.1:1116-7661 GCA_005883135.1 Alphaproteobacteria bacterium
GTGGCGAGGAAGGCGCGGTCTTTTTCGCGTTCGGCCAGAACCAGTCCCATGAACTCGCCGTAGTACGCGATCGCCTTCTCCAGGTCCGGCGTCTCGAAGGTGGCGTGGCCGATGCGTCTCGGTTTGATCATGGCATCTTCTCCTTCCCTATCCCCGCCCTCTGCGCCGGAGCCCTATGGCCGTACCCAGGATCAGCACCACTATAGCTCGATCCATCGCTTGTGCGATGGCGTGTTATGCCCCTCGACAAGATTGAAGCATTCGGTGAAACCTTGGCGAGCAGCGTGGCACGAGGGAGCACGGAAATGGACGGCTACAAGCTCGCGACCTATCAGGCTTCCGACGGACCCCGGGCCGGGCTGGTGATCGACGACAAGGTCTTCGACGCCGCCAAGCTCACGGGCAAGAGCGCCTACGCGAGCGTGCTCGGCATTCTCGAGGACTGGAGGACGGCGAAGGGCGTGCTGCGCAAGGCGGCCGCGGCGGCGAAAAAAAGCCGCGTCAAAGCCTTGCCGCTCGGACGCACGAAGCTGCTGGCGCCGGTGCGCTGGCCCTCGGCGATCTACTGCGCCGGCGCCAATTATGCCGATCACGCCGCCGAGATGGCGCGGCGCATGAACCGGCCGCCGGCACCGGACCCGCATACCCAGGGGCTCAAGGCGTGGCATTTCATCAAGGCATCCCGCGTGCTCGCCGATCCCGGCGCGACGGTGAAGATTTCCCCTCTGTCGAAGGAGATGGATTGGGAGGTCGAGCTCGCGGCCGTGATCGGCAGGACGGCGAAAGACGTGCCGCAGGACAAGGCGCTCAGTTACGTGGCCGGATACACCGCCGCCAACGATCTTTCCGCGCGCGACCTCGGGCGCCGTGCCAACATCAGCGACACCTCTCCGTTCAAGTCCGACTGGACCAAGCACAAGACCTTCGACGGCTCCTGTCCGCTCGGCCCGTGGATCGTGCCCGCCGACGACATCGGCGACCCGCAAAGTCTCGGCCTCAAGCTGTGGGTGAACGACGTCCTCAAGCAGGACTCCAACAGCAAGCACATGATCTTCAATCTCGCCGAGCAGATCGCCCAGTTGTCGAGCGGCATGACGCTGCATCCGGGTGACCTGATTCTCACCGGCACGCCGGCCGGCGTGGGCGCAGCGCGCGGGGAATTCCTCAAAGCCGGCGACGTCGTCCGAATCTGGATCGAGAAGATCGGGACGCTGACCACCAAGATGGCGTGATTTATGCGATTTTAACCCGCCGCTCGAGCCATCGCGCGCGAGCCGGCAGGCCCGCGGTTGCCGCTGGTTAGAGGCAGACATTTGTATTATATCAATGCCAATGGACGGCGATGTCGCGGCCCAGGCGCGCCGGGCATCCAAAAGAAAAGACATTGCGTCCAAGGGAACGAGTTCGGGAGGCGTGGCAGCATGGCCGAGCAGTACGTCGGAAAAGTCGCCGAATTCAAGGACGGTGACCGCCGCATCATCTTCGCCGGAGACAACGAGATCGGCATATTCCGCCACGAGGGCCAGTTCTACGCCTACAGCAATTTCTGCCTGCACCAAGGCGGCCCCGCCTGCGAAGGTCTCACCATCGCCAAGGTGGAGGAGCGCTTGTTGCCGGACAAGACCTCGCAAGGGCTCTACTTCTCCGACAGCGAAATGCATTTCGTCTGTCCGTGGCATGGTTACGAATACGACATGAAGACGGGCGAATGCGTGTCGGACCGCAAGCTCAAGCTGCGCAAATACAAAGTGGTCGAGAAAGGGGATGAGGTTTATGTCCTCACCTAGGACGGCCAAGATCGCGCGGCGCGCTGCGATGCGCACGCCACCGGCGGCAAAGCCGGCCAAGTCCGTCCGGCGGCAGGCAGCTTCGAAGCCCGCCGGCAAAACCGTCGAGGGCGACGGCCGTTCGGCGCAGGCGAAGCGGCTTGCGGCCGAGCTCGAACGCGCGCTAGCCGGCGGCCGGCGCGACGCGCTCAGCACCGAGGCGCTGCAGGCGTTGATGGCCGCGGCGTGCAAGACTTACGCGGCGCAAATCGAAGCAGGCGAGCAGCTGCTTCCGCTTCCCGAGCGCGGCGGCGCCACCGCGACCGAGGTGATGATCACGGCGAGCGGGCTGCTCAAAGCCGCCAACCTCGCCGTGTTCGAGCTCGGCATGTGGCAGAGCTGGACCGGGCGTTAGAGTCGAACGCGGGTGCGCCCGCGCGGAATTGCAAGCCGTTTTGGAAACGTCAGGAGACGAAGATGGACCTCCTCGCTGAACGCGGCCGACGCATATCGGTCGACGAGCTGAACACCACCAGGCTTCTCGCGCATGCGCGCAAGCAGGCGGTTCAGCGCAAGCTCGACGACGTTCTTATCGTCGATGTGGATGCGCACCATTACGAAAACGAGCACTACAACGACATTCTGCCCTACATGGAAAACGACGTTTTCCGCCAGTGGACGATGGGCGGCCGCGGCATGACCGACCGCGGCGCCGTCGTGCCGACCAATGCGGGATTCATCCAGGACATGGGCGGGCGGGTGACACGCTACCCGCTGCGGCGCTCGGAAAAGACGGAGCAGGGCGGCAAGCATCGCGACGTGCAGCTCGGCGAGCGCTGGATGGACGCGATGAGCGTCGATTACTCCTGCCTGTTCCCGACCGGCATGCTCAACATCGGCATGCATCCGCAGAAGGAGATGGAGTCCGATCTTTGCTGGGCCTACAACCGCTGGGTCACCGAGAAAGTCTTGCCGGAATCCGGCGGCCGCATGTACTCCATGCTGTGCCTGCCGTTTTCCGATCCCGACGCATGCGTGCGGCAGGTCGAGACCTTCGGCGCCCGGCCGGGCGTGACCGGCTTCATGGTCACCACGGTGCGGCATCTGCAGGTGAACGACAACGCCTATATGCGGCTCTATCGCACCATGGAGGAGCGCGGGCTCTCGCTTGCCTTCCATTCCGGACCGAACTGGAACGAACCGGTGTTCCGCGCCTGTAACCGCTTCCTCTCGGTGCACGCGCTCGCTCTCGGTGCATGCGCTCGGCTTCAGTTGGTACAACATCCTGCATTGCACCAACTGGGTGATCAACGGGATGGGCGAGCGCTTCCCCAAGCTGCCGGTGATCTGGATCGAATCCGGCTTAGCCTGGGTTCCGTTCTTGATGCAGCGGCTCGACCACGAATTCATGATGCGGCCGTCGGAAGCTCCGCTGTTGAAAAAGAAGCCCTCCGACTACATGCGCGACATGTACTACTCCTCGCAACCGATGGAGATTCAGGACCGTCAGGCGATCGAATGCACGTTCCGCATGATCAACGCCGAGACGCAGCTCCTTTACTCCTCGGATTATCCGCACTGGGATTTCGATCTGCCGTCCACGATCTACGATCTGCCCTTCCTCTCGGAGAAGGCCAAGCACAACATCCTCGGCGGCACCGCGGCGCGGCTGTTCAAGCTGCCGCCGCGCAACGACAAGCAGCGGGAGAACCTTGCCCGCTTCGGCAATCTCGCTGCCGCGGCCTGATCGTCATTCCGCCGACCGGCCAGCGCAGGGGTAACCCTGCGCAAGCTCGGCTTGCGTGCGCTCCCCATGGCGGCGCGCCGCGCGATCGATGTTGAACCGGTGACGAGGACGCCGCGCGCAACGATGGGCATGACGCCGGGCTGGCCTCGCGCGGGATTCGCTCGACTTTTCCGCGACTTGGATTGCCCGCGCGCAGACCATATCTCATGGCCGATAATTGACAAACGGGCTTGCGTGGCCGATGACGCCAGCGCTGCCGCAGGGAGAAACATCGTTGTCTACAGCGACGGCCGCGCCCGGCGGGGCGATGCCGGCAACCAGCGCCGACGGCCTGATCGACGTGCGCGTCACCGCCATCCGCTACGCGGCGCGCGACACGCACCTCTATGAGTTTGCGCCGCTCGACGGAAGGCCGCTGCCGCCCTACGAGCCGGGCGCGCACATCGATCTGCATCTCCCGAACGGATTGATCCGCCAATATTCGCTGATAAGGGCCGAGCCTGATCCCTCAAGCTACTCCGTCACCGTCAAGCGCGATCCCGCGAGCCGCGGCGGCTCGCGCTACGTGCACGATGAACTGCGCGTCGGCCGCACCCTCAAGATCAGCGCGCCGCGCAACAATTTCCCGCTGGTGGAGGACGCCGGCCACGTCGTGCTGCTGGCCGGTGGCATCGGCATCACCCCGATCTGGTGCATGGTGCAGCGGCTGCACAAGCTCGGTCGCTCGTTCAAGCTTTACTACGCGTGCCGCTCGCGCGCCGATACGGCTTTTCTGCAGGCGCTCGAGGCCATCGGGCACACCCAATTCCATTTCGACGACGAGAACGGCGACAAGGTCCTCGACATCAAGCCGATCGTCAGCGCGGCGCCGCGGGACGCGCACCTCTATTGCTGCGGACCGATGCCGATGCTGCACGCGTTCGAGGCGGCCACCGCGGATTGGCCGCGCGGGCAGATCCACGTCGAGTATTTCACGCCTAAGCCGGAGGCGGAGAAGAAAGGCGGGTTCGTGGTCGAGCTGGCGCGCTCCGGACAGGAATTCGTCATTCCCGCGGGCAAGAGCATCCTGCAGGTGCTGCTCGATGCCGGCGTCGACGTCGACTACTCCTGCGAGCTCGGCATCTGCGGCGCCTGCGAGCAGCGGGTGATTTCCGGCACCCCCGAGCACCACGACGCGATCCTCACCGAGGAGGAGCAGGCCTCCAACACCAAGGTGATGATCTGCTGTGCCGGCTGCAAAAGCGAGCGGTTGGTGCTCGACCTGTGAGGACGCTAGTCGGGAGTGATTGTCGGCTATTTCTGGATCAGGCTTACGGTCGGCTTTGGAATACTGCGGACATGGCGTGCGGTCCCCGTGCGTGTTGGGCCGAGGTTGATCCTTCGTCTCTACCGATCGACCGTCAAATTTGCTGTCATGCACAAGCCTGCATTTGAACAACGATGTGGTAGGATGCTCTCCTGCGGCTGAAGCATGCGCATGAGGCGACGCGATTTCATCACCCTTCTTGGCGGCGCGGCGGCGATTTTGCCCGCTGCCGTTGGCGGGGCGGAATCGTTCCCGACGCGGCCGATCCGGCTCATCGTGCCATACCCTGCAGGCGGCGGCACGGATATTGTGGGCCGCGTGCTCGGCCAAAAGCTGCACGCGAGCTTGGGCCAACCGGTGGTGATCGACAATCGCGGCGGCGCCGGCGGCACGCTCGGCACGGCTGTCGCCGCAAAGTCTGCGCCGGACGGCTATACGCTGCTGCTGGTCCCGACCAGCCACGTGATCAATCCGAGCATCTATGCCAAGCTGCCGTACGATACCGAGAAGGATTTCGCGCCGATCACCATGGTCGCTTCCGCGGCGATCCTGATGGCGGTCAATGCGCGCGTGCCCGGCGCCACGATCCAGGGCTTCATCGAGGCCGCCAAGGCCAAGCCGCAGGCCATCGCCAACTACGGCTCGGCCGGCGCCGGCACCGTGTTCCACCTGACCGGCGAGCTGTTCAAGCAACTGGCCGGATTGCCGCTGCAGCACGTGCCCTATCGCGGCGGCGCTCAGACCGTGACCGCGCTTCTCGCGGGCGAGATCCCGCTCGCGTTCGAGACCATGCTGGCACTGCAGCCCCATGTCCGCGCCGGCGCCCTGCGGGCGCTCGCGGTCACGAGCCCACGACGCAGCGCCATCATGCCGGAGATTCCGACCGCCGCCGAGGCCGGTTTCGCGCCGCTCGTCGCCGACAACTCCTATGCCCTGTTCGCGCCCGCCGGCACGCCGGCGCCGATCCTGACGCGGCTGCACGATGCCACGACCGCGGCGCTCGCCTTGCCGGATGTGCGCGACCGCCTGCGCGAGCAGGGCGCCGAGGTGGTCGGCAACAGCCCGGCGAAGCTGGCCGCCTATGTTGCGGCCGAGATCCCGAAATGGGCTACGCTGGCGCGGCAAGCCGCCGTGAAGCCCGACTGACAGGAGACGCCGAGACATGAGCGACGCGATCATTCGTGACAAGACCGCGTACCACGCGCGCACCAGCGAGCAGATGGAGCGCCATCTGGCCGTGCCGCCCTGGTCGCTCCGCCAGAAGATAGCGCTCACCTGTCGCATTCTCGCAGCTGAGGGCCACGAGTCCGCGCTCGCCGGCCAGATCACCGCGCGCGGCAATCGGCCCGGAACCTACTGGATGCTGAGCTTCGGCCTCGGCTTCGACGAGGCATGCGCCAGCAATATCGTGCTGGTGGACGACGACCTCAATCTGCTCGAGGGCGACGGCATGGTGAATCCGTCGAACCGGTTTCATCTCTGGATCTATCGTCATCGGCCGGACGTGACCGCGATCGTCCACACCCATCCGCCCTACTGCGCGGCGCTGTCGATCACCGGCCAGCCGCTGATCGCCGCCCACATGGACACGGCGATGTTCTACGACGATTGCGCCTATCTCCCGGAATGGCCGGGACCGCCGATCGGCGACGAGGAAGGCCGCATCATTCTCGATGCTCTCGGCGACAAACGCGCCATCCTGCTGGCTCATCATGGCCAGCTGGTT
>VAZM01000445.1 GCA_005883135.1 Alphaproteobacteria bacterium
CGTCGCCCATGAAGGCCCAGACCTTGCGAGCGGCGGTATCGGCAATGCCGCGCCCGTGCAGATATTTCAGGAATCGGGCCTGGTAGATCGCCATCAACGGCCCGAGCCCCATCGACACGGTGGGGAACTGCCAGAAATCCGGCATCAGCCAGGGATGCGGATAGGACGAGAGACCTCGACCGCCGGTCTCCTGGCGGAAATTCAGAAGCTGCTGCTCGCTCAATCGACCTTCGAGGAAGGCGCGCGCGTAGATGCCCGGCCCGGAATGACCCTGGATGTAGACGAGATCGCCGCCGTGCTTATCCGACGGAGCGTGCCAGAAGTGACCAAACCCGATGTCATAGAGCGTGGCGGCCGACTGAAAGCTCGCGATGTGGCCACCGAGTTCGGAGGATTCCTTGTTGGCGCGCAGAATGATCGCAACCGCGTTCCAGCGAATGATGGAGCGGATGCGATGCTCGATGGCACGGTCCCAGTTCGCGCGCTCTTCGCGTTCGGGAGGGATCGTATTGACGTAAGGGGTATTGAGTGTAAGCGGCGTGCTTACGCCAGCGTGTTGCGCCTCATCGGTGAGCTTTTCGAGCAGAAATGCCGCCCGCTCAGCACCCTGATGATGCAGGACGGCGCGCAGCGAATCGAGCCATTCGCCCGTTTCCACCGTATCGGGATCGGTTCTCGCCAGCATTTGCTCCTCCCTTTACTCAGAGGTCCTCAAGTTTCTTGACATAGCGTAAGCCAGCCTTTTCAAGCGCTGGACACATTTCATAAAGGTCCAGTCCGAGCGCACCGGATGCCAGTTTCTACCGTTTCTCGTCTTCGCTGCCTGGCGCTTCTCAGCCGCGGCAAGCGTCTCTGCGATGTCAGCGGCTGGGACCACGACGACGCCATCGTCATCGGCGACAATGATGTCACCCGGGGGGAGCGACGTCAAAAGAGGAATATTCATTAATGGATGAAGGCGCATTGACACCTGTTGCCTTGAACCGATGGGTCCCGATGCGACCGCAGCCCTGCGGCACTTTGCGCCGCGGCAAACCGCTCGAGAAGGGTGTGGACGTGCAAACTCACCACAGCCACGGTATGATCGGCAAGCCGCTATGCAGGTCCGCGCCGTCACGCGCGGTCCCTCGCTTTGCGACCAACAAAAGATAATGTCGGATCCGATAGGGAGGACGTCATGGTGGCGACCACAGCGCGGGCCCGCGCACCGCGCAAGCCGTTCTATACCCACCTGTACATCCAGGTCCTGACCGCGATCGCCATCGGCATCCTGCTCGGCTACTTCTACCCGAGCCTCGCCGAGCAAATGAAGCCGCTCGGCGACGGCTTCGTGAAGTTGATCAAGATGATGATCGCCCCCATCATCTTCTGCACCGTCGTGCACGGCATCGCCAGCATGGAGGACATGAAGAAGGTCGGACGGGTCGGCTTCAAAGCACTGATCTACTTCGAAGTAACGACCACGCTCGCGCTGATCGTCGGACTTGTGGTGGTCAACGTTCTGCAGCCCGGCGCCGGCATGAACGTCGATCCGAGGTCGATCGATACTAGATCGATCCAGGTCTACACCACCAAGGCGGGGCAGCAGAGCACCGTCGAATTTCTGATGCACATCATCCCGAACACGGTGATCGGCGCCTTCGCCGAAGGCGAGATCCTGCAGGTGCTGTTCTTCGCGATCCTGTTCGCCTTCGGGCTGCACCTCATGGGCGACCGTGGCAAGCCCGTCATCGCTCTCATCAACGCGGTATCGCACGGCCTGTTCAACGTCGTCGGCATCATCATGCGGGCGGCGCCGATCGGCGCTTTCGGCGCGATGGCGTTCACGATCGGAAAATACGGCATCGCCACCCTGCTCTCGCTCGGCAAGCTGATGGCCGCGTTTTACCTGACCTGCCTCCTGTTCATCTTCGTCGTGCTCGGAGGAATTGCCTGGCTCACCGGCTTCAGCATCTGGCGGTTCATCAAATACATCAAGGAGGAGCTGCTGATCGTGCTCGGCACCTCGTCCTCGGAATCGGTGCTGCCGCGCATGATGGTCAAGCTCGAGAATCTCGGCTGCAAGGAATCGGTGGTCGGCCTGGTCATTCCGACCGGATATTCGTTCAACCTCGACGGTACCTGCATCTATCTCACGATGGCGGCGATCTTCCTCGCGCAAGCGACCAACACCGAGCTGACGTTGTTACAGCAGCTCGGCATCATCGGCATATTGCTACTGACCTCGAAAGGCGCCGCCGGCGTCACCGGCAGCGGATTCATCGTGCTCGCCGCCACGCTGTCAACCGTCGGCTCGATCCCGGTTGCCAGCATCGCACTCATCCTCGGCGTCGACCGTTTCATGTCCGAGGCGCGCGCGCTCACCAACTTGGTCGGCAACGGCGTAGCGACCGTCGTCGTCTCAAAATGGGAGGACGCGCTCGACGAACGGCGGCTGCAGAAGCACCTTAAGCAAGAGACGGAGCTGGAGGCCGAGGAACCGGAGCGGGCCATGGCCTAGCGCGCTCGGCACCGCAGGAGGTGAGGCATGAAGACTCTATTGCTGAGGCTTGCGCTCCTTGCCGCCGCGCTCGCGCTTTGCGCTGCGCCGGCGCGCGCCGCCGAGCCCGACTGGCCGGATCAGCTCCGCATCGGCACGGCCTCGCCCGGCGGCACCTACTACGTGTATGGCGAGGCGCTGGCGAAGATTCTCACCCGTACCCTCGACCTTCCGGTCGAACGGTTAGCGACCGAGGGCCCGGTGCAGAACATCGAGCTGATGGAAGCCGGCGAGGCCAAGCTCGGCTTCGTCACCCTCGGCGTCGCCCTTCAGGCGTCGAACGGCACCGGCATATGGGCCGGCAAAAAGCCGGCGCGGTCCATGCGCGCCATCTTCCCGATGTACGACACGCCGTTCCAGTTTCTCGTCCTGCAGGAGTCAGGGATTCGATCGGTTTCGGAAATGTCCGGCAAACGCGTCGGCGTCGGCCCGGCGGGAGGAACCGCGGCCGCCTATTTTCCCGAGTTCTTCCGCGTGCTCAACGTGCCGGTAAGCCTCGCTTATGGCGAATGGGCGCAGCTTGCCGGCGAGGTTCGCGAACGAAAGCTCGACGTGCTCGCGGGCGCTGCCGGCGTGCCGTTTCCCTCGTTCATCGAGCTCGAGGCGAAGGACAAGGTGAGATACCTGGCGTTCACCGCCAACGAGATCGCCGCGCTGCGCCTGGCGATGCCGGAGCTCACGCCTTCGCGCATCCCCGCGGGCACCTATCCATCCCT
>VAZM01000446.1:0-3514 GCA_005883135.1 Alphaproteobacteria bacterium
AATAGCTATTTAAGATTGCTATGTTGAGAATTTTCGTCCATCCTGTCAACAACGGTTGGCAGCTGGGGTCGCCGACGGCAGGCACCGTGGAAAACGGCTGCACGCGGTTGGATGCGCAATCGCAACAGAGCTGCAGCGCTTGCCTGCAATGCATCGTCATGCAAGCATGAAACCCGCAAGCAAACGCGGGATGGCATTACTTCCTGACGAAAAACGCCGATGGCAAATGTGACTATTTGCTCTCTTGATCGGAGACATCGTTGTCTCTGGTATAGAGGGTTGTGAGATAGCCGCCGACGAAGGAGCGCCATGATGAATCGCAGAGAGTTTGTCGCTGGACTGACGGTATCGACGGCACTTGTTTCGACCTCTCGCGGCCAGAGCAACGTCGTCCGCGTCGGTTATTCGATCGGGCAGACCGGACCGCTCGCCTCGTCGACGCCCGTGCAGTCGCAGGCTTATACCTTGTGGGGCGAACAGGTAAACGCGCGTGGTGGTCTGGAAATCGCCGGCGAGGGCCGCAAAAGGATTGAGTTCGTCGTCTATGACGATCAGTCGCAAGGGAACAAGGCCGCCCAAGCCTACGAGCGGCTCATCAATACGGATCGTGTCGATCTGCTTCTCGCTCCATATGCCTCGCCGATGCACCTCGGCGTTCTGCCGGTTATCGAACGTTTCAAGCGGCCTCTCATTGCGAACACGATCGGCACGACAGCCGCGCGCGATGCTCATTCAAAATACATGTTCTTCACCCAGGCGCTTCCCGATATGTGGGGTGCCGAGGTGGCGAACCTGATCAAATCGCTCGGCAGCAAGCGCGTTGCCATCAGCATGGCTCAGTCCCCGTTCTGCATCGAGTTCCGCAAGGCGGCAGTGCCGGCGCTGCAGAAGGCAGGACTGGAGGTCGTGTTCAATCAAGAATACGCCGCTGACATCAAGGACATGACGCCGCTTCTGTCCGGCATCAAGGCCTCGAATCCAGACTTTTTACTGGCAATCACCTTCCTCAACGACTCGGTGCCGATGTTGACGCAAGCGCGCGAGCTCGGGCTGAAGGTGGACTATTTCTTCGAACTGCTCGGTCCCGCTCAGCCGAGCTTCGTGTCCCGCTTCGGCGAGAATGCCAACGGCATCCTGGCGGTAGGATTCTGGAGCCGGCATTCCAAAACTACCGGCTCGGCCGAGTTTTTCGACGGATACCTCAAGCGCTGGAATATGCCCCCCGACGACAAAGACAGCAGCATCGCTTACATCACGTGTCAGATACTTGAACAGGCCGTCAAGAAGGCTGGCGTCGATCCGGAAAAACTGCGCGCAGAGCTGAGCAGCGCCACGTTCGATACGATGATGGGCAACGTTAAATACAACGAGCAGAACGTGAACATGGGAGCCCCGCCGGGGTTCATCCAGCTCCAGAACGGCATCAATGAGGTGGTGTGGCCGCCGGAGCAGGCGTCGGCCAAAATCATCAAAAAGCCCGCCTGGGCGTGACGCCATCGTCGAGGCGGTAGGGCGCGTTTCGTGCCGCACCGCATTTGAGACGGCCCGGCGATGATCGATGTTGTTTTCTCGGCCCAACTCGCCCTAGCGGCCATTGCGGCGGGTGCGATCTACGCACTCGTCGCCACCGGCTTAAATCTCGTCTACGGAACGCTCCGTCTCTTGAACATCGCGCATGGCGATTTCGTCATGATCGGTGCATACTTGGCGTTCTGGGTGTTCACTCTTTTCGATTTCGGCCCGGCGCTCAGCCTTCCCTTATCGGTGATCACCGGAATCCTGCTTGGATTGGCGACCTACAAGGATTGGTATCGGTCCTGATGCAGGGCACGGCGCACGAGGAGCGCTTGGAAAGCAATTCGCTGCTGGCATTTTTCGGCATCTCGATCGTCTTGCAAAACGGCGCAGCGCTCCTCTTCACCAACAATATCCGTGCCTACCGCTACTTCGACCAAGTGATCACGCTCGGCCCGATGTCGATGACGGGCAACCGGCTGCTGACACTCGTCATTTCTACGTTCCTCGCGCTTGCGACCGCGGCCTATCTTCGCTTCACCCTGTTCGGACTTGCCACGCGCGCGGTGATCCAGAATCGCGACGCGTCGTGGATCGTCGGAATCGATCTCCCGCGCATCTATCTCGTAAGCCTCTGCTTCGGCTTCAGCCTGGCATGCGCCAGTGGAGTGCTGGTCAGCATGATGGAGCCGATCTCGCCCATCATGGGCTTCGGCTACAGCATCTCGGCGTTCGTGGTCATCATGTTGGGCGGCCTCGGCAATCTGTTCGGCGGGATCACCGCCGCGTTCGTGCTTGGCATAATCGAAACCTACGGGCTCGCCTTCGTCGGCTCTTCGTCCTCGTGATGATCCTGCGGCCCGAGGGCTTGTTCGGTAAGTCGCAGGCGACCCGCTGATGTCGAGGGCCCTGCCTACGCTTCTGGCAGCGGCTGCGATCGTGGCCTTCATGGCATGTCTGCCGCTTTGGGGGGATGACCCGATCATCGCGGTCGGCATCAATCTCCTGGCTTGGGTGGCCCTATCGGCGAGTTGGCTCGTTTTTTCTGGGCTGACCGGATACATATCTCTCGGTCATGCCGTGTTCTACGGGATTGGCGCTATGTGACCGCGCTGCTTTGGCTTTCCGTTCCGATGTGGGCGAGTGTTGCGGCCGGCGGCGTTGCCGCCGCCTTGCTCGCTCTCGTCGCGGGATATCCTTGCCTTCGCGTGCGCGGGCCCTATTTCGTGATGCTCACATTCGGCCTGTCGCAATTCGTCAAGTTCGTGGTGATCGAGATCGAGACCGCGCTCCAGATCGGCGGCCGTCTGATCATCGGAGCACCGCCGATCGAAATCATCTATTGGCTGTTCCTGTCGATGGCCACTGCCGCGGTCGTGCTGCTTGCGGTCATCCGGTATTCCCGTTTCGGGTCCGGCCTGCGGGCTATCCAGTCGGACGAAGTCGCCGCAGAAACGATTGGGGTCCCGACCGTAAGGTACAAGGTCGTGGCCTTCGCCATCTCGGCGATCATCCCGGGCTTGGTCGGCGGAATCATGTTGATGCGTTCCGGCTATCTCGAGCCCGACACCATTTTCGATCCGACTGTATCGCTGACGATGATCTGCATCGCGGTCATCGGTGGCGGCAACACCCCGGCTACCGCGCTACTCGGCTCGCTGTTTCTGGTCGGCCTATCGGAGACGCTGTGGGTGCGCTTTCCGCTCGTCTATATGATCCTGCTCGGATGCCTGTTGATCACGTTCGTGCTGGCGGTGCCCCAAGGCTTGCTCGGCCTGCTCGCCCCGCTGAGACACCGTTTGGAAAGTCGCGGAGCGAAGTGACATGGCACTGCTCGAAGTGCAGAACGTCACGAAGAGTTTCGGCGGGCTCAATGCCGTCGACAACGTGAGCTTCAGCGTCGAGCGCGGCGAATTGATCGGCCTCATCGGCGCCAATGGTGCGGGCAAGACCACCCTGTTCAGCGTCATCGCGGGGAATCTCAAACCGACGTCGGGCG
>VAZM01000446.1:3556-4052 GCA_005883135.1 Alphaproteobacteria bacterium
CAAGAACCTTTCAGATCGTTCGACCCTTTCTCGCGATGACAGTCGAGGAAAACGTGGAGATTGCTGCGCTGTTCGGCCGCGCGCAGCAAGGCGGCGTGCAGGCGCGTGTCGAGGCCGCCGAGATCATCAAAGCCGTGGGTCTTGCCTCGCTGAAGGCACGCCGCGCATCGGAGCTGACGTTGGGTGCTCACAAACGGTTGGAGGTCGCCCGTGCTATCGCCACCCAGCCGCACGTGCTCATGCTGGACGAAGTGATGGCCGGACTGACGCCGACAGAGGTCGGGGAAGCCTGCGAGATCATCGCGCGACTCCGCAGAGAACTGAACCTGACGGTTCTCCTGGTCGAACACGTGATGGCGGCGGTGATGCGACTCGCCGAGCGCATCATCGTGATCCATCATGGCGTCAAGATCTCGGAAGGCGCTCCCAACGAGATCATCCGCGCTCCGCGTGTCGTCGAAGCGTATGTCGGCGCAGGATTTGAACATGCTCGCCC
>VAZM01000446.1:4057-7604 GCA_005883135.1 Alphaproteobacteria bacterium
ATCCGGGTCCTCAACGGCGTGTCGCTGCATGTGCAGCCGGGAAGCATCACTGCGCTTCTCGGCAGCAACGGCGCAGGCAAGACGACGCTGATGCGTACCATCGCCGGGCTGATCCAGCCCGATCGCGGTCGGATCCTGCACGAGGGAAAGCCGATTCACCGGCTTGCGCCGCCGCAGCGCGTCGAGATGGGCATTGTGCTGGTGCCGGAAGGACGACAGGTCTTCTCCGACTTCACCGTGGAGGAAAATCTGAAACTGGGCGCTTTCGTGCCGCGTGCGCGCGCACGAATGAGCACGACTCAGGAAGAGATATATGGATTCTTCCCCAAGCTCGCCGAGCGGCGCCGGCAGGCGGCGCGCACCATGTCCGGCGGCGAGCAGCAGATGCTGGCGCTGGCGCGTGGCTTAATGTCGCGTCCGCGGCTGCTCATGCTGGACGAACCGAGCCTTGGCCTTGCGCCCGTCATCACCGAGCAACTCTTCCAAATCATCGAGCGGATTCGCGATAACGGCGTCACGATCTTTATCGTCGAACAGAATGTCCAAACGACGTTGCAGATCGCCGACCAAGCCTATGTCCTCGATCAAGGCAAGGTGGTGCTGCAAGGGGCGGGCGCGGCGCTCGCGAAGGAGCCGCGCATTCGGGCGGCTTACCTTGGGATGTAGTCGATGAGTTGACCGAAGGCCAGGTACCCAATTCTCAGCACCAGGGCATTGGATTTTCCGTAAGATTTATAAAGTGATTAGAATCCTTTTGGCAGATCTTTAGCCCATTTTGTGCGCAGGCGGTCGTCAAGCGCCTTGCTTGCACGTGCGACCTTTGGAAACGTCTTCTTTCTCCGGAATGGAATGCAAGCATCGATCACGACGCGGGAATTGCGGCGGTCGTGCTCAGTGTCGTAGCACATCGGGTCGAGCGCTGAACTCCAGCCCCCATGAATGATATCGACCTGATCGCGCGGATCGCAGCGCGTGCACATCGCCCAGATCACGTCGTTGAAGTTGGTCGGATCGATGTCATCGTCGACCACGATGGTCCAGCGGTTGTTGTAGGCGCCGGCATGGCAATGCGAAGCCACCATACCGGCCTGCTTGGAATGGCCGCCGTAAAGGGTCTTGATCGAGATCACGAGCATGAACCGACTCCCACCCGCTTCATGCGTCCACACCCCCTGTACGCCCGGGATGCCCGCCGCTTCGAGCTGGTTCCACACTGCGCCACAGCGATACGAGCCAAAATAGAAGGTGTTGTCATTGGGCGGTACCGCGGGAATCGCGCCCACGAGGATAGGATCGTTACGATACATCAATGTCTCGATGCGGATTGCAGGCTCGAGATCGCTGCCGCTTGCGTAATAGCCGGTCCATTCGCCGAGCGGCCCCTCCTTGATCCTGTCATCGGGATGGATGAGACCCTCAAAGGCGATCTCAGAATTCGCCGGCACCGGTAGGCCGGTCTTTGGCATGTTGATGGTTTCGATCGGCTCGCCGAGGATGCCGCCCGCGGCCTCGAGCTCGTTCTTGCCATAAGGAACCTCGACGCCGCCCAACATGAACAGCGCAGGATGCATCCCGGCAATCACGGCGACCGGGCAGGGCTGTCCACGTTCGTGATATTTGCGCATGATGATCAAGCCATGTTTGCCCGGGGACATCATCACCGACGCGACATTTGGCTCGTGTGACTGCACGCGATAGCAGCCATAGTTGATCCAGCCGGAATCGGGATCCTTCATCGCGACGAGGCAGGCGGTACCGATGTACGGCCCGCCATCCTTCTCATGCCAGATCGGCGTGGGGATGTTTTTGATGTTCACGTCCTTGCCTTCGAGCACGTTGTCCTGCAGCGGCCCGCCGTTGACGGCCTTCGTCGGTTTGAATGGCGCGCTCTTGAAGTAATTGCGCCACCATTGAATCTGCTCCATCTCCGAGCTCTGCGGCGGTAGACCGAGCGCTAGGTTGACGCGCGGGATCGAGGTAAGAATGTTGGCGATGACGCGGTATCCTTTCGGAAAACCGGGGATTTCGTCGAACATCACCGCAGGATTGCCCATCCTGCGCATATAGATGTCGACGATTCCGCCGATCTCTTCCTTCGGCTCGGCGCCGGTGATGATTTTGAGTTCACCGGCAGCCTTGACGCCATCGATCCAGTCGCGCACATCCTTATTGGCCATCGCTCACCCTCACCTACTTCGCGACTCCAGGCGGCAAGTCTATGACCGCATCGCCCGTGTTGCCCACATGTCCGACCTTATCCAGTCGGATTAATTTGTTTGCAATCCGACCGCCTTCACCAGGCCGGCGTTTACGTCGATTTCTCGCTTGAACTGCTCGCCGAACGCCTGCGCCGACATCGGCATCGGTGATGCACCCATATCCCGCAAACGGTCGCGCACGCCCGGACTGTCCAATGCCCTGATGATCTCCCGATTCAGACGGTCCACGATGAGACGGGGCGTCGCCGCGGGAGCAAACGCACCCACCCAAAATTCGTACTCGGAATTCGTGAAACCTGCTTCGGTCGTTGTCGGAATTTCAGGTAGTGCCGAGGCGCGGGTCGCGCTTGCGACCGCCAGCGCCTGAAGCTGTCTGCCCGCGAGTAGCGGCATGGCTGGCGATATCGGAGCCATGTAGAAGTCGAGCCGTCCCGCCATCACTTCGGTCAACACCTCGGGGGCGCCTCTGAACGGCACGTAGAGGCCCTCCAATCCGGCGGCGAGCCGAAACCGCTCCGCAGCCAGATGGGTCGCATCGCCACGCCCACCCGATCCGTACGTCATCCCGCCGGGTTTGGCTTTCGCGGCGGCCACGAACTCGTGGATCGCCTGATATCTTTTGGCCGGCTGCACGACGAGCACGAGTGGAACGTTCGCCAGGGCGCCCACCGCAGTCAGATCGGCCTGCACATTGAGCGGCGGGCTTGCAATGGTTGAGGGCACCACCGCGAGCGCCGATCCCGCGACCAAGATGGTGTAGCCGTCAGGGTCAGCCTTAGCGACCGCGGCGGCACCGATCGTCTGCGATGCGCCCGCACGGTTTTCGATCACAACTGTCTGACCGATCTGATTGGAGATCTCGCTGAAGACGAGGCGCCCCACGATATCGATGGCGCTTCCCGCTGTCAGGGGAACGATGACCCGGATAGGTTGTCGGGTCGGCCATGCCTGGGCCTGCGCCGGGGTAGAATTTACGCTGAGCAAAGTCGCAAGCGCGCTTGCAATGAGCGCAAACGCAAAGAACCGCCCGCTGTCTATGCGTGATCTACTGCCAATGCCCTCCGAGCGTTGCGCGAAGTCTCCGAGCGACGATCTCTGCCGCGTGCGGCCTTTCCTACAAACAATCGCGGCAGCTAAATTCATCGTCCAGAAGCGCGCGCTTACGCGGCCCTCTTTTGCGATTCAGCAGCACGGCATCGGATTTTCGATGAGATTGTAGATATGGTCGAAGGTAATCTCATTAATAGGTTTTTGGACCTTGAACATCCGTGGCGGTGCATTCTTTTCCATCGCCATGATCGATGTCTCAATCGGGGGACACTTCTCCT
>VAZM01000447.1 GCA_005883135.1 Alphaproteobacteria bacterium
CTTCGAGCCATGTGGCGCGCCGGGGAAAACGAACCGAGCCTCCCGCGAACAAGTCGATTTGCGCAATCACGCGAGCGCGCTTGTCGGTATCGGGCTTGTAGACCGTAACATTGATCGATTTCTCGCGCAGGCTTTGGATGAGACCGCGGCTGATGGGAGAGTCTTCGATGAGAAGGGTAGGGGAATCATAGCGCCGCTTAACCTCCATCACCCTCTGCTTGAGCATATCAAACGGAAACTGGCCACGGACCACCTCAAGAATGTAGAAGACTTCCCCGCGCCGTAGCAGAACGATACACGCGGAATAGTCGCCGGTTTCGGTTTCGCTCAACGCGATGTCCCAGCTCATGATAACGCGGTCGCCGGGTTGAGACTGAACATCGTCATAGGTCGTGAGCCATTTGCGCTGGATGATTCTGCCGCCGGGCGGGATGGGGCTCTGCTGATACTGTGCCGAAAAAGCGATCGGGCCCATGTTGCGTTTGAGCTCGATCAGCGCATCAGCTGGCTCATGGTTGGGGTGGAGAAGCTCACCCTTCTGCCGGGTATAGCTGCGGCCTTCGCCGAGGTCGAAGGTCTCGGTTCGCTGCGCGATGGCTGGAAGGTTCAAGACGTCGAAACCGCCTTGTTCCAGAAGGTAGCCGACGAGATCCTCCTGATGGACCCGCTGCATGACCACCACGATCCGTGTTGCTTTCTTGTCATCGCCGCGCGAAAGCAAGGTTGAGCGGTACCACTCGATGACCCGAGCCCGCACCGATTCCGACATGGCATCGCCAAGCTTCAAGGGGTCATCGATGACGAACAGATTGCCGCCAAGTCCCGTGAGGGTGCCCTCAAGGGAGGTCGCGATCCGTTTGCCCCGTTTCGTGGTCGTGATCTCGCGGTCAGTGTCGCGCCCGAGCCGCATGGCGGGGAAGGTGGCTTGATAGATCGGATGGTTGACAAGCAGGCGGAAGTCATTCGCATGGCTGCGCGCGAGAAGTTCCGAGTAGGAAATCACAACGACACGCTGCCCCGGAGAGTGCCCGAGGAAACAGGCCGGCAATGCCACCGAGGCATACAGCGATTTCAGGTTTCGCGGCGGCACGGTGATGATGAGACGGCGGATCTTGCCACTCGCCACCTGCGACAGCTTTTCGGCCATGGCTTCAAGATGCCAGTTCGGCTTGAAGGCGAGCCCTGGCCGAACGACGCTAAAGGCAAATTCGCTGAATGCGTTGAGATTCTGCGCTAGCAGAGCTTGAAACACGACGCGATCGGGCTGGATCAGGCGATCAGCATCGATCTTCCCATTATGAGCAGTGGTTGGAGTGAATGCCGAAAGGGTTGGCTCCCTTGAAAGCGCAGGTTCTGTCGCCGCATTATCACCGGTCAGACGCGGTTGGGGACCACCGCAGCCATCAGCGGCCGACGGCGCAGCAGCCGATTCGACCTGAGCACCGCCGGCGGGAGCAAAGGGCTCCGCCAAGTCTTGGCCGTTGGCACTCATGCCGGCGCGCAGAGCCTTGTTGAAACGCAAACGAATACGCATGACCTCGTCCGCGGTCATGGTCTTTTGCGGCACCTGCCGTGCCAATGGTGTTGCAGTCATGCGCAGTTATCCTTGTCCATTGATGTCATCATCCAGCAACTCCGGGGGAGCAATAACCGGCGAGTGTTTGGAAGGCGCCGTCACCTGCGTCTGTCGTGCGACGTAGGCGTCAAGGATCGCCTGATGATCTGCAGCTAGTGCTTCCTCGATTGCCGTGCGATGGCTCGTGATCAAATCGATGCCAAGCATCTCAGCGTAGGCAAACAGGTCGCGGCGAGCGTGCCGATCACCCCTGGCGAACTGGGCGACTAATTGCTTGATGCCGGCCTCTGCCATGGTGAGGGTGCGCTCCTTCTCGCCTTGCCTGAGCGTGACCTTCTCGCTGAGAGCCTGCTCAAACAACCGTTTGAGGTCGGGTAACAGCGACGGCGGCTTGCGCTTGGCACCCGTGGGATTGCCGCTCTGGCCCTTCTTGAACATGTATTCCCTCGGGGGCCGACCGGGGCCGACCTTGTATTCCTCGGCAGACGCAGGCGTTGCCGAAACGGTTTTTTGTCCGTTGTGTCCATTCGATGATGGGTTGGAAGCCATGATGAAATCCTTTCACAACTGATCTGGTCTCTCGCGCGGGTCCTTTGTTATGTTTTGTTCATCCCGATGGCAGATCTCGGAAGCGTTCACTCTGATCTGATGCTTCTCTTTCGCGCACATGAGCCGGTGCAGAGCCGGCAGCAGACGGCACGACGCGCGTGCTTGCGATTTCGTCGAAGCTCAGGCCAGTCTCGGCGCAAATGGCGTCTTTTCTTGAAAAGGTTTGCCAGCGCTTAACAGCGACGTCGATAAAACGGGGCTCGATCTCGAGCGTGTAGGCCCGCCGCCCGACACGCTCCGCTGCCAGGAGGGTCGTTCCGGACCCAGCGAAGAGATCGAGCACAATGTCGCCGCGACGGCTGCAGTCCCTCATCGCATCTGCAACCAGCGCGACTGGCTTGACGGTGGGATGCGACTGCAGCTCGTCCAGGCGGCCCGCGCGAAACGTGTTGATCCCGGCGTAATGCCACACGTTGGATCGCGAGCGGCCGTGGCGGCCTAGCTCAATGTTGTTGAGGTGGGCGCCCTGGCCCAGGCGGAAGATGCCGACCAGTTCATGCTGGCTGCGGTAGAACGAGCCCTGGCCGGCATTCGACTTTACCCAGACCGCGAGATTGAGCATTTCGCCGTAAATCATGTCGCCGGCTTCGATCAGCTCACCGACATGGCGCCAGTCCATGCAGACATAATGAACGGCACCATCACGTGAGACCGCTGCAGCCTGCGCCAGCGTGCTTTTCAGGAACCCGACGAAGTCCGAGCGGGAGAGCTCGCCGGATGCCATCGCGAATTCTGTGTGCTTAACCTGGCCACGGCCTACAATGTCCCGGACCCGCACGTTGTAGGGCGGATCCAGGAACGCCATGGAGGCGTGGGCGCCTTCCATCAAGCGAGCGACATGATCGGCATTGCGCGCATCACCGCATATCAGGCGATGGCTCCCCAGCACCCAGAGATCCCCCGGTTTGCTCACCGGAGCGGCCGTGGTCCACTCGGGATCGATCGCGTCATCCGGATCGGATGCGTCCTCCTCGAAGTCGACCATGAGCTGTTCGATCTCGACCGGCGAGAAGCCGGTAATCGAGACATCGAGACCTTCCACAACCAGGATCTCAGCCAGGGCGGGCAGCTCGATTGCCAGGCGCTCGCGGTCCCAGCCGGCGTTTTCCCCGATCTTGTTGTCGGCGAGCGCGAGGGCGCGCCGCTTGGCTTCGGACAGTTCCCCTAACCTGATTGCGGGAACTTGCTTGAGATCGAGCAGCTTTGCCGCCGCGTAGCGGCCATGCCCGGCGATAATGACACCGTCGTCGTCCATCAGAATGGGAACCACGAAGCCGAATGCCTCGATGCTGTCCGCAATCTGACGGATTTGTTTGCGTGAATGGGTGCGCGCGTTCCGCCCGTTGGGCGTGAGCTTGTCGATCGCAATCCAGCAAATATCAACCATAGGCTTTCCCTTCATGGACACCACGCCGAGCACGCGCGCGCCGACCGCGTCGCTACAGACCTTCAAAATTTGTCGGGTTGCTTTCACCCGCATTTTGCGGGTGTGACCATTCCAGGCCACTTTGTAACCGGCTATCGCCGGCCGCGAGCTTTCCGTTTACCGGGTACTCGCGTCCAACGTCTCTTCTACCCGCATCGCGGGCGCGACCATTCCAGGCCGCTTTTCACAAACCGACTAAATTACCCGACGCGAACTCCCTTCTTGTCTCGGCCGCGTACGAGGCGGGACCATCTCGGCGCCCGCTGCAGCCCGCGGCCGCCGAATCACCGACGCCGCTTTGGCATTGTAGCAACCGCATCCAGGATCGCACGCACCTCGGCGCGCGCCGCCTCGAAGCCGCGCGAGGTGTCCACGACAAAATCCGCCCGGTGGCGCTTCTCGTGATTCGGAGTCCCATCGAGACCGTTCCAAGGATCCAACTGACATTTCGAGAATGGAGACGCTGGAGATGCGAAAGCTATACGGGGTTCGAGCGGACAAATCCGTAATGACTGGGGCGCACCGGGACGCCTGGAAAGAAATCGCATTCGACCTTTCGCGCGTAGATCCACCACCCTGCCGAGCAAAGATGGTTCTCCCTGCTCCTCCCTGCTCGCTTGAGTAGGGAGACTATTACCCAAGCTATTGAGATCTGGTGGCTTCTAGCGGGGTTGCGATGCCCCCTCCCTGCATTTTGCGAAAATCTCCCTGCATTTGCCCCAAATGCAGGGAGAGAGACCGGTTCGATGGGGGCTGCATCCACCACCACGCATTCCGGCATTTGCGGAGAATTCCTGTCTGTGTTTGCAAAGGCCCCGAATTGGCGGGCTTCTTGTACGACCGCTTGGTCTCTGAGACCGCTGATCCGTGGTTCGGGGGACGTATTGGCGCATTTTTCTCTGGCCAGGAAATCCCGTTTCCCGGCAACGGAGACCGCAGTCGGCAGAGACTCGGTTCGAATGGGCAGCTATTGGGTCGGAAGCCCGAGCATCTGGTGCTGACGGGGCCATTCGGCAGGCAGGTCGGCGAGGCGGACAACTCCCATGCCATGCGGAAGGCGTCCTTCGATCGCAGCCTTGATGAGGTCGGGCGCGAGGAAGGCAAGCGAGATTGTCATGTTGA
>VAZM01000028.1:0-9436 GCA_005883135.1 Alphaproteobacteria bacterium
GAGCGCTTGCCGCGATTGGTGGAGTGGAAATAGGCGGCGCCGAGATGGCCGCCGTCAGCCGCTTCGACGAAGGGCGGACCCCAGCCGCGCGTATCGTCGCCGGTGCCTTTGCGCTCGACCTTGACGACGTCGGCGCCGAGGTCGGCGAGCATCTGCCCGGCCCAGGGGCCCGCCAGGATGCGGGCGAGCTCGATCACGCGTAATCCGGCCAAAGGCCCGGCCATTAGTCCTCCCTCGGGCAAACGGCGCCCTCAATGGGTGAAAAACACGCGCTTCTGTGGCCTGGGAGACCCCGTTCTGTCCATAGCCTGCCCTCGCGCCGACCCGGCATGGTGACCTGGCATGGTTTGTGAATTCATCACGGCAGCCCTATCTATGGTTCCATGCCGCGAGAGATTTAGCCCCCGTGAGCACCTCCTCCTTCAGCGACATGCTGCAGTCGATCGCCGAGCGCGGCCGCGCGCTCATCGATCGCACGCGTGATCGGCGCGGCGTCGCCGAGCAGCGCTCGGAAAGCCTGGCGCAGCTCTGTGAAGACCTGCTGTCCGGCCGCGGCGAAGCCTCCGGCGTGGCGCTCGCGCGCGAAATCCTCTCGCGCTACGCGGAATTGACGACCGGGCCGCGCATCGCCTTCTTCGAGGCGCTGGCGAGCCGCTTCGGCGTGGACCGCAACCGGCTCAGCGCGGCGGCCAGCGCCTGGCTCACCGCGCCCTCGGACGCAGCTGCCTCCAAGGTGCATCGCGCATCCGAGCCGCGACGGCTCGAACTTTTCCGCCGCCTCAATCTCGCCCCCGGCGGCACCGCGGCGCTGGTGCGCATGCGCGAGCAATTGATGAACGCGATGAATCATCGCGACGATCTCGCCGTCGTCGACGACGACTTCCTCCACCTGTTCTCGTCCTGGTTCAATCGTGGCTTCCTGGTGCTCGAGAGCATCAACTGGTCGACCCCGGCGCACCTGCTCGAGAAGATCATCCGCTACGAGGCGGTGCATACGATCCGCGACTGGAATGACCTGCGCGCGCGGGTCGATTCGCCTGATCGGCGCTGCTACGCCTTCTTCCATCCCGCCCTGGCCGATGAACCGCTGATCTTCGTCGAGGTCGCGCTCACCCGCGGCATCCCCGCCGCGATCGAGCCGATCCTGTCGGCCAAGCGCGAGCCGGTCGAGCCCGAACGCGCGACTACGGCGGTGTTCTATTCGATCTCCAACTGCCAGCGCGGCCTCGCCGGCGTGTCGTTCGGCCATTTTCTCATCAAGCAGGTGGTCGAGGAGGTCAGCCGCGAACTGCCGCGCTTGGGGACCTTCATCACGTTGTCGCCGACGCCGAATTTCGCCGAATGGCTAAAAACCGAGCGCGCCAAGGAGGCCTCGGTGGCGCTCGGCGCGGAGGATCGCGCCGCGCTCGCCGCGCTCGATCGCCCGAATTGGTGGTGCGACGAGGCAAGCGCGGACATGGTTCACGAGCCGCTGTTGCGCGCCGCCGCCTGGTATTACCTGCGCGCGCGCTCGCTCCGCGGCACGCCGCTCGATTCAGTCGCGCGCTTCCATCTCGGCAATGGCGCGCGGCTCGAACGCCTCAACTTCCTCGCCGACACCTCGGAGCGGGCGCTGCAGCAATCGCACGGCTTGATGGTCAATTATCTTTACGACCTCGAGCACATCGAGCAAAACCACGAGGCTTACGCGCAGCAGCATGCGATCGTCGCCGCAAACGCGGTGACGCGCCTCGTGCGCGCGCCGGCGCGGGATATCGTGCCGGCGGACGAGTGACAGGTCGTCCGCCTATCGTCATTCGGGAAAAGCTCGCGGGTTTAACCCGCACCACTTCGTGCTGCGATGCGCCGGCACAGGTGCGCTACGCTCGTCCGTACACCGGCACGACGGCGCCGCGGGTGACGCGGTTCTCCGGCGAAGCCAGGAACATGATGGTCGCCGCCACCTCCTCGACCTTCGGCCAGGAGGCATGGTCGGCCTTCGGCATTGCCCGCCGATTGGCCGCAGTATCCATGGTCGAAGGCGCGACCGCGTTGACCAGGATGCCGGCCGGCACGACCTCCTCGGCCAGCGCCACGGTGAGCGCTGCGAGCGCTGACTTGCTGGCAGTGTAGGCCGCCATCCCGGCGCCTTGCCGCCATTCGAGTGCGAGCCGGGTGGCGACGTTGACGATGCGCCCGCCGGCGCCGGCGGTCATGGCGTTGACGGCAGCCCGACAGCAGAGGAACGCGGTCACGAAATTCATCTCCACTTGCTTCATCAAGTCGGATTTCGTCGTCTCCGCGACGGGCGCCATGGCAAAACCGCCGGCCAGGTGGATCGACGCCCAGAGGCTCGGGACACCGCGGTAAAGCTTGGCGACGGCCGCCTCCTGGGTCAGATCGATGTCGGCGACGAGCGTGACTTTGGGATGCTCGCGCAGCGTAAACCGATCCGCCTCCGCTCGGTCGTGATATGGCACGTGGCAGACCGCACCGGCCGCGATCAGCGCGCCGACCATGGCGGTGCCCAGCGCGCCGGTTCCGCCGGTGACGACGACGTGGCGGTCGCGATAATCCATCGGCTTCTCCCGTTGCTGGCAAACGCGCTCGCATCATCGATTATGCCGCGCGCGATGCAAGAGCCGATCCTGCGGCAATCGAGCTTGAGCCGGCTCCTGCGGCGCGCCATCCTTGCCGCGCGCTGAACGGAACGAGCAGGCATGGCCGATTTCGACCTCGCCATTGTCGGCGGCGGCATCAATGGTGCCGGCATCGCCCGCGACGCCGCCGGCCGCGGGCTGCGTGTATTGCTTGTCGAGCAGAACGATCTTGCCTCGGGGACCTCGTCCGCCTCGACCAAGCTGATCCACGGCGGGTTGCGCTATCTCGAGCATGGATGGCTGCGGCTGGTGCGCGAGGCGCTCATCGAGCGCGAAGTGATGCTGCGCATGGCGCCCCACCTGATCCGCCCCATGCGCTTCGTGCTGCCGAGCGAGCCGGGTCGCCGTCCGGCATGGATGCTGCGCTTCGGGCTGTTCGTCTACGATCACCTCGGTGGACGGCAAATCCTTCCTGCGGCACGCGCCCTTGACCTCGCCAACGATCCGCTCGGCGCGCCGCTCAACGCCCGTTACCAGCGCGGCTTCGAATATTCGGATTGCTTTGCCGATGACGCGCGCCTTGTGGTGCTCACCGCCGTCGATGCCGCCGAGCGGGGCGCCGTGATCCGCACCCGAACGCGCTGCATCAAGGCGGAGCGCAGCGCCGTGTGGCGCCTCGTGCTCGAGACCCGGGGCCGTCGCAATCTCGCTACGGCCCGCATCCTGGTCAATGCGACGGGCCCTTGGCTGAAGCTGTTCGCGAGCCGCGTGCTAGGCGAGCGCGCCACCGTCCCCGCACGGCTCGACAAAGGCAGCCACATCCTGGTCCCGCGCCTGTTCGAACATGACCGCGGCTATATCGTGCAGACGCGAGACCGCCGTGTGGTATTCGCGCTGCCGTTCGAGCGCGATTTCACGCTGATCGGAACCACGGATCAAAGCTTTGCGGGTGATCCCGGCGAGGTCAAACCCACGGCCGACGAGATTGCCTACCTTTGCGCTGTCACCAATGAGCACTTCCGCGCGAGCGTAAGCCCCGCCGACGTGGTTTGGTCGTTCGCCGGCGTGCGCGCGCTCTATGACGACGGCTCGAGGAAGGCGCAGGACGTAAGCCGTGATTATCTCTTGGCGCTCGATGAGCCGCACGGCGAGGCGCCGCTCCTGACCGTTTACGGCGGCAAGATCACGACCTACCGGCGCCTGGCCGAACAGGCGATCGATCGCGTTGCGCATATCGTGAAAGCCGGGCCCGCATGGACCAAGGCGTCGCATCTTCCCGGTGGTGACTTCCGCTACGATGGCATCGAGGCGCTCGTGGCGAACACGCGCAAGTCGCGCCCGTTCTTGAGCGAAGCGCATGCGCGGCGCCTCCTGCGCGCCTATGGCACGCGTGTCGAGCGCGTGCTCGGGCCGGCCGCGAGCTTGAACGAGCTCGGGCCCTGCATCGGCGCTGACCTCACGGCCGCCGAGGTGCGCTATTTGGTGGAGCGGGAATGGGCGCAGACCGAGGATGACGTGCTGTGGCGGCGCACGAAACTGGGGTTGCACTTTTCACCCGAACAGCGCGCGCGCTTGGCGACTATGATCGCCGCCATGGTGCCCAGCGTATGAGAGATGGGGGAGAGCGAGGTTGCCCGATTACCTTCTCGCGATCGATCAAGGCACGACCTCGACCCGTGCCATCGTCTTCGATGCGGCGCTGAAGCCGGTTGCGACGGCGCAGCAGGAATTTGCGCAGCTCTACCCGGCGCCCGGCCGCGTCGAGCACGATGTCGAGGATATCTGGTCGACGACGGTGGCAACTGTGCGCGCGGCGATTGCGCGGGCAGGGGTAGCGGCGAAGACTATCGCCGCCATCGGCATCGCCAATCAGCGCGAGACGACCATCGTATGGGAGCGGGCGACCGGACGCCCCATCCACAACGCGATCGTTTGGCAGGATCGGCGCACGGCGGATGCTTGCGCCGCGCTGCGGGAGCGCGGAGACGAGCCGGCAATCGCGGCGCGAACCGGGCTTCTTCTCGATCCTTATTTTTCCGCGACCAAAATCGCCTGGCTGCTCGACCACGTCGATGGGGCGCGCGCCGCCGCGCAAGCTGGCCGGCTTGCCTTCGGAACGGTGGATAGCTTCCTGTTGTGGCGGCTCACCGGCGGCAAGCTGCATGCGACCGACGCCACCAATGCCGCGCGCACGTTGCTGATGGACATCCACGCGGGGAGCTGGGATAGCGAGCTCTGCGAGTTATTTGGCGTCCCCGAAGCCATGCTGGCGCCGATCCATGATTGCGCCGGGGATTTCGGGAGCACCGATCTGTTCGGCCCCTCGATGCGCATTCTAGGAGTGGCGGGAGATCAACAGGCGGCGACCGTGGGGCAGGGCTGCTTTTCGCCCGGCATGGTGAAATCGACCTACGGCACCGGCTGCTTTGCGCTGCTCAACACCGGCCATCAGCCGGTTGCGTCCAAGAATCGGCTCCTGACGACGATTGCCTACCAACTCGAGGGCCAGCGCACCTACGCCCTCGAAGGCGCGATCTTCGTCGCCGGAGCGGCGGTGCAGTGGCTGCGCGATGCGCTCAAGGTGATCGCGACGGCGCCGGACGTGAACGCGCTTGCCGCCGCGGCGGACCCTGCCGAGCAGATCTACCTCGTGCCCGCCTTCGTCGGGCTCGGCGCGCCTTGGTGGGACGCGCAAGCGCGCGGCGCCATTTACGGCCTCACCCGCAAATCGGGCGTCGCCGAGCTCGCGCGCGCGGCGCTGGAGGCGGTCGGATACCAGACCCGCGATCTGCTCGAGGCCATGCGCGCCGACTGGCCCGCTTCCGGTGCGAGCTCCGTGTTGCGCGTCGATGGCGGGATGGCAGCGAGCGATGCGACCATGCAGTTCCTCGCCGACATCCTGGCGCTGCCCGTCGATCGCCCCGCCGTGATGGAGACCACCGCGCTCGGCGCCGCCTATCTCGCCGGCCGTGCCGCGGGATTGTGCCCTGATCTGGCAGGCTTTGCGGCGACGTGGCAGCGCGAGCGGCGGTTCGAACCGCAGATGGACGCAGCGACGCGCGAGCGCAAATGGGCGGGTTGGCGCGACGCCGTCGCGCGCACGCTGGGCCGAGTCTGAGCATCGCAGCTGCGAACCGCGGCGTCGGTGGGTCGCGGTCGCCAATGCGCGCGGTGATGATTGCCGCAGCCGCCGTCCCGCACGCCACGCCGCCGTGCCGGAGATTGAGCCGCGCGCTCTGTGCCGTTAGCGTGGCGCGATGAAGACCAGCGCCGATTCGAGCAACCATCAGCAGCGGCGCGGCGCGCGGCGAGCTTTTGCGCCATGGGCGCAGCCGGCCGCGCAAGCGCTCGTGCGCTTCGACGGCGTGAGCAAGCGATTCGGCGGCGCGACCGCGGTCGAGCAGGTCTCGCTGGATATTTTTCCCAGCGAGTTTTTCGCGCTGCTCGGTCCCTCCGGCTGCGGCAAGACCACGCTGCTGCGCCTCCTCGCCGGATTTGAGATGCCGGACGCGGGACGCATCTTGCTGGATGGGCAGGATATCGCGCCGGTGCCGCCCTATCGGCGGCCGATCAACATGATGTTCCAAAGCTACGCGTTGTTCCCGCACCTGACGGTCGAAGGCAATGTCGCGTTCGGGCTCAAACAGGAGCGGCTTCCCAGCTCCGAGATCGCGACCCGGGTCGAGGAGATGCTGGCCTTGGTGCGGCTCGAGGGCTTCGCCAAACGCAAGCCGCACCAGCTCTCCGGCGGCCAGCGCCAGCGCGTGGCGCTCGCCCGTTCCCTGATCAAGCGTCCGCGCGTGCTGCTGCTCGATGAGCCGCTCGCCGCCCTCGACAAGAAGCTGCGCGGGGAGACGCAGTTCGAATTGATGCAGCTGCAGCAGAGGCTCGGCCTCACCTTCGTCATCGTCACGCACGACCAGCAGGAGGCCATGACGCTCGCCGATCGTATCGCGGTCATGGACCGCGGCCGGCTCATTCAGGTCGCCACGCCGCAGGAGATCTATGAGCGGCCGAACTCGCGCTGGGTGGCGGACTTTATCGGCGAGATCAATCTGATCGAAGGCCGCGTGATCGACGTCGGCGCTTCGGGAACGGTGGTCGTGAGCGACGCAGCCGGGCGGCTGCGAGCGCTCTCCCCGGCGGATGCGAAGCCGGGCGACGTCGTATGGGTGGCGCTGAGGCCCGAAAAGGTGCGCATCGCGCAGGAGGCGCCAGGACGCGCGGAGGAGAACTGCGTGGCCGGCGAGGTCACGGATATCGGCTATCTCGGCGACCTCTCGATCTACAAGGTGCGGCTCGACAGCGGGACGATCATGAAGACGGCCGTCGCCAATGTGACGCGCCTCGTCGAACGGCCGATCGCTTGGGATGACCGGGTGTGGCTGACCTGGGCACCTGAGGCAGCCATGGTGCTGACGCGTTAGGGAAAGGCACGTGGACACAGCAATGGGCAAACGCGGGCGTCAATCCTGGGGCGAGCGGCTGGTCGTGCTCGTTCCTTATCTGTGGCTCAGCGCGTTCTTCCTCCTTCCGTTCCTGATCGTGCTCAAGATCAGCCTCTCGCATACGGCGATCGCGCAGCCGCCTTACACGCCCGTGTTCGATCTCGCCGCCGGTTGGAAGGGCCTGGCGCAAGCCCTCTCCGCACTGTCATTCGAGAACTACGCCTTGCTTGGCTCCGATTGGCTCTACCTCGCCTCGTATCTCAAGAGCCTGGAGATCGCCGCCGGCTCGACGCTGCTACTGCTGCTGATCGGTTTTCCCGTCGCTTACGGCATGGCGCGCGCCCCGCGGCGCTGGCAGCCCGTGGTGTTCGTGCTGGTTGTGCTGCCATTCTGGACGTCGTTTCTCATTCGCATCTACGCCTGGATCAACATTCTCCAGCGCGACGGCCTGCTCAATCAGGTGCTGCTGGCGCTGCGCATCGTCGACGAACCGCCGGCGTGGCTCTCCACGGATACAGCGGTCTATATCGGCATCGTCTACTCCTACCTGCCGTTCATGGTGCTGCCGATCTACGCCACGCTGGAGAAAATGGACGAGACGCTGCTCGAGGCCGCCGCCGACCTCGGCTGTCCCAACTGGAAAGCATTCTGGGTGGTGACGCTGCCGCTGTCGCGGCCGGGCATCGTCGCAGGAGTCTTGCTTTGCTTCATTCCCATCGTCGGCGAGTTCGTCATCCCCGACCTGCTCGGCAGCTCGCAGACCATGATGATCGGGCAGACGCTGTGGGGCGAATTTTTCGCCAATAGGGATTGGCCGGTGGCGTCCGCCGTTGCGGTCGTGCTGCTCTGCCTGCTGGTCGTGCCGATCGTCGTCTACGAGCAGGTGCAGACGCGTGGTCTCGCAAGGGGACGCTGACCATGCGCAAGGCGTCTTGGTTCAATGTCGGCTCGCTCGCGCTGGGGCTTGCCTTCCTTTATCTGCCGATCGCCATTCTGGTGATCTACTCGTTCAATGCCTCGCGGCTCGTGACCGTGTGGGGCGGCTGGTCGCTGCGCTGGTATGCCGAGCTCATCCAGGACCGCGCCATGCTGGAATCCGCCTGGGTGACGCTGCGCATCGCTGTCCTGTCGGCGAGTGCGGCGACGGTGCTGGGGACGCTGGCGGCCATTGCGCTGGTGCGGTTCGGCCGCTTTCGCGGCCGGGTGCTGTTTTCCGGCATGATCTACGCGCCGCTGGTTATGCCGGAAGTGATCACCGGACTTGCGCTGCTGCTCCTGTTCGTGGCCGTTGATATCAATCGCGGCTTCTGGACGATTACGATCGCCCACACGACGCTGATCACGTGTTTCGCCACCGTGGTGGTGCAATCGCGGCTCTTGACGTTCGACACGAGCCTCGAAGAAGCGGCGATGGACCTCGGCTGTCCGCCGTTGAAGACGTTTCTGACGGTGACGTTACCGCTGATCGCGCCGGCGCTGGTGTCGGGCTGGATGCTCGCCTTCACCTTGTCGCTCGACGATCTCGTGATCGCCAGCTTCACCACCGGTCCCGGCGCGACGACGCTGCCGATCCGGATCTATTCGGAGGTTCGCCTCGGCGTGAAGCCGGAGATCAACGCCATCTGCTCGATCTTGATCGCGATCGTGGCCGTCTGCATTGCCGGCGCCTCGCTGCTCGCGAAATTCCAGGATATCGGCCGCGGCGGCGCCGCAGGTCTTGCCGCGCGCTGACGCGTCTGCTGCCGCAGAGGTGGGCGGGAATGGCTGCTAGCTAGCGGCTCTCTTGTGCAGGCTCGGTGTCGACTGTGCCCGGCGTTTGCGCGGCGGCAGGCGCGGAGCTTCCTGCCAGCGCCGGAGCCGCCGCCGGCCCCGGCGGCGCCGTCCCCGTCAGGCGCTCGATGGCCGAGCGAAGCGGATCGCGCAGACTGCGGTTGCGCACCGCATCGAGAATGGGCTGCGCCGCGCCCGAGTGCAGAAGGCGGCTCTGCGGGTCCGGCAAAATGACCGGGTCATCCCACGAGCCCTGCACCATGAAAGGTAGCTCGAACGCGGGTGCCGCCGCGCCGTTCGTCGACATCGCAAGCAGGCTCGCGGTTCCCCGAAGATCGAGGTCACGTTCGGGTATCGACGCCGCGCCCGCTACCGCGAGACCGACGCTCGAGCCCTCCATGCGCACGTCTTCGACATTCGCCACGCCCTGGACGATTCTCAGATTGACGGACAGCGCGTCGTAAGGGGTTTTGCCGGTGCGGAATTCGCCTCCGCCCGAGAGCGGCCGCCGCTCGATGCGCTTGAGCAGCTGCTCGACGTTAAATCCCGCGATCGCCCCCTTGCGGCTGGTGAGGCTCGCCGTGCCGTTCAATCTCTTGGTCAGCTCGTAGACGCTGCGACCAGCGCTGTCGATCACCA
>VAZM01000028.1:9446-28176 GCA_005883135.1 Alphaproteobacteria bacterium
CCCTCCAGTCGGCGAATGCCGAACAATGCGCCAAGGCATTGCTCGAGATCGACGTCGGCGAATTGCAGCTGCGCCTTCAAACCGGCTCCGGTCGCGGATTTGGCGAGCCCGAACGTGCCCCTGACCACGCCCCCGAACGCCTGTGACTCGCCGATCGCCACCGCGAGATTGCCGTCGCGCAGGTTGGCGGCCACCGCTGTGCGCCCGAATCTGGCATTCGCGACATTGACGCGGGCAGCCGAGAGCCTGAGGTCGAGCTGCACGCCGTCGAGGCCGTCGAGCGCGATCGGTTTTCGGTCCCATCCCCGGCCGCCGCCGGTCAGCAAACGAACGGTGGAGATATAGGGCGTCAGATCGAGCCCCTCCGTGGCGAGCGTTCCCTGCAGGGTTTGCCGCCCGTCGAAGGTCAGCACGCCTTCGCCAGTATTACCGTCGAGCTCGATATTCACTCCCGAAAGCGCGATGGTCCCACCGGCCACGTTGGTTTGCGCCTTGAGCGCGAAGCGGCCGAACCCGCCGCCCGGCGGAGGGTGCTGGCCGGCCCAGCGCAGCGCCCCGCGCAAGGAAGGTGCATCGGCCGCGAGCGTGCCCTCCATCTTGAGCGTGGGCCGGTGGCTGATGTAGCCGTCGAACGCGAACTTGAAGGGTGTGCCGGCGAGGCGGATCTTGAGGCCGGATCGCTCGCCCTGCAGCGCCGCAGCAAAATCGGTGAGGCTTGTGGTGGCGTCGATCGGCTCGTCGTGCCAGGTGAAGCGGCCGGTCGCGGCGAAGCTTCGGGAGATCGACGGCCAAGCGAGCGCCATCTCTACATTCGAGATTGTCTCCAGGATTTCGGAGGTCTCGTCGCGCAGGATGATGGTGCCGTCGGCGATGCGGATCTCGGAAAACGAGGCTGGCCGGCCCGCTCCCGACTTGAGATTTTGCGCCAGCGTCTCGATGTGGCCCGACCAGTTGGAGCTGCGGTCGGCGTTGAAGACGATGGCGATGGTCGGGCGCACGAGCGAGACGTCGGCGATCTCGATGCGCCCGATCAAAAGCGGGAAAAAGCGCAAGCGCGCGACCATGTGCTCGGCCGTCAAGGCCGGTGCGCCGGTGCGATTATCGCCCAGGACGACGTCGTCGAAGCTCACCTTGCCGGCGGGAAAGAGCGATACCGAGCCCGGGCCTCGCAGCACCGGATCGAGCCCGGTTACCGCGCGGATTTCGGCCTGTACCGCTTTGCGCACGGCGTCGGCCGAGATCAAAAGCGGCAGGATGACGAGCGCAGCGATAGCGGCGGCGGTCAGCGCCGCAACGGCAAATCCCAGGCGTTTGATGCCAATGGCCGCGGTCACGACGCGTCTTTGTCTCAATGTTCGCCGACCAGCCCGGCCGCCCATGGCCGGAGGAGATCGAACTACAAACCTGCAAGCTGATGGCGCCAGCTTGCAATCGCTCTGTGACGCTTCTGTGGCCGGCCGCACGCCCGGCCGGCCGGCGTTTTCGAAGTCCTTTCAGTCGCTTATGCTGCAGCGAGCGCGTTGCCGACGTAGTAGCTGGCCTGCGTCTTGCTGCGAATCTCCTCAAGCGTTGCGCCCGGTGCGAGTTCGACCAAGCTCATTCCCCCGCCGCGCTTCTTGTCAATGGTAAACACCCCGAGATCGGTGATCACCATATCGACCACGCCGGCTCCCGTGAGCGGCAAGGTGCACCGCTTGAGCAGCTTGGGCTCGCTCTTGGCCGAATGCTCCATCACCACCACGACCTTCTTGACGCCGGCCACAAGGTCCATGGCGCCACCCATGCCTTTGACCATCTTGCCCGGAATCATCCAGTTGGCGAGATCGCCGTTCTCGGCCACCTGCATGGCGCCAAGGATCGAAAGATCGATGTGCCCGCCACGAATCATGGCGAAACTGTCGGCAGACGAGAAATAGCTGGTGGTGGGAATCTCGGTGACCGTCTGTTTCCCGGCGTTGATGAGATCCGGATCCTCCTCGCCTTCATACGGGAACGGGCCGAACCCAAGCATCCCGTTCTCGCTTTGCAGCTGCACGCTCATGCCCTGGGGGATGTAATTCGAAACCAGCGTGGGAATGCCGATACCGAGATTGACGTAAAACCCGTCGCGCAGCTCCTTGGCGGCGCGTTCGGCCATCTGCTCGCGTGTCCAGGCCATTACACTTCCTCTCCGGTTCCCGCCGGTGCGGCGGTGCGCTTGCGCACGGTTCGCTGCTCGATGTGTTTGACCGCATTGGGCACATGCACCATACGCTTGACGTAGACGCCGGGCGTAACGATGTGGTCGGGATTGATATCCGCCGGCTGCACGAGGTGCTCGACCTCGGCCACGGTGACCTTGCCGGCCGTGGCCATCATCGGATTGAAGTTGCGCGCGGTCTTGCGGTAGACGAGGTTGCCCTCGGTATCGCCCATCCAGGCATGCACGATCGAGAGGTCGGCCACGAGCCCGCGCTCCATGATGTAGCGATTGCCGTCGAATTCGCGTTCGTCCTTTCCATTTGCGATCTGCGTCCCGGCGCCCGTTCGCGTGAAGAATGCCGGAATGCCGGCGCCGCCGGCGCGAATGCGCTCGGCGAGCGTGCCCTGCGGATTGAACTCGATCTCCAGTTCACCCGCGAGATATTGCTGCGCGAAGGTCTTGTTCTCTCCCACATAGGACGAAATCATCTTCTTGATCTGTCGGGTGTCGAGCAGAAGGCCGAGGCCGACCCCGTCGATGCCGCAATTATTCGAGACGACCGTGAGGTTCTTAACCCCGGAGTCGCGGATCGCCAGAATGAGCTGCTCGGGGACACCGCAGAGGCCGAATCCGCCGGCCATGATCGTCATACCGTCCTTCAGCAAGCCGGCGAGCGCGGCGCGGGTATCGGGATAGACTTTTTGCATGGACTTGCCTGCTTCCATCGCGGCCGGCAGCGCGCGCAAATCGCTGCGCCCGCTGCCCGGAGAATTCTCTACCGTGCTGGGGCGCGGCCTGCAACGTCTCAGCGCATCAAGCGTTGCGGCTCGGGTCGCAGCAATGCGATCTCGGCGATGAGTTTCTTGATGATGGCCCGGCCGAACGAGTTGAAATTCTCGGCGACCAGGACGAACGCCCCGGGGCCGCCGACGACATTATCCTGGTAGTATTTCTCGAGCCCGCCGGGCGGGTTGGTGTGCTCCGCGTTCCACGGGACCGGACGGTCGCTCAGGATCACCAGTCCGTTGATGACGATGCCCTTGCCGACGACTTCGTCGCGGGCAAGCTTCACGTCGCGGCCGGCATTGTTGGTGCCGTCGCCGGACACATCGATGGTGCGGCGCGCGCCCGTGAACGGCGTACGCTCCAACTGCGCGGCGGCAAACTCGATGCCGCCGCTGATCGAGGTGCGGTCGGCGAACGAACGCGGCAATTCCAGCAGCTGGTCGCCGAATTTGCGTGCGGGGTCGGGGCCGTCGACGACGGTCCAATCGATAACCAGCTTCTGTGCGCCGAAGCCCGACCATTCGACGAAGCAAAGCGCGATGCGTTGGTGCGGCCCGGATTTGATCGCGTCGAGCACGTGTGGATCGGAAATCGCCGTGGCGTAGCCCTCACGCTGCAGCAGGAATTTCGGATGGTCGACGCTGCGCGACACGTCGGAGGCCAGCACCAGCAAAAGGTCGACCTCCTCCGCGGCAAAGGCGCCCGCCGGCGGCAGCGAAAGGAAGGCCGCCAGCGCCAGCATGCATCGCACGAGCATGCAGGTCCCGAGCCGGATCATTGTCGTATCCTCCTGCGCCTCACCCGGCGTCGCAGCCGTCGCGCGGCCGCACCGTCACAATAGCCGATTCCGATCGCGTTGCGCATGGGCGGCGGCGCCGTCGAAGCCCGATGGTCCGTCCGGCGCGCGGGCCGCGATCCGCGGCTTCTTCCCCGGTGGACAGCGTCAGGCGGCGAGCTCGCGCATGATGGCGTAGAGCGCCGATTGCCCCTCGAACCCGATGCCGGGCCGTTCCGTCAGCGTGAGATAACCGCCGTCCAGCTCGGCGTCATCGGCAAAGCCGCCGAAGGGGCCGAATACGCCAGGATAGGATTCCGCGCCTCCCAGCCCGAAACCAGCAGCAATGGCGAGCGCCATCTGGTTACCGCCGTGCGGAAACAATGCGCTGCGCGGCCAGCCGTGGCGCTCGAGCATTGCGACGGTGCGGGCGTATTGCACGATGCCATAGGCCTGTGGCGGGTCGACCTGGATGACGTCGTTGCGCTGCGCACGCAATCCGCCGAAGCGCACCAGGTTTTCCACGTCCTGCGTCGAAAACAGATTTTCGCCGGTCGCGAGCGGGGGTGCATAGCGCGCCGCGATCTCGCCGAGCAAAGCGAAATCGAGCGGGTCGCATGGCTCCTCGAACCAACGCAGCCGCAACGGAGCAAGCGCATCGGCATAGGCAAATGCCTCCGCGCGAGCGAATTTGGAGTTGGCGTCGACCGCAAGCTGCGCATGGGACGGCAACGTCGCCTTGACCGCTTCCACCCGCCGCACGTCCTCGACGAGCGGCAGACCTCCGACCTTCATCTTGACCATGGTGTAACCGGCATCGAGATGGCGGTGCATCTCGTCCTGCAGATCTTTCAACGTCTGCCCGGGGGCGTACCAGCCACCGCCGACGTAGCAGAAGACCCTGTGTGCCACCGTGCCGGCGTTGTAGCGCTCGGCCAGCAGGCGATGCAGCGGCTTGCCGGCGATCTTGGCCACCGCGTCCCAGACCGCGACCTCGATCGTGCCGATGGCGATCGAGCGCTCACTGTGGCCGCCGGATTTCTCCCGTTTCATCATGACGGCGAGAATTTTTTCCGGATCGAAATTCTCCTGCGTGTCGTCGAGCAGAGATCGCGGATCTGCCCCGACGATGCGGGGGATGAAGCGTGCACGCATTGTCGCGCCGCAGGCGTAGCGGCCGGTCGAGTTGAACGCGAAGCCGACGACCGGCCTCCCTTCGCGCACGACGTCGGTGATGACCGCCACCACCGAGGTCGTCATCTCGGAGAAATCGAAACTCGAATTGCTGATGTCCGACTTCAGCGGGACCGCGCATTCGCGGATGTCGACGATACGCATGGGGTTTATTTCAATTCCTGTTAGAGTGCGGCCGCAAGCCCGACGGCTCCGTCGGCGTGTGCCGCAGGAGCCGACGGGCGGAAAGCGACGGGAATACGTCGATAGTTCGCGCGCCCATGTCGGGCGTCCCAGCGTAAGCCGATTCACACGAGGAGGTGACCATGGCCGCCAGCGACCGTTTCGAGGTTCCCCCTGAACTGCGGACGTTTGCCGAAAGGAGCGTCGAGCAGGCGAGGCAAGCCTTCGACGGCTTCATTTCGGCGGCGCACCACGCGATGAGCGCCTTTGAAGGCCAGGCCGAGACGGCCCGCAAAGGCGCCAGGGATGTCACGGAAAAGGCCATGACTTTCGCCGAACGCAACATGACGAGCGCATTCGCGTTTGCGCACGACTTAGTACGGGCGCGCGACCTTCAAGAGGTGTTACGGCTGCAGGCGGATTACATTAGGCACCAAATGGAGGCGCTGACGGAGCAGGCGCGAGAGCTGGGCGAGAGCACGAGCAAGGCGGGGAAGGACGCCGCTGCGCGGAGAGACTGATCGGCCATCCGCCGACTTGGCCGCCGGAACCCGGAAAAAGATTGACCCGGTCGGGACTTATTGTGCGCCGCAATATTTGTGTTGCATCGCACCAAAGCGGTGCTTATATCAATTCCAGCAACGGCGGTGGCGCTCCGACCTCGAGGCGGGCGGCCAGGGCGCCGCTGTTATCCAGGCGCGGATCGGCTGTGGGCGCGGATCCGTACGACCGCCGAATTGTCGCCCCTGCAAAGGATCCACTCTATGACCGAGGCTATCGAGACCACCACGTCGAAGTCCAAAGGCAAGGCGGCTTCGCCAGCCGCATTCGACATGCCGAAGTTCGAACTTCCCAACTTCGAGATTCCCAAAATGGAAATCCCCGCCGCGTTCCGCGAGATCGCCGAGAAGAGCGTCTCGCAGGCGAAGGAGACATACGAAAAGATGAAGTCCGCCGCCGAAGAGGCAACCGACGTGCTCGAGGACACCTACGCGGCGGCCACCAAGGGCGCCTCCGATTACGGGCTCAAGGTCATCGAGGCGGCGCGGGCGAATACCAACGCCGCGTTCGACTTCGCCACCCAGCTGATGACGGTGAAGTCGCTCTCCGAAATGGTCGAGCTTTCGACCGCGCATACGCGCAAGCAGTTCGAGGCCCTGACCGCTCAGTCCAAGGAGCTCGCCGCGATCGCGCAGAAGGTAGCCGTCGATTCGGCCGAGCCGGTCAAGGAAAGCTTCGGTAAGGTGTTCAAGAAGGTCGCCTGAGTCTGGCGATCCGCGTTTGTAAGGTTGCGTCGTGGCCCGGGCTCTCTGCCCGGGCCTTTCTACTGGTAATGCGAGGTACCCCCGCGCTGCGACAATAGCGGGCCGTCTTGTCAAAGCGGGATGGGGCTCTTAGGTTGCACCGCGACCCACGCCGCGTGCAGCTGTAGCTCAGTTGGTTAGAGCGCTTGGCTGTGGACCAAGAGGTCGGTGGTTCGAGTCCACCCAGCTGTACCAATTCTCCTGTCGATCGCAGCCGACGGTCACGCCGCTCACGTGGTGCGGCTGGCAACGAAGCGGGCGGCGGCGCGCAGCACGTCCGCATCGCTACCGAAGCCCTCCAACGCCCTCTGCGCCTCGGCGACCAGGCTCTCCAGCCGACGCCTGGCGGCAGGGGGCCCCAGCACGCCGACCAAGGTTGCCTTGTGGGCGGCGGCGTCCTTGCCGGTGGCCTTGCCGACCGTTGCCGGATCGCCTTCCACGTCGAGGAGATCATCGGCGATCTGGAACGCCTCGCCGACCGCCGAACCGTAGCGCGCGAGCGCGGTGCGCTCGCTTTCATCGGCCTTTCCCAAAATCGCGCCGGCAAGACATCCGAAGCGCAGCAGCGCGCCGGTCTTCATCGCCTGCAACGTCTTGACCTCCTGCTCGCCGAGCTTCGGCATGGACACCTCGAACCGTCCTTCGGCCGCGAGATCGAGCATTTGCCCGCCGACCATGCCGCCTAAGCCTGCGGCTCGCGCCAGCGCCGAAACGAGTTCGACCCTGACCTTGGCATCGGGGTGCGTCTCCGGGCGCGAGAGAAGGTCGAAGGCGAAGGTGAGAAGGCCGTCGCCGACAAGAATGGCGGTGGCATCGTCGAATGCTTTGTGGGTCGTCGGGCGGCCCCGTCGCAGATCGTCATTGTCCATGGCGGGGAGATCGTCGTGCGCCAGCGAGTAGCAATGCACGCATTCCAGCGCCGCGCCGGCCATCAGCGCGTTTCCTCGCGAAACGTCGAACAGCGCCGCCGATTCCACCACCAGGAAGGGTCGCAAACGCTTGCCGCCGCCGAGGCTGGCATAGCGCATGGCCTCGAGCAGCCGCTTGGGCCGCGCCCGTTCGCCATCGAGGGGCCTCGGCGTTAGGAGGCGCCCGAGCAAAGCTTCCGTGTCCTGGGCAACGCGACTGAGCCGGTCCTGAAACACGGCTTCGACGTCAACGGCCTTTTTCTTTACCCGATCGATGCGGGCCATGCGGTCCACCCCCCGTGCGACGCAGAGCAAGACGTGGCTCGCGATCTCTGCGACCGAGCAAGCTACACTTCATCAAGTCGGCGCGTCGCGAGCCCCCTATCGGGCGGCCCATGGGCCGGACGCGCGCACTTCGGGCAATTTACCAAGGCCCGCCCGCCCGTCCAACTTTCCTATGCTCAATCCATTGAATATGTTGGATTGTTTTTGGCACGCCCCCGGGCGCGCCGGCGGACGGATCTGCCACAGGGGGAGAAGTGGGGTGGAGGCTTTGCTCGCGTGACGGCAGTTGCTGCGATTGCCCTTGCGGTCTGGCTCTATCTGCTATTGGCCCGCGGTGGTTTTTGGCGCTGCAGCGAACGCGATGATTGGCCCGCAACCGAGCTTGCGACATGGCCGGCGGTCACAGCCGTGGTGCCTGCGCGCAACGAGGCGGACTGCATCGGCGAGAGCATCGCCTCGCTGCTCGCGCAAGAGTATCGCGGTCAATGGACGATCATGTTGGTGGACGACGACAGCAGCGACGGCACCGGCGACATCGCGCGGCGCGCTGCGGGGAGCGACCCGCGATTGCACGTGCTGACGAGCCGCGGCCTGCCTGCGGGATGGACGGGCAAGCTCTGGGCGCTCAAACAAGGCCTCGATGCGGCGGCCGCCTTGCCGCAGCCGCCGCGCTATGTGCTTCTCACCGATGCCGATATCGTGCATTCGCCCGATTCAGTGAGCCGCCTGGTGGCGCACGCCGAGCACAACGCGCTCGTGCTGACGTCGCTCATGGTCAAGCTCGCCTGCGAGAGCTTCGCCGAACGCCTCGCCGTTCCGGCATTCATCTTCTTCTTCCAGATGCTCTACCCCTTCTCCTGGGTCAATCGGCGGCAGAGCGCGGTCGCGGCCGCTGCCGGCGGGTGCATGCTCGTTCGGCCCGACGTGGTGCGCCAAGCCGGCGGCATCGAGGCCGTCCGCGGCGCGCTGATCGATGACTGCGCGTTGGCCAAGGCGCTCAAAGCCCATGGACCAATCTGGCTCGGATTAACGGAGCGCGTGCGCAGCATTCGCCGCTATCACACACTTGGCGATATTCGTCGCATGGTGGTGCGCTCAGCCTACGCGCAGCTGCGCTATTCGCCCGTCGTTCTCGCTGCCACGCTCGCCGCGATGGGGTTGACGTATCTCGTGCCTCCCGTCATGGCGATTTTCGGCAGCGACATTGACCGAGTGATCGCAGCCGGCGCCTGGGGACTGATGGTCCTGGCTTTTCAGCCAACGCTTCGATTTTACCGCTTGTCGCCGTTATGGGGGCTCGCGCTGCCGGCGATCGCGCTGCAATACATGCTCTTCACCCTCGATTCCGCCCACCGATATGTGCGAGGACGGGGCGGCAGCTGGAAGGGACGCATGCAGGCCAACGTATTGGAGCGGTGATGATCACTCCCGGCGAAGCGCGATCGGGCAAGGGCCACCGGGACGAGAACTTCCCCGTGGCCTCGCGGCTCATTCAGCCGCGCCATCGCGCACCGATCCTCGCGTTCTACGAATTCGTGCGCACCGCCGACGATATCGCCGATCATTCCGCGCTCGCGCCGGCGGAGAAGCTCGCGCTCCTCGATCGGCTTGAAGCAACTCTGCTCGGCAAGAGCGACGACGATGCGGTTGGCGTCGCCTTGCGCTCGCAACTCGCGGCGCGTCAACTATCGCCGCGGCATGCGCAGGATCTACTGGCCGCGTTTCGAATGGACGTGACGAAGCTGCGTTACCGCGACTGGGACGATCTCATCGGCTACTGCACGTATTCGGCCATGCCGGTGGGACGCTTCGTCCTCGACGTGCACGGCGAGAGCCGTGGCACTTGGCCGGCAAACGACGCGCTCTGCGCGGCACTACAGATCATCAATCACTTGCAGGATTGTGGAAAGGACTACCGGCAGCTCGACCGCGTTTACATTCCGCTCGACGTCCTTGCCGAAACCGGCACCAGCGTGGGCGAGCTGGGTGCGAATCGTGCTTCCCCCGGGTTGCTCGCATGCATTTGCCGGCTTGCCGGTCGCACCGGCGTGCTGCTGCGCGACAGTAAGCCCTTTTCCGCCAGCATCGAGGACACGCGGCTCGCGTTGGAGGTCGCGGTGATTCAAACCTTCGCGGAGCGTCTGGTGAAATTGTTGGGCCGCCGGGATCCGCTGAGTGAACGCGTCCATCTCGGCAAGGCGGGGGTCGCGGGCTTCGGCATTCTCGGCCTATTATGGGGCGCAAGCCGTCGCGTCGGCCGCGTCTTCGCGGCCGGCCATAGACCGCAGGACGCGTGAAACATTGGCGTTGGCAGAAGCTTCAGATCTGGGTGCGGCGAAACGGGCCTCGGGCAGCTCGTTCTACAATGCGATGCGGATATTGCCCCGCGCGCAGCGCCTGGCCATGTTCGAAATTTACTCGTTTTGCCGTCAGGTCGACGATATCGCCGACTCGCGCGGCCCCCGGCGTGAACGGCGGGATCAGCTCCAGCGCTGGCGCACCGATATCGATGCGCTCTATGCGGGCAAGCCGGTTGCGTGCACGCGCGGCCTTCTCGCACCGGTCCGCGATTTTGGGCTGAGACGCGAAGATTTCCACGCCATCATCGACGGCATGGAAATGGACGTGGTCGAGGATATCCGCGCGCCAGACGAGGCCACGCTGGACATCTACTGCAATCGGGTTGCGAGCGCGGTGGGGCGTCTATCGGTCCGCGTCTTCGGCATGGAAGAGCAGGATGGCGTCGCGCTGGCCCACCATTTGGGGCGGGCATTGCAACTCACCAACATTCTGCGCGACGTCGACGAGGACGCGGCGCTCGGCCGCCTCTACTTGCCGGCGGAGGGCTTGCGCGCGGCCGGCATCGCCACCACCGATCCGGCGGCGGTGCTTGCGAGCCCGATGTTGGAAAACGTCTGTGCCCGCGTGGTCGACCGCGCACGCGGGCATTTCGCGACAGCGGACAACATCATGGCGCGCACCCCACGCCGCTGCGTGCGTGCCCCGCGCATCATGAGCGAGGCATATCGCATGATCCTCGACAGCCTCGTCGCCCGCGGCTGGTCGCCTCCGCGTCCTCCGATCCGCCTGCCGCGGGCGCGGCTGTTGTGGATCATCATGCGTCACGCCTTCATCTGATGCGGCGTACCGTCCACGTCGTCGGCGCGGGACTCGCCGGGCTCGCCGCCGCCGTGCGCCTGGCGGCGCGCGGGATCGCCGTCGTCGTACACGAGGCCGCCGGCGCGGCGGGAGGCCGCTGCCGGTCCTATCATGATCCGTTGCTCGACATGATGATCGACAACGGCAACCATCTTTTGCTCTCCGGCAATCGTGCCGCGCTATCATACCTCGAGGTGATCGGCTCCACGAGCGGCCTTGCCGGCCCGCCGGCGGCCGACTTTGCGTTCATGGATCTCGCGAGCGGCGAGCGGTGGAGGTTGCGCATCAACAGCGGGCGCCTGCCGTGGTGGATCTTCGATCATAACCGCCGCGTGCCAGGGACGACCGTGGCGGATTATCTTTCGTTCGCTCGTCTGCTTTACGCGCCGCGGGAGAAAACCGTCTGCGCTGCCGTCGAATGCGCGGGCCCCCTCTACGAGCGCCTCGCGCGGCCGCTCTGGGTGGCGGCGCTCAACACGGATCCGAAGGAGGCAAGCGCGGCGCTCGCCGGCGCCATTCTGCGCGAAACGTTGGGCGCGGGCGGCAAGGCCTGTCGACCCCTGATCGCCCGCGACGGGCTCAGCCCTGTGTTCATCGACCCGGCGCTGCGGTTTCTCGGCCAACACTGCGCGCGCTCGCTTTCACCGACGATAAGGTCACGATCCTTGATTTTGGCGACGATCGGGTGGAGAGCGGCGACGATGATGTGATCCTCGCCGTACCGCCGGTCGTGGCGGCGGCTCTCGTGCCCGGCCTCGAGACGCCGTCGGAGTTCCGCGCCATCGTCAATGCGCATTTCCGTCTCGCACCGCCGGCGGAACTTGCACCGATGATTGGAATCGTCAACGGAACGGTCGAATGGCTGTTCGCTTTTCCCGACCGATTGTCGGTGACGATCAGCGCCGCCGATCGCCTGCTCGAGGTCCCGCGTGAGGTTTTGGCGGACAAATTGTGGCAAGAGGTCGCGGCCGTTGCCGGCCTTCCCATGACGCTGCCGCCATGGCAGATCGTGCGCGAGCGGCGGGCGACCTTTGCCGCGACGCCCGGCGAAAATGCCAAACGTCCGGCGGCGCCCACGGCGTGGAGAAATCTCTGGCTCGCCGGCGATTGGACCAGGACCGGTTTGCCGGCGACCATCGAAGGGGCGATCCGCTCCGGCAATTTGGCGGCTGATCTCGCCGTTCGATCGTGATCGAGGGAAGGTCATGACTCACGTCTTGCTCGAGCCGAAATCGTCGCCTTCCGCCGTCGATGACGGCATCGAGGCGGCGAGGAACGCGCTCATCGCGCTGCAAAAGCCGGATGGACACTGGGTCTTCGAATTGGAGGCGGACGCAACCATTCCGGCGGAGTACGTCTTGCTGCGCCACTATTTGGCCGAGCCGGTCGATACGGTGCTCGAAGCCAAGATCGCCGCCTATCTGCGTCGAATCCAAGGCGACCACGGCGGTTGGCCGTTGGTCCACGACGGCGCTTTCGACATGAGTGCGAGCGTCAAGGCCTATTTCGCCCTCAAGATCATCGGCGAGCCTGTCGACGCGCCGCACATGGCGCGGGCGCGCAGCGCCATCCGCGCGCGCGGCGGCGCCTCGCGCTCGAACGTCTTCACGCGGATGATGCTCGCGCTTTTCGGATTCATCACGTGGCGCGCCATTCCGGTCATGCCGGTGGAGATCATGTTGTTGCCGAGGTGGTTTCCCTTCCATCTCGACAAAGTCTCCTACTGGAGCCGCACCGTCATCGTGCCCCTGCTCGTGCTGCAGGCGCTCAAGCCGAGGGCGCGCAACCCCAAGGGCGTCGGCATCGAAGAGTTATTTCTCGAGCCGCCTCGCACGATCGGTCTCGCGCCGAAGGCGCCGCAGCAGAAGGTGACATGGTTTTGGTTCTTCCGCGGCGTCGATGCCGCGCTGCGTTTCGGCGCGCCGATGTTCCCGAAACGGTTGCGGCAAGGCGCGATCGATCGCGCACTCGCATGGGTAACGGAGCGTCTCAACGGTCAAGACGGTCTGGGCGCGATTTTCCCGGCGATGGCGAACAGCGTGATGATGTTCGATGCGCTTGGCTATCCGGAGCACCATCCGCTGCGCTCGATCGCGCGCAAATCCATCGACAGGCTCCTCGTCGTGCACGAGCACGAGGCCTATTGCCAGCCATGCGTCTCGCCGATCTGGGACACCTCGCTCGCCTGCCACAGTTTGCTCGAAGTCGGCGGCGAGCCCGCCGTTGCCCAGGCGAGCCGAGGACTCGAATGGCTGGTGCCGAAGCAAGTCCTCGACGTCAAAGGCGATTGGATCGCGCGCCGGCCCGATGTGCCGCCCGGCGGCTGGGCCTTCCAGTACGCCAATCCGCACTATCCTGATGTCGACGACACCGCGGTCGTGGTGATGGCAATGGACCGCGCGCAGCGCTCGAGCGCCCAATGCGACTTCCGTGCAGCCATCGCTGCGGGACGCGAGTGGATCCTGGGGATGCAAAGCAAAAACGGTGCCTGGGGCGCGTTCGACGCCGACAACGAATACTACTATCTCAACAACATTCCGTTCGCCGATCACGGTGCGCTGCTCGACCCGCCGACGGAAGACGTGACCGCGCGCTGGTGCAGATCGACGAGAGCGCGGCCAAGACTGCTGCGGTGAGGCGCGGCATCGACTATTTGCGCCATACGCAGACGGCCGAAGGAAGCTGGTATGGCCGTTGGGGAATGAATTACATCTATGGCACGTGGTCGGTGCTGTGTGCCCTCAATGCGGCCGGGGTCGATCATGCTTCGCCTGAAATCCGCAGGGCCGCGCTGTGGCTTATCACGATCCAAAATGCCGATGGGGGCTGGGGCGAGGATGCTGCGAGCTATAAACTCGACTACCGCGGCTACGAAGCGGCGCCGAGCACCGCTTCGCAGACGGCTTGGGCGCTGCTGGGGTTGATGGCGGCGGGAGAGGCCGGCCATCCGGCCATCAAGCGCGGGATCGATTACCTGTTACGAACCCAGGGAGAGGATGGTTTCTGGACCGAGCCACGCTACACCGCGACCGGCTTCCCGCGCGTGTTCTATCTGCGGTATCACGGCTATTCGAAATTCTTCCCGCTGTGGGCGCTTGCGCGCTATCGCAATCTCGAAAAGGCCAACGCCCGCTCACTGTCCTACGGAATGTAGCAGGCGGGAAGGCGTCGACGACCTTCGCCCGCGGTAAGGCGCGTAGGAGAGTCCATCGGCGTTTTATTCCGCGGCTTGCAGTGGAGCCCGCTTCTCGGTCTCGCGAATGGCCGCGAGCTCGTGCTCGACATGGCGCGAAAACACGAATTCGGCCGGGCGCTGGCCTTCGAGTGGGATTTCCGGCGCCATCGGTCCCTCGGTGCGCGGCCCGAACATGGCGACCTTGAGCGCCTGCCAAGGGTTCGACATCGTCGCTTGGGCGGCTGTCGGCTCGTAGCCGCAATGCGCCATGCAGTTCGCGCACTTCTCGTATTTGCCCGTGCCGTAGGACGCCCAGTCCGTGCTCTCCATCAATTCACGGAAACTCTTGGCGTAGCCTTCGCCCAGCAGATAGCAAGGCTTCTGCCAGCCGAAAATGTTGCGCGTGGGCATGCCCCACGGCGTGCAGCGATAAGTCTGGTTGCCGGCGAGAAAATCGAGGAAGAGGTTCGAGTGGACGAAATTCCAGTTTTTGCCCTCGCCCAGGCTGAACACCTCGCGGAATAGCTCCTTGGTTTTCCTGCGGTTGAGGAAATGTTCCTGGTCGGGGGCGCGCTCATACGCATAGCCAGGCGAGATCGACACGCCGACGCCGAGCTCCTTGGCATAATCGAGGAAGGCGGCGACGTCCTCGGCCGGATGGCCGTCGAAGATCGTAGCGTTGACGTTCACGGTGAAGCCTTTGGCCTGGGCAGCCTTGATCGCCGATACGGCGCGGTCGAATACGCCAGGCTGACAGACGGACTTGTCGTGATGTTCGCGCAACCCATCGAGGTGGACGGAGAAGAAGAGATAAGGCGAGGGCTCGAACAGATGCAGCTTCTTCTCGAGCAGCAGCGCGTTGGTGCACAGCGACACGAACTTCTTGCGCGCCACGATGCCCTTGACGATCTCGCCGATCTCCTTGTGGATCAGCGGCTCGCCGCCGGGGATCGCCACCATCGGCGCGCCGCATTCGTCGGCCGCGTCCCAGCATTCCTGCGCCGACATGCGGCGGTTGTCGATCTTGCCGCATCCGACGCACGCCAGATTGCACCGAAACAGCGGCTCGAGCATGAGCACGAGCGGATAGCGTTCGCGCCCCAATAGCTTCTGCTTGAGGATATAGGCGCCGATGCGCATTTCCTTGAAAAACGGGATTCGCATTCTTTCGATCTTCCTGTTTGTCGTCCCAGGCTTATGCTCAACGCCTCAGCCTGTCGCCAGTTCGCGGGGTAATCGGAACTCAATATGCTCTTGCCGGCCGGGCAGCGTCGAGACTTCGACCTCGCCCAGGGTCCGCAACGTATCGATGACGTCCTCGACCAGCACCTCGGGCGCAGAGGCGCCCGCGGTAATACCGATCGTGTTCGCGTCCTTGACCCACTCCGGCGCGAGCTCACTGCCATCAGCGATGAGATAGCTCGGAATGCCCGCCTCTGCGCCGATTTCGCGCAGCCGATTGGAATTGGAACTATTCTTGGCGCCGACGACCAGAATCACATCGACGTGATCGCTGAGTTCCCGCACCGCCGACTGGCGGTTTTGCGTGGCATAGCAGATGTCTCTGATCTCGGGTCCGACGATGTTTTGATAGCGCCGTTCCAGCGCGGCAATGATGCCGCGGGTATCGTCGACGCTCAGCGTGGTTTGCGTGACGTAGGCGACGGGCGTATCGGGCGAAATCCTGAGCGCCGCGACATCCTGTTCGCTCGGGCCGTCGATCTGGCCCAGCGTGCCCTCGACCTCGGGATGCCCGGCATGACCGACGAGAATGAGCACGCGGCCCTGGGCGACGTAGCGCTTGCCTTGGTTGTGGACTTTCGTGACCAGCGGACAGGTCGCATCGAGCACCGGCAGCCGACGCCCGGCCGCTTCGTTCACCACGCTCTTGGCGACGCCGTGTGCGCTGAAGATGGTCACCGCGCCCTGCGGCACCTCGGACAGCTCCTCGACAAAAATCGCGCCCTTGGCCTTCAGGCTGTCGACGACGAACTTGTTGTGAACGATCTCGTGACGCACGTAGACCGGCGGGCCGTATTTCTCGAGCGCCCGCTCGACGATCTCGATCGCCCGCACCACGCCGGCGCAGAAGCCGCGCGGTTGCGCCAGAATGACCTTCATTGTCCGCCGGGCCTGCTTTTCGCCAGCAGGCGGCGGCCCGCAGTCGGCGGGCCGAGCGCCTTCAGGACCGGTGCCGGCAGGGGCAGCCTCGGTCGTCGCCGCCGCACGGCTTTGGTCGTGAACCGCTCGACGAGGAGCCATCTGTACAGCAGGGGGGATCGGCAGGGTGGCCATGATTCCAACATTTTCCCACATAGGTTCGCGCAGGCACAGCCCAAATCATCGTGAATTTGCGTAAGGGACCCCTCGGCTCCCTCGAACTTGAGGCTGTTTTTTGGGTTAATCCGGATTGGTGGATGTTCTGGCAGTGTTCCGGTGCAACCTTTAGTCGTTGTCAATGCACTGAATTGCCTGTTATTGCGCCGGCCATATTGGCTTATCCCGCTGCGACCCGGATCGCGTAATTCCCAGGACTTAGGCAATGCTGCAGCAGGCGATCGTCACTATCGTCGATTATTGTACCCGCTACGCCGTGCGGATCATAGGCATCGCGTGCCTTTTGGGTCTTGTCACCGCGATTTACGCGGCCCGCCATTTCGCCATCGACGCCGATGTCAACAAGCTGATTTCCAAGGAGCTCCCGTGGCGCCAGCGCGAGGTGGCGTTCGAGAAATCGTTTCCGCCAAAAGAGGAAACCATCCTGGCCGTCATCGACGCCCCGACCTCGGAATTGGTGACGCAAGCGACCACCGCGCTGATTGAGAAGTTATCCGGTCAGAAGGATCACTTCCGCTCCATTCTGGAGGCGGGGGGAGGGCCGTTCTTCCAGAAGAACGGACTGTTGTTCTTGCCTACGCAGGAGGTGGTCGGCCTCACCAAAAAGCTTGGCGAGGCCAAGCCGCTCATTCAAACGCTCGCGCAGGATTCCAATTGGCGGGGCCTGACGACCGCCCTCAATTACGGATTGATCGGCGCGCGTATGAACCATTATACGCTCGACGATCTGTCCGGCACGTTGAACATGGTGTCGGACACTCTCGAGGAGGCGATTGCGGGGCAGCGCGCCAGCTTCTCCTGGCGTGCGATGCTCAACGGACGGCCGCCGACGCCGGACGAGCGACGCCGCTTCGTCGAGATCCGGCCGGTGCTTGACTATGCCGCGCTCATGCCGGGCAAGGTCGCGACCGACGCCATTCGTCAGGCGGCGGCCGATTTGGACATCGCCACGAAATATGGCGCGACAGTACGGCTGACCGGACCGGTGGCAATCGCCGACGAGGAATATGCCACCTTGGAAGAGGGCGCTTACGTCAACACCGCGGTGACCGTCGTGGTGGTGTTGACGATCCTGTGGCTGGCCTTGCGCTCGTTTGGGATCATCCTCGCAGTCGCCATCAGTCTGACGGTGGGGCTTTCCATCACCGCCGCGATCGGCCTGGCGCTGGTTGGCGCGCTCAACCTGATCTCGATCGCTTTCGCGGTTCTGTTCATCGGGCTCGGTGTCGACTTCGGCATTCAGTTCAGCGTGCGCTATCGCGCCGAACGGCACGAGGTCAATAACCTGCACGAGGCGCTGGTCAATACCGCGCGCCACGTGGGCGCACCGCTTACGCTCGCGGCGGCGGCAACCGCCGCCGGATTTCTGTCGTTCCTTCCGACCGACTACAAAGGTCTGTCGGAGCTCGGCTTGCTCGCAGGTCTGGGCATGATCGTCGCCTTTCTTACCAGCATCACGCTCATTGCTGCGGCCGCCGGGCGAGCCGAAGGAAATGGGCTTCAAGAGCTTGGCGCCGGTCGATCGATTCATGGAGCGGCACCGCATCCCCGTCATCATCGGCACCGGGCTAGCGGTCGCGGCCGGGCTGCCGCTGCTCTACTGGCTCCAGTTCGATTTCAATCCGCTGAACCTGCGCAGCACCAACGTCGAATCCGTCGCGACCTTCCTGGAGCTGCGAAGCGACCCCAACATCGGCGCGAGCTCGATCTTCGTGCTGACGCCAAACAAGGAGGCCGCCCAAGCCGACCTCGATAAAATCTCCAAACTGCCCGAGGTGTCGAGCGTAAAGACCATCGAGAGTTTCATTCCCGACGACCAGCAGCCCAAGCTTGCCGCCATCCGCCAGCTGGCGAGCGTGCTCGATCCTGTGCTGCGGCCGGACCCGAACAAGAAACCGCCGACCGACGCCGACAACGTCGCCGCGCTCAAGGCAGCGGTTGACGCTTTGAAGCAAGCGGCTGGGACCCAGACGGGGCCCGGCGCGGTGGCCGCCAAGCGGCTAGCCGAGGACCTTGCCAAGCTTGCCCAGGGCGATGAAGCCATGCGCGCGCGGGCGCAGGCGGCCATGGTTTCTCCGCTCAACACCGCGCTCGGCGAGCTGCGAAACTATTTGCAGGCGCAGCCGGTCACGCTGGAAACGCTGCCACCCGAGATTGCGCGCGAGTGGGTCACGCAAGACGGGCGGTACAAGGTGGAAATTCTTCCGAAAGGCGATCCGACCGACAACGAAACGTTACGCCAGTTCGCCCGCGCCGTGCAGGCCGTCGAACCGAACGCCACCGGCGGTCCGATCGCCATCCTAGAGTCGGGGCGCACCGTGATCCGGGCATTCTACGAAGCCGGCTTCTGGGCGCTCGGCTCGATCATTATTCTGCTCTGGATCGTGTTGCGCCGCTTCGGCGACGTCCTCCTCACCATCATTCCGCTGCTCATGGCCGGCGTCGTGACCATGGAGCTGATGG
>VAZM01000028.1:28190-33099 GCA_005883135.1 Alphaproteobacteria bacterium
CGCCAACATCATTGCGCTGCCCTTGTTGCTCGGCGTCGGCGTTGCCTTCAAGATCTACTACATCATGGCCTGGCGCGCCGGCCAAACCGGTCTTCTGCAGTCGAGCCTCACGCGGGCCGTCATGTTCAGCGCGCTCACCACCGCCACGGCGTTCGGCAGTCTCTGGCTGTCGAGCCATCCCGGCACTTCGAGCATGGGCAAGTTGATGGCGCTGGCGCTCGTCACCACGATGGCAGCGGCGGTCCTGTTTCAGCCGGTGCTGATGGGCCCGCCACGCGAGCCAAAGAGGCTCAAGCGCCGCATTGGCGCCGGCACGGGCGCAACTGCTGGTGCGGAGCGGTCTTACGAGCCGGTCGTTGCCGGCGCCGACAAGTCGACATAAACCTGTCCGTCCTTCACCTCGGTCCGGAACGTCTTGAGATCGGTGCAGCAGGGCTCGCGCACGGCTTTGCCGCTCGGCACGTGGAACGCGCCGAAATGCAGCGTGCACTCGACGACGTCGCCCTCCAGAATCCCGTCGCCGAGGTCGGCCATGGCATGGGTGCAATACGCCTCGGTGGCGTAGAACGTGCCGTCGATGTTGTAGACGGCGACGCGCTCGTCCCCCACCTCGAAGCTCCTGACACTGCCGGGCGGGAGGTCGGCCGCCGCGCAGACGGCAACGGGATTTTCGGCCATGCTCGATGACACCCTTTTTCAGTTCGTCCGTCCCGCCGAGCGCGACATGACCGTGCCAAGATGATGCGTGCTTAGCGGGCTTGGCGAAAATTTCAATAGGCCAGCTGCGCCGGCTCCGCTAGAGCGACGACGGCCGAATTGCCCGCTCGCGCAGCGGCATGTACGTTCATTGCCGAGCGGAGAGGCGCAGCGCGAGGGAAAAATGGCCAAGCTCGATCAGCTCATCGAAGAGCTCGTCACTGCAAACCGTATTCTCGCGCGTGAAGGCGTGGTGGATTCCTTCGGCCATGTCAGCGCGCGCCATCCCGACAATCCTCAACATTACCTGCTGTCGCGTTCGCGCGCGCCCGATTGCATTGAGGTCGGCGATATCATGGAGTTCACGCTTGACGGTACGCCGCTCGATCCGCGCGGCCGCGCCTCATATCTCGAGCGATTCATCCATGGCGCGCTCTACGAGGCGCGGCCGGACATCATGTCGGTCGTGCACAATCACAGCGAAAGCGTCATTCCCTTCGGCGTGACCGGCCAGAAGATCAAGCCGATTTTCCACATGGGGGCATCGATCGGTCACGAGGTGCCGGTCTGGGATTCCCACGACCATTTCGGCGACACGGCATTGCTGGTCGAGAACATGGATATGGGACGCGACCTGGCAAAGCGCATGGGCGCAGGCGCCACCGCGCTGATGCGCGGTCATGGTGCAACCGTCGCAGGCCGGAACGTCCGGCAGGCGGTGTATATTTCCGTCTATCTCGAGGTCAATGCGCGGCTGCAGAAACAGGCGATGGACATGGGCAATGTCAAATTCCTGACCGCCGGCGAGGTAGACAAGGTCGCCGAGCGCACCGGGCCCTATGGCATCAATCGGGCCTGGGAGAATTGGTGCCGGCGCGCCGGGCGTCCATTCCAGGCCGAGCAGGGCTGAGGCGCAGCGCCGCACGAAGGCGCTGCAGCGGAGGTCGCGCGGGCTCGATGTGCTATAGGCGGGGCGGGGGCCGCGGGACGAGCTTGGCAAGCCGCGCGACGAGGAAGGGCGGAAGGGAACGATAAATGCCTGCCGTGCCGTTCGAGCGCATTGACGCAAACGCGCCGAAAACCGCGCGGCGCGATCCCATTCTGGTCGTCGACGATATCGTCAAGCGCTTCGAGACTCCGGACGGCGTGCTCACCGCGGTGGACCACGTTTCGCTCAGCATCGCGCCGGGCGAATTCGTCGGCGTGATCGGTCCCTCCGGCTGCGGCAAATCGACGTTATTCAACGTCATCGGGGGCTTGCTCGACGGTTACGAGGGCACGGTTAGGGTCGCCGGCGAGCGGGTGCGAGGGCCGCACCCCGCGGTCGGCATGATCTTCCAAGAGGAGTCGACCTTTCCCTGGCGCAACGTGATCGACAACGTGGCGTTTCCGCTGGAGATTGCGGGTTTGCCGAAAGCCGAGCGCTACGAGCGGGCGCGGCGGTTCGTGAAGCTCGTCGGCCTCGACGGCTTCGAGCGACGCTATCCGGCGGAGCTCTCCGGTGGTATGCGGCAGCGGGTATCCATGGCGCGCACGCTGGCGGCGCAACCCAAGATCCTGCTGATGGACGAGCCCTTCGCCGCGCTCGACGAGCAGACGCGGCTCCTGCTCGGCGACAAGGTGTTGCAGATCCAGCAGCAGCTCAAGCAAACGACTCTGCTGATCACCCACAATATCACCGAGGCGGTGCAGCTCTCCGATCGCATCGTGGTGATGACCTATCGGCCCGGCAAAGTGAAGCGGGTGGTGGAAATCAGTCTGCCCCGCCCGCGTAGCTCCGAAATCGTCTCGAGCGAGGCGTTCGGGCGCTACGTCGCGCAAATCTGGAGCGATCTGCGCGAGGAGGCGAGCCGCGGACTGGATGACGAGGAGAGCAGGAAATTGCGGGAAGCCGATACGCGATGACCGCGACGCTTGCCAACAACCGATATCTTCCGCCTGCGCTCGGCATCGGCTCGCTCATCGCCTTCGTCGCTCTCGTCGAATTGCTCATCCGCGTCGGCCTCATCAACCGCTTCATCGTGCCGATGCCTTCCGACATCATCGCCGCCTTTCCACGCGTGATCGTCGAGGAGCACGTGCTTTCGCGCTTTCTGCTCACCGCCGCCGAGGCCTTCTCGGCCAGCATCCTGGTGACTGTTTTCGGCGTGGCCGGCGGGGTCATGCTCTACCGCTATCAGTTGTTGCGGCGCGCGACCGAGACCTGGGTCGCGGCCATCGCGGCGGCGCCGCTCGTGCTGATGTACCCGCTCTATCTCGTGATCTTCGGCAGGAGCGCGCTGACCATCGTCATGATGGGCTTCACCGCCGGCCTCGCTCCCGTCATCCTCAAGACGCTCGAGGGACTTTCCGCCACGCGGCGCGTGCTGATCAACGTGGGCAGGAGTTTCAATCTCACACCGTCGCAGCAATTCTGGAAGATTCTGTTTCCCGCCGCGCTGCCGACCATCTTCGTAGGGCTGCGACTCGGTCTGATTTTCGCGCTCATCAATATCGTCGGGGTCGAATTTCTGATCAATTTCGGCGGCCTTGGCCAGCTTATCAATGAGCTTGCCGAGCGCTACGATCTTGCAGGAACGTACGCCGCGATCTGTTTCGTGATCCTGGTGAGCATTTGCGTGTTCATCCTCACCGAGAGGTTGGAGCGATGGCTCAGACCGGTGGATTGACGCTGCCGACGGCCAAGCCATGGGGGCTGCCATTGCGCCCGGTGACCGCGCTGCGCGTTGCGATCATCGTCGCCGTCGTGGTGCTTTGGGAAGCCCTCTCGGCGTCGGGATGGCTCTACCGCGACGTAGTGCCTTCGCTCCTCGCGATCGGGCAGGCGGTCTATGCAACGCTGAGCGATCCGACGTTCTATTTTCACCTCGGCACGACCGCCTACGAGATCGGCATCGCGTTGCTGATCGGCGGCCTGAGCGGGCTTGCGGTGGGGCTGTTGTTGGGCGGCAGCAAATTCATGTCGCGCGCCTACGAAGCTTATCTTTACTACCTCGGCCCCTGCCCCAAGATCATCTTCTTTCCGCTCATGATCATGTGGTTCGGCGTCGGCCCGGGATCGAAAGTAGCGATGGGCGCGATCTCTTGCTTTTTTCCGGTGGCGCTCAACGTCGCCGGCGGCATGCGCGAGATCGACAAGGTGCTCATCCGCGTCGGCAAGAGCTTCCGCGCCAATACCTGGCAGATGGTCACCAAAATCTATCTCCCGGCCATGCGCCACCCCGTCATCAATGGCGTACGCCTCGGCCTCGGCGTGGCGCTGATCGGCACGTTGCTGGCGGAGACGAAGCTCTCGAACCGCGGTATCGGCTTCCTGGTCATTCAGGCCTACAGCATCTTCAACATGCCGCAGATGTACGCGCTGCTGATCATCCTGTTCGTGATCTCAATCGGCGCCAACACGGTCATCGGCCGCTTCGGCGGCCTCGACGAGATCAGACGATCCTGAGTGTTTTCACTCCCGGCTTGGAGGTATCCAATGGTTGCAGTTGCATCGGCGGCGAAGGCTGAGCCGTTTGTTCCCAATCTCCCGTCCCACCGCGACCCCTATTACGCCGGCCGGTGGCAGAAGCCGAAATCGGCGCGTTACGTCGACAGCATCAGCCCGGGAACAGGCGAGCCGTTGGGTAAGGTGGTCGACGGCTCGGCGGCCGACGCGGAGGCCGCCATCGCCGCCGCCAAAGCTGCCTTTGCCGAATGGCGGCGCCTGCCGCCGCTCGAACGCGCCAAGATGCTGCGCGCCATCGCCGACGTGCTGCGCAAGAATGGCGACGAGCTCGCCATGATCGACGCCGCCGATTGCGGCAATCCTTACGCCGAGATGGTGCGCGATGCCCAGATGGGCGCCGCGCAGCTCGATTTCTACGCCGGCCTGGTCACCGAAATGAAGGGCGCCTCGATCCCGATGGGGCCGGACGCGGTCAATTTCTCGGTGCGCGAGCCGTTTGGCGTGGTCGGCCGTATCATCCCGTTCAATCATCCCTTCATGTTCGTCGCGGGAAAATCGGCCGCCCCGCTCGCCGCCGGCAACACCATCGTGGTCAAGCCGCCCGAACAGGCGCCGCTGTCCTCGCTCCGGCTTGCCGAATTGATCGACGGCATCCTTCCGCCCGGAGTGTGGAATCTGGTGCCGGGCGGCAAGGAGGTCGGGCAGGTGCTGGCGAGCCATCCCGATGTCGCCAAGGTCGCGCTCATCGGCAGCGTGCCGACCGGC
>VAZM01000451.1 GCA_005883135.1 Alphaproteobacteria bacterium
AAAGGATCGTGGCCTCGCCACGATGCACCCAGCCGGGATGACTGACCAAAATGCCGGGAAGGCCGTAGGCGCCGACAATGTCGACCTCGCCCCGTTCCATCGCCAGCACGATATCGATCGTGCCGCTGTAGCCACGGACGAGCTTGAATTTCGCTCCGGCATAGGTTTTGAGCGCGGTCGGGAACAGCACCGTCGTGGAGCCGCCGCCGGATGCGCCGACATTGTATTGCTTGGCACGGACATCCTCGAACGATTCGATGCCGGACCGCGGCAGCGCAGCGCCGACATCGATGTTGGTCACCACGCGGCCGAGATACGGCATTTTCCCTACGTCGACCTTGGCATTTGCGTTGGTCAGGCTGTCGAGCGCGAGCGTCTGGGCGAGGCTGCCGAAAACCGTGCCGTCCTTGGGCGCGACGTCGTAGATGTATTTTGCCGCGACGAAGCTGCCCGCCCCCGGCATGTTCTGCGTGACAATCGTCGGATTGCCGGGCAGATGTCGCGGCAGAAACTCGGCGACGAGCCGGCCGTAGATGTCGTAGCCGCCGCCGGGACCGTAGCCGATCAGCATGCGCAGGGTCTTGCCGCGATAGAAATCGGCGACCGGTTGAGCCGCAGCCGGCGCAGCCCACAGCAGGATTGCCGCTGCAATCCCGAGCGCAACGCCGCCGCTGATCGTTGCTTCGCGCAATCGCGTTTCCTCGTCGCCCGCCGGCGGTGTTTTCCCGCCTGTTGAGCAAGCCGCGGCAGATTATCGTACGGTGACTGACCGGCGCATCGCCGCGCCGGTCACAGCCGCAGTGTTTGACGTTCGGCTCGCGCGCTACGCGCAGGTCCGCGTCATCCCGCGGATGCCTGCAGCTTCTTGCACTCAGCCTGAAACACGTTGTTGAGGCACCACTCGGCGAGCTCGATGCCGGTGGGGAACCAGAGATTTCCAGCCTGCTTCATGTGCTGGATGATGCCGCGCAGCGCCAGCGTGCGTCCGGGTCGGCCGATGATATAGGGATGCATCGTGAACGGGATGTATTTCGGGCGCTCGACGCTGCTCTCCGAATAGAGCTCGTCAAAATAGGCCTTCCAGGTCTCGAGGCCGTGATACGGATTGCCGTACTCGCCGTGACGGTGGCCGAACAGCGTGCCGTCGCCGAACGGCTGCCGCGGCAGTTTGACCAGCAGCTTGCCGTCCTTCTCCCACAGGAACGGCAGCTCCTCGTGGAAGCAGTTGGTGTTGAACGCGAAGCCGTTCTCGATCAGCAGCTCGATGGTGTTGGTGCTCTGGGTGCACGAGCGCCAGCCATAGCAGCGCCGTCCCGTGCGCTTCTGGATCATGGCGATGGCCTTCTTCATCACCTGATCTTCCTCGTCGCGCGGCAGGTAGCGGGCGATCTCGTGATTGTAACCGTGCCCTTCCACCACATGGCCGTGGTCGAGAATGGCTTTGACCGCCTCCGGAAACCGCTCCGCGATCGCCCCACAGGTCAGGAACGTCGTCTTGATGCTCTCTTCCTTGAGAATGCGCAGCAGGCGATAGATCGCGTGATGTGGGCCGTATTCGGCCTGGCTCCACATCTCATAGTTGAGGAACCCGTTCTTGTCCGGCTTGACGTCCTCGCCGCCCTGGAAATCGAAGGTCAAGAAAACGGCGGCCCGTTCTGCACGCGGCCAACGGATAAGATGGTCATAGTGGTATTCCTTGAGCATGCGCCTATCTCTCATACAGCGCACCGACGGCAGATCGGCTGCGTGGGTGAAGGAGCTATCCTATCCTGCGGTCAGTTATCCTGGTAGCCGGGGGGACGAAGTTCCCGGATATCGCAAGCGCTCATCCGGGCTACCGGCTCCGGGCGCAGCCCGCCGCCCTCTGCAGTGATACGGTGCAGCGGCGTTTGAGGTGAGGCACATGGGATTTTTGCAGGATCACGTGATCAGCCGTCGTGAAATGGTCATCGGGGGAGCCGGTGCCGCGGCGGTTATCGCCCTGACTGGTCTTCCAGTTACGGCTCTAGGTCAGGGCGCTTCGCGCGGGAAATTCCAGATGGTCAAGTCGGATGAGGAATGGCGTCACGAGCTTACCTCCGAGCAGTACGCCGTGCTTCGTCGCCATCAGACCGAGCGCCCGGGGACAAGCCCGCTCAACAAGGAGCACCGGCCGGGCACCTATGTATGTGCCGGGTGCGGCTTGCCGTTGTTCTCCGCAAGCACGAAGTTTGAAAGTGGGACGGGGTGGCCGAGTTTCTGGGCGCCGCTCGATGGGGCGATTGCAACGTCGGAAGACCGCAGCTTCCTTCTCTTTGTCCGCACCGAGGTCCATTGCGCCCGCTGTGGCGGCCATCTCGGCCATGTCTTCAACGACGGCCCGCAGCCGACCGGCCTTCGTTATTGCATGAATGGCATTGCGCTCAACTTTCGGCCTGAAAACGCCTGGCCTGCCGGTGCAGACGCCAACAATAAAACGGGCCATTAACCAGCGTTCTGACTCAGCAAGACTGGTACGCGATACCTCTTGCGCTGAACCATTTATGCCGCAATCGACATGTTTCCTCCTGCGCACGTCGGGGGACGTGCGTTGCTGTCGGGCTTAGCGCCAGAGGCGACGTGGGGTACGAGTGGGGACGTTTTGGCTCACCTGGGGGTACGCGCGATTCCGTTTGGAATCGCCGCGATGTTTTTGACGTTCGTCCTTAAATCGGCAGGAACGCAGGCAGGTCCGGCGGAGATCGGATCGCCTGGTCTGGGCATGTCCGTTTTTGGGACAATCCATCCGGACATTTTCCGGCTTCGCGCGCCGCCGGGAGCATGGCCCCCGGCTGATCGCGTACAACTGGCCAGCTTGGCGCCGCAGGTCGGATTCGACGCCGCAGCCAATCGGTCCGAAATGGCGACGGACACTTCTGCCTCGGCGTGCGGCAACGCGTCGTTAGACGAGCGTTTCGCGGCTGCGGCCAAACGCATGGCGTCGGCCGATGATTGTGCTGCGTCCTTCGAGGAGAGGTTCAGATCGGCCATGCCGGCGCTTGCGAGTGCCGCCCCGTCGCCCCCGGATCGAAACGTGCAGAACCAGCGCGCCGATGCGCCCAAGCCGATCGCTTCCCTGGCGCACCTTTCCACCGGACAAGCGAACAAAAAGGTCTCGCTCCCGGGCGACGACGGCCGCACCGCGATCTATGACATCACGGCGCATACGGTTTATCTGCCGGGCGGCCGCCGGCTCGAAGCCCATTCCGGCCTTGGCGGCATCATGGACAATCCACGCCATGCGCACCTGAAGATGCGCGGGGCAACGCCGCCGAATATTTACAATCTCGCTTTGCGCGAGCGAATCTTTCACGGAGTTCGCGCCATTCGGCTCAATCCTGTCGACGAGGGCAGGATGCACGGTCGCGACGGCATCCTTGCCCATACTTACATGCTCGGCTCCAACGGTCAGTCAAACGGATGCGTGGCGTTCCGGAATTATCCCGAGTTCCTGGACGCCTACCAAAAAGGCGAAATCACCCGCCTCGCCGTGGTGGACCGTCTTGAAAGCCCGCCCGGCAAGCTCGCCGCGGGA
>VAZM01000452.1 GCA_005883135.1 Alphaproteobacteria bacterium
TTTGAGCTGATCATCAATATGAAGACTGCCAAAGCTTTAGGCCTGACCATACCGTCTTCCCTACTCACTCGCGCCGACGAGGTGATCGAATAGAGATACTAATCAGATGCGCTCGGCCCGAACTTCGCCAACAACCTCTTCGCTTCCTCTTGCGATAGCCTTCGCCCAATCATCGCCTTCGGCAATTTCCATCGGGCCGGTAGCTCGTGGCCTTCGGTGAACTCGCCTTGATCCGGTCCATCAAGCGATGCCCGGAAGGTCACGCCGACATACAAATTAAGACCAAGACAGAAGAGTGTGGCCGCCACCAAAGCATAGCGTAACAGGTTCATTCATGCTTCTTCGGCTCCTTCTTCTGGAAAATCTCGGTCCCAAGCCAGATCACACCAACCGCAAAGCAGAATATCAGACCCTCAACCAGTCTAGAGCCTGGCTGCCAATGGCCGAACAGCCAGATCAGAAATGCCAGCGCCGGAACTACTATTAGTAGTCCGGCGAGAGCAAATGAGATTGATTTGCGGATCATATCGTCTCTAATGCCATTCGCTTCTTAGGCCCAATTTCTTGGCCAACCTGTCGGCGCTGATTGACGTTGCCCAGATCTAATGTTCGGCACCGCTGAATTGAGCTACTATAAGCCTACTGTGCGTCAGACACATGGAGGATCGCGATGCTGTGGTTCAACGAAGGCTTCACGTTCCGTAACTTCCTGGTCGATGCCATTACAATATTCGTGTTCGTCGTGACGATCTGGCTGCTCTTTACAGTATTCATGGACCTGTTCCGGCGTCATGATATCTCGGGCTGGGGTAAGGCATTCTGGGTTATAGGGCTGCTCATATTCCCACTCCTTGCTGTGCTCGCGTACCTGATCACCCAAGGCCATGGGATGGCTGAGCGAAACACCCAGCAAGTTCAACAAACTCGAGATGAGCTTCGACGGGTTGTTGGGTTTAGCGCCGCTGACGAGATAGAGAAGCTTGACCGTCTCAAGAAGGCTGGAACAATCACGGACGCAGAATTCTCCCGTCTTCGTGCCAAGCTCGTTCAATAGTCTCGCCGTCGCAGAACGACCTTCCTTCGGCCGATGAATTCCAGAGGGTCAGCAACGGTGCGTAATGACCGCTGACGGAGAGGTGATGCAATGAAACGGTACATGTTCGTTCTCGCTATCGCTGCCTGCGTATTACTGACACCCTAGGGCCGCCCTGTGGCGGCCCGTTCTGTAATCTGAAGTCAACCAGCGTCCGGTTGTAAATGGATCGGACGCCAGTTCCGTTGTGTTTAGTACGCGCCCCGGCGATACGCCCTACGGGCCATTCGGCGGGTATGACGGATGGTGCTTCTGGCGACGCAGACACCATTAACTCTGGTCCTAAATGGGCCGCATCCCAAGCGAACTTGCGTGACCATGCCGTCCTGTTGAGGAATTGGCGCTGGCGTTATTGCTTGCGCCGAAGTTGCGAGGGCTAAGAAGCCAGCAATCGCTATCAACCTAATCATTCTACGCCTCCCTTGTTACCGTACTCTTTCCTTCAAGAAGGAGGAAAGGGCAATTCCATCAATAAGTCAGGATAAGCCTTACTACAACAGCACTTTCAGTTTCGCTGGTTCGATAGCCGCTGTTGCGCTAATCTAGGTTCAGCCACAGGCACGGCGGGCATTCCTGTCTGTGGCCGGTTGGGCGGAGGCACCCACACTCACCACTCCTTATCTCCTTGGTCGGGTGCCTCCGCTCCTCTTTTCGAGATAAAGATACCGCTCGAATGCTGCGCGCTACTACTGCTGTGGCTCGCATTGAGCTATTGTAGGGGCAACCATTGGCGCTCGTGGCGTAATGGTTGCGAGTGGGAGAGCCTCCCGGACCCCCCGTACCCACGCCTCCCACTCGCTTAATCCGGGGCCTGGTCAGCGATGAGTCTGATCTGTGGCCGCAACAACACAGTCAACGGCGACTGCCTACGGTATCCTTGCGTGAGTCGGAGCGGGATCGGGGGGACCACCTGCTGCGACCAGAGAGCCCCTGGGGTTGTCCTCCGTTCGCAACCTCCCTCCGGGGGCTCTCACCATTCATTGGCCTCAGGGACACCACGGCATTATGCATGGCTCGGTGGTATTAGCTGAGGCTCATTCAGAATTTAGCCAACAACTTCTTTGCTTCGGCTTGCGATAGCCTTCGCCCAATCACCGCCTTCGACACTCGCCATTTGGCGGGAAGTTCATGGCCTCACCAGTTCGCAGCCCATCGGCCAGATCAATGCGGCGGCCCGTCGAATCTCGGGACCGAGTTGAGGTCATTGACCTATGCCTGCTGCGAGCGAACAAATATCTGCCGGCGTGGCACCAGCTCATTTCGTTGGCGCAGCGATCCAATCCGCACGTTGTAGGCTTTTGGCTCATCGCCAGTCGATGTCGCATAGATCGGTGTCCCGCAATAAGGGCAGAAAGCTTGCAGACGGATGTTTCCACTATCGGCGGTCTTTCGATATTCCGTCAGTTTGCCGGACAGGAGCACGAACGTGCCTGGACGAGTGGCAACGATCGCTCGCAACGGTGCACCGCTCATTGTTTGGCAGTCTGTGCAGTTGCAAATGGTCGTCGTTTCGGGATCGGCTTCGGCCTCGAACCTCACGTAGCCGCAGTGACAGCGTCCATCTACTTTCATATCGTGCCCTCGAATTCTGCAATAGAGATAAATGATAGCTGTCCCTTCATCGAGCTAATAGTCCTTCGTCCAGTTTCGGTAAGGGCCGCACCGCTGACGTGAATGAGTGAAGTCGCCCAGGCTCGATGGCGACCGAGACTTGATTGGTGCGGCGGCAAACGAGCCAATTAGATGGGGATCGCCCAGCCTTCGCGACTGTGGCTCCAAAGAACAAATATTTGGCGCAGATAAACAAGTCTCTGCCGGCCTTGTCCAAAAATGCACTCTGACGGTCGGCGTGGTTCGCCCACTCGCCGAGCATGCCGTCAGTCTTGCCGCCACGCGCGCCACCGAAGAACACTTCAAAGACGGAGCACTCCAGGAGCGCCATCTGCGCAGGGTTGCCGCGGGCTGACCAAGCGACC
>VAZM01000453.1 GCA_005883135.1 Alphaproteobacteria bacterium
AATACCAGGGAGGCGGTGAACAATTCTGGCAGCGCGGTAATCATTAACGCGGCGGCGAATGGATTCGATCCGTCCGCATTAAGCATGAAGAGCGTTAAGATTCTTTTGTCGAGGGCGAGCCGCTTGCGCTGACCGCGAACGTGCCTCCGGTCTGCAGCTGACGGCTGCACGAAACCCCGTGGACGCAACTACATAGAAGGTGGATACGATCAGCCCGCCCAAGAGTCGAATCCATGGGCCGTTACGCAGGATGGCCCCAACCGGGGGTCAGGGCCATCCTCAGCTAAGATGGCCAGGGGGGATGCTGGGGGACGGTGGCCATCCAGCCTAAGAGGAAGATACTGCTTCCCGCCAAGCCGATTTGTGCGCGGTCCCGAAGTCGGTCGGAACGCTGCGCCCGACCGAATACATCATTCCGAGCTCGAAGAACGTGTCGATGCCAGCAGGCGATTCACCGAGCGAAGCGCACTCGATGTCCGCGATTTCGAAGCGAGCCATGTCAGTCTCCCCTTTCGCGCGCGTCCGTCACATCTCGGCTTCCGCCGACATGCTTCCCCTTAGGTCGATCCCGGGTGACCAGCGATCGATGGGCGAACTTCGCGCAGCCCCCTTGCATTTGACGCGTCCTCTGCGGCGACCCGTTTCGGCTTCGCCTGGAAGTGCGGCTCGGCCCCAGCCGAGCGTGGCAAATATCGGGCGAAAATTTGAAAGGTGTTTTAAGGGTCGCAATGAATCGAATCTGAATGTCGCCGGCGAGCGTCAGCCGAGCCGAGCACCCTCCAAGGCCAAGCCCGCTCGGCGCCTCCGCGCCACTTCCGACCGTCCTGTGGATAACTGTGGCCGCTGCCTTGCAACACCGCCTTACGCGGGCGCGATAATCTTCTAGGCGCGGGGCCATCTTTGGGCTGGGGGAAGCGGGGGGCTGTGGCCAGCTGTCGTCGCCCAATTGAGGCCAGCCAATTGCCGAGCCTGACTGAAGCTCGGCTTTGTGCCCCGCGCCACCTCTCCTGTTTTTGCTCCAACCTATCTTGCGCTGTCATTTTGGTCGAGCTTTTTCGACGACATGCGTTTTCGACGAACTCGCGCGTTCCGGCGGTCAGGGAAGCGTTCGCCTTCACGATTGCCTTGGCGACACTCTGCGACACGTCACAAGCCCACCCTTCGGCGAGATTGAACGCGACGACGCTGAGCGGCCGTTCGTACTCCCCTGCGATCAAGTTGCGGATGATCGTGTTGCGATCGGCATGAGCCGGGTCCATCTCCACAAAGGCATGCCCGTTCCTGCCAAAGTCGCAGAGCACAAAATGAAGGTCATCATCGAGCGAGGGGACAAGAGGTGGGGACATGGGATCACTCCAACGCTACTCGACGCATACTGAACATGCAGCAAATATAGGTCAGCCCTTGCCGGAATCCGAGTCCGGGTGAGCCTGTTCGATCGACCTCTCCGCTCCCCTGTAATCGCGGCAGTCTGGCTCGTCATCGCGCCCAAGGTTGCGGTTGTCTCGCGCGCGGAACCAATGAAGCCATGCCGGAGTTCGTTGCGAAAGTCCGGTATGCGAGCAGAAGGAGCACAGGCATGGCCAGGCAGATCGTGATGGATGCGACGGGCGACACGCGTCACGACTTCGATGCAACCGACGCTGCGGCAATCGCCAAAGCGGAGGAGCGCTTCAAGAAGTTGACCGGCCTCGGCTTCACCGCTGCGGTACGCGAGGGTGAAGGCCGCGCGAGGCTGACCCGCGACTTCGATCCTACCGCCGAGGAGACAGTGTTCTATCCGCGCCTGCAGGGCGGTTGAGCGGGGAACTTGGCTGTGCTGGAGGTGGGCACGGTTACGTCTTTGATCTTGTGCGCCCTGATGTTTAGCCCACTCTGGGGCGGGGTGCTGGCACGCTGCCGGAACGGGATCAGGCGCCGCCAGGATGCCAAGCTGAAAGGATACCGCCTGCTCGAGGAATGGCTGTCGCCGCAACAACGCGCGCAGTACAAGAGCAGCGGCAGCTTCGAGGTGACGGGCAGCGACAGCGGAATCCGCTATCGTATCTGGCGCGCCCGCCAGATGAACATCGAGGAGCTCGACTGCGATGGCAAGCCTGCCGCCATCTGGTGCTTTCTGCCCGAGGGCCGGCTGCCCTGCGGTGACGTGATGCTGGCCCAGAAGCTCGCGCTCGAGAACGACGAGCAGGCAGCGCTGGCTGTCGCGAAACGAGCGGGAGCAAGAGCCCCTATCGAGCGGCTTTAACGCCGAGGCCGCGCGCCGCCACCGGCCACGCCGCCGCACCGCCGACCAGCGTGATGAACTCGCGCCTGAGTAGCGGTAGGGACGTGCGTTTCATCGCACGCCCCCCGCCCAGATCCGTACGTGCGGCTTTCCCGCATACGGCTCCCACCTCGGGTGTGTGACGGCAAAAGGTGCCGTATACGCTCCAGCGCGTGTGTCACGCGAGCCTAGCTCTGAGTCCAGTGCGTGCGTTGCTGGTGCGCATTCCCCTTGGCCCCCGCCCTTCGCTCCACCGACTCCGCTGCGACCGCCCCCGCAGATGCCTCCGCAGCGGGCTTCCTTCGCTTTGTTCGCCGGCTTCATTGCTACTATGACGAGGTCCGACTTCTCGTGTCCGTGCATCATCGGCTTCGGCTCCTCGCCTTCCCGATGCGGACCGTCCCTCTCACGCAAGTCCTGACGGCCAGACGCGAGACCTCCCAGGTTCCGATGCGATCCCTTTGCACGTGATGTGGCCTTAGACCCCGGCAGGGCGTCAGCACCTCGCGTAGCGGTGCCGCACATGTTGCCTTCGAGCGAATGAAAACCCTCGGCCCCTGCGATATCTGATCTTTCGTGGCTCAATCCCACACCCCATGCAATCGCTGTGTACGCTTCGCAACCACTGTCGCCAGTGGCCACGCAACACTCGCTACC
>VAZM01000029.1:0-12597 GCA_005883135.1 Alphaproteobacteria bacterium
GTTTTGGCCTGAAAGGCGGCGAGGCGGCGCAGCACGCCCTGCGCAACGCGCGGATCGAGCCAAAGCATCTGCAGCGCGGTGAGCAAGCCGTCGCGACCGAAGGTGGTCGAATACCAGGGAATACCGGCGTAGGGATACCGTCCCTCGGGCGTGTCAGTCATCAGCATGTAGAGATCGGCCATCGATCTGCACACGACCTCGTTGAAGATGTCGTTTGAGCTGACAACCGTGCTGGCATTTTGCGCGCTGGTGAGCCGCTCGCGGTGGGCCTTGCGCAGCCCGCGCAGAAAGGGCACCGGTCGCGGCGGGGCCGGACTGCCGCAACCGATCGTCAAGAACAGGGCCTTGGCGGCCTTTGGCGGCAGATGGATTGCATAAGCCGCGCTCGTCGCCGACAACTCCGTTGGCTGCGGATCGAAATTCAACGCCGTTTGTCGCTGCTTGCCGTCGAGTCCGCCGTAGGTCAAGACCGACCGGCCTGCCTTAAAGGCATGACCGACCTGACCGTGCTTGGTTCGGTGTAAGCCGCGTACCTCGAACAAATCGGCAAAATCGCTGTCGAAAAGTATGCTCAGGCGCAGATCGATTGCGTGATCGCCGTAATTGCGGACCGCAATCCGCTGATACGCGGTGTCGCGCCAGAGAAAGATCGTGCGCACGACGTGCACCGTGTCCTTGGGAAGGATCAGGCGCTGGTCGAAATAGATGTCAGGATTGGTCAGATCGACCGTGAGCTGCGTGTTGTCGTCACGCACGTTCGAGCCGAGCAACAAGGGCTGCATGCCGTTGAGCAAAAGCTCGAGATGGGAGAGAAAACGCGTGTCGCAGTGAAACAGCCCATCCGTACCGCCGGGCGAGGCGCCGATGTCACCATGGCTATCCACCACGATGAAGGTGTCGCCATGCTTGAGCGTGCGGCGCGGCCGTGTGGCAGGGCCGGTCGCCGGAATGTAGAACCGTGCCTCGGGAATAGCATCCAGCGGCAATTTCGGGAGCGCGACGCTCTCGATCGCCATGAAACCCCTGTCAGTTCATTCCTTTTTCCAGCTCCGGCTGCAGCCGTGTCACGGCGGCATCGCGCTCCGGGAGCGAAGGCCGTCTCAGCAGCGAGCGATACACATGTACGTAATCTTTCGCCATCCGCGCAACAGAAAAGCGATGCTCGAACCGCTGCCGCACCGCCCGCCGATCAAGCGCGAGAACTTGGGGCAGCGTCCTGATCGCCTCGTCCATGGTATCGACCATAACGCCTGTGACGCCGGGGTCGATGATCTCGGGCACGGAGCCGCAGCGAAAGGCGAGCACCGGCGTCCCGCAGGCCATCGCCTCGATCATGGACAATCCGAACGGCTCGGGCCAGTCAACGGGGAAGAGCAGCGCCCGCGCATTGCCCAAGAATTCGCTCTTGGCGCGCTCGTCGATCTCGCCGATGAATTCGATGCCGGGTTGGTTGAGGAGCGGCACGATCTTCTCGCGGAAGTAGACTTCGTCGACTTTGTCGACCTTGGCAGCGATCTTGAGCGGGATCTCGAGCGCGCGCGCGATCCGAATCGCCCGGTCGGGCCGCTTTTCCGGCGAGATGCGGCCGAGGAAGGCCAGATAGTCGCCGTTGGGCCGGTAAGTGGGCTTGAGGAATTGGCTGGGAAGCCCGTGATAGACGGTCCCCACAAAATTCGCGTTGGGGATCGGCTTGCGTTGCGCGTTGGAGATCGACACCAACGGCATGTCGCTGAATCCGACATAGAGCGGCTTGAGATCGTGCAGGTCTTGCCGGCCGTGAAGGGTCGTTACGGTTCGGTTGGCGATCTGCCGAAACAACGGAAAATGAAACTGGTCGATGTGGAAGTGCAGAATGTCGAACTCTTCGGCGTACTCCCGCACGCGGTCGAGCATCAGCATGTAATAGGGAATCGGATCACGAACATTGTCGTCGAGACGCAACGCCATAGGTACGCAAGGCACCAAATGGGCGCTGGAAACGGAGTCCCCGCTGGCGAAAAGCGTCACCTCGTGGCCCAGTCGGACCAATTCGTCGGTGAGATAGGAGACGATTCGCTCGCTGCCACCGTAAAGCCGCGGCGGCACGCTCTCCATGAGCGGCGCGATCTGCGCGATTTTCATATTTTCCTCTCCACCAGGACCCGTTCCGACCGCAACGTACTTTGGCTGCCAAAAGTTCCACACCTCACTCTCGCCGCGAAACGAAAGATCGGTGGGGAAACTCATCCTGTACGGAAATTCATCATCCTGTACGGAAATTCATCCTTCAGGGTAGGCGACCGTCGACAGAAGCGCGACTTCCGCGCGCCGCGAATCGAGTCGTGTGTGTTGGACGATGATTGGCACGTTCGACTCGAATACCGAGGCATAGTCGGTATCGCGCGGAATCGGCTTGGGGTCGTCGAGATCATTAAAGCGCAGGTGCAGCGTGCGCCGGGCGGCGACGGTGACGCGATATGGACCGACCGGTTCGCGGTCGACGAAGAAAATCGTGATGGTGACGTGAGCGTCATGATCGGCGGCGTTGAGGATGCATGCGGTTTCGTGGGAAACCAGCTCGCGGTCAGAATAGGAGCTTTCAGAGGGGATATAGCCCTCCGGGATTGCCCATCGCCGGCGTCCAATGGCCTCCATATCGTGCCTCGTTTTACCATCAGAGAGTCATAACGCCGTCGACCCGGTTTTCGTTTCAATCCGAAGGAACATTTTTCGCCGTCCTGCGTAGACGAATATGACAACCGCGCTCGGAGCGCCGGCGTATCCGAGGCGCCGAAAAAGCTCCCGCGGCCGCCGCCGCGCGATCGCAAATCGAGGCAGTCTAAGGCAGCGATGCGTGCAATCACCGTTTTGCCCGGTATCGCCTGCTCGGCGAGACTCGAGGAGGTCCCTGAACCGGCGCAGTCCGATGGCGCCGTTTTGGTACGCACCTTGGCGCTTGGGGTTTGCGGGACCGATCGCGAAATTCTCAACGGCAGCTATGGCTTTGCTCCTCCCGGTCAGCAACGCCTTGTTCTCGGCCATGAATCGCTGGGCGTCGTCGAGACAGCGCCGGATCGGTGCGGACTCGTGCCCGGCGATCTCGTCGTCGGGGTCGTGCGTCGGCCTGATCCGGAGCCGTGCGTTGCCTGCGCCGTCGGCGAGTGGGACATGTGCCGCAACGGGCGCTACACCGAACGCGGCATCAAGGAGCGGCACGGCTACGGCGCCGAACGCTTCCGCATCGAGCCGGAGTTCGCCATCAAGATCGATCCTGAATTGGGCGTTCTCGGCGTGCTGCTGGAGCCCGCCAGCATCCTCGCGAAGGCCTGGGATCACATCGAGCGCGTCGGACATCGGGCGCGCGCGTGGCAGCCAAAGATATTGCTCATTACCGGCGCGGGTCCCATCGGGCTCCTCGCCGCCCTGATGGGGATGCAGCGCGACCTCGACGTGCATGTGCTCGATCACAACAAGGGCGGCCCGAAAGAGGCGATCGTGCGCGATCTCGGCGGCACGTATCACAGCGAGCCGAGTGCGCTGGAACGGCTGGCGCCGGACATCCTCATCGAGTGTACCGGAGCGCCTGCTGTTATCCGCGCTTGTCTCGAAGCGACGTCGGCCGCGGGAATCGTCTGCCTGACCGGGGTCACCGAACCCGCAAAGATGTTCGAATTCGATATCGGCGGCTTCAATCGGACAACGGTGCTCGACAACAACGTCGTGTTCGGCACCGTCAATGCCAACCGCCGGCACTACGAGATGGCGGCGGACGCGCTCGCGCGCGCCGACAAGGCATGGCTTAGGCGGCTGATCACGCGCAGCGCCCCGCTCGAGCGCTGGAGCGAGGCGCTCGAGCATCGCAAAGGCGACATCAAGGTGATTATCGACTTTCGGACCTAGCCTGCCATGCCCTCTCGCATCGAGGACTACGCCCTGATCGGAGATTGCGAGGCCGCCGCGCTGGTCGCGCGCAATGGCTCGCTCGACTGGTTGTGTTGGCCGCGCTTTGATTCCGACGCTTGCTTCGCAGCGCTCCTCGGCTCCGATGATCACGGACATTGGCGCATCGGGCCGCGTGACGAGACAGCCCGCACCACCCGTCGATATCGGCCGAATACGTTGATTCTGGAAACGCGTTTCGAGTGCAACGAAGGCGCCGTCACGATCGTCGATTTCATGCCGATCGCCGAAGTGCGTTCGAGCGTGGTGCGTCTCGTCATCGGCGAGCGGGGCCGCGTGAGAATGTGCACCGACCTCGTGCTGCGCTTCGGCTATGGCGCAATCGTGCCTTGGGTCACGCGGCTCGAGGATGGGACGCTGCGCGCGATCGCCGGCCCGGACATGGTTTTGCTTCGAACGCCGGTCCGCCTCGTTGGTCAGAACCTGACGACGGTGGGCGAATTCACGGTTGCCGCAGGAGAGACGGTGCCGTTCATCCTGACCTATGCGCCCTCGCATAGTTCTCAGTCAGAGCCGATCGATGGCCAGTCCGCGCTCGCCGCGACCGAGCGCTTTTGGACGACATGGGCGAACAGGTGCCGGCCGCCCGCACACTGCTCCGACGCCGTGCTGCGGTCGCTGATCACGCTCAAAGCTCTCACTTACCAGCCGACCGGCGGCATCGTGGCCGCGCCGACGACTTCCTTGCCCGAACGGCTGGGCGGGATCAGGAACTGGGACTATCGCTTTTGCTGGTTGCGCGATGCCACGCTCACCTTGCTCGCGCTGATGGATGCCGGTTTCCATGACGAGGCGCAGTCCTGGCGCGAGTGGCTGATCCGCGCGGTCGCGGGCAGCCCGGAGCAGGCTCAGATCATGTACGGGATTGCCGGGGAGCGACGACTGACTGAACTCGAGGTGCCGTGGCTGCCTGGATACGAGGATTCCCGGCCGGTGCGCATCGGCAACGCCGCGTGCAGCCAACTGCAGCTCGACGCCTTCGGCGAGGTGAGCGATGCGCTTTACCAAGCACGATGCAAAGGGCTTGCTGCAAGCGAGTCCGGCTGGGCGCTGCAACGAGCGCTTCTCTCGCATCTCGAGGATGTCTGGACCGAGCCGGACGAAGGGATCTGGGAAATGCGCGGCGGTCGTCAGCACTTCACCTATTCCAAGGTCATGGCATGGCTGGCGTTCGACCGGGCGATCAAGAGCGCGGAGCAGTTCGCTCTCGAAGGACCTCTCGATCATTGGCGCGAAGTCGCGGCGGCAATTCACGCCGATGTGTGCCGTCGCGGCTACGATCGCGAACTCGGTAGCTTCGTGCAAAGCTACGGGTCGAAACAATTCGACGCCAGTTTGCTGCTGCTGCCGATGATCGGTTTCTTGCCGGCGGAGGACCCGCGCGTGCGCAGGACCCTGCGCGCGGTCGAGCGGCGATTGCTGGTCGACGGTCTGGTGATGCGCTACGACACCGCAGGCTCGCCTGACGGTCTGCCCGCAGGGGAAGGCGCCTTCCTCGCCTGCAGCTTTTGGCTGGTCGACGCCTACGTCATGCAACACCGCTGGGACGACGCGCGGGTACTGTTCCGGCGGCTGCTCGACCTGCGAAACGACGTCGGATTACTGAGCGAGGAGTATGATCCGAGTACCCGTCGGCTGGTGGGCAACTTCCCGCAGGCATTCACGCACGTGGCGCTCATCAACAGCGCATTCAACCTGACACGTCTGGAAGAAGCCGAGGAACGTCGCGCTGAGCCGGTGCGGGAGGACGCCTCGGTCGCGTAGATTCCCGCCCAGTCGGACTAAGCGAGGCCCGCGGTGACGGCCGGGCCGAACTCGAGCTCCTCATGCAACTGCGGCGAAGTCCCGCTCTTGCTCAATGCGGCCAGGAAATGTTCGCCCCACGAATTGAGATCGTTGTCCGAAATGACTTGGTAGAGCACTTGATGGCGCGCTCGCCGCTCTTCCAGCGGCATTGAGAGCGCATGCGCAATGGATGTCGCAACCGACTCCGGATCGTAGGGATTGACGAGCAGCGCAGCCGCGCATTCGGCCGCCGCCCCGGCGAACCGCGATAAGATGAGAAGGCCCGGGTCGTCTGGATCCTGGGCGGCGATATATTCCTTGGCCACCAAGTTCATGCCGTCGCGCAGCGGGGTGACTAGACCGGCGCGCGCAGACCGAAAGAGGCCTGCGAGCACGCTGCGGCTGTAGGCGCGATTGACGTAACGAATCGGCGTCCAAGCGATCTCGCCATACGCGCCATTGATCCGTCCGGCGGCCTCGCTGATGGTGCGTTCCATCTCGGCATATTCCTGGATCTCCGAGCGGCTCTTCGGGGTGATCTGGAGGTAGGTCACCTGGCCACGCCAGTCCGGATATACTGCAAGGAAGCGTTCGAATGCGTCCATGCGCTGCGCCAGGCCCTTGGAATAATCGAGCCGATCGACCCCGATCACCATCGCGCGCCCGGCGAGGCTTTCCAGAACCCCCTGGACCAGCGGCGAGCGCACCGAACGTCGTGCCAGTCGGCTGAATTCGCTCGTCTCGATGCCGATGGGAAAGACGCCGATCCGCACCACTCGCTCCGGCGTTTGATAGGCGAACTCGCCGCGTTTCTGCAGCCGACATTCATTTTCGAGGTAGCGCGCGAAATTGGTAGCGTCATTCTCGGTTTGGAAACCGACCAGGTCGTATGCGCTCAACTGCGGAATCAGCCATTCGTGATTCGGCAGCGCAGTGAGGATTTCCGGCGGCGGGAAGGGGACGTGCAAAAAAAATCCGATACGGTTGGCGTGACCGCGGTCGCGCAGCATCTTTGCCAATGGAATGAGATGATAATCGTGTACCCAGACGACATCGTCGGGCCGCAACAAAGCGTTCAACTCGTTAGCAAAATGGGCATTGACCCGGCGGTAGCCGCTGAGATCGCGGCGGGAGAATTCCGCCAGGTCGAGCCGATAGTGCAAGATCGGCCACAGCACCCGATTGGCGAAGCCGTTGTAGTACTCCTGGTAGTCGGCTTCGCCGAGGTCGGTGACGACGTAAGACATGTCGCCGCGTTGAATGGTCCTGGTTGTGACATCTCCCTCGGGTGAGACGGTCCCGCTCCAGCCGAACCAGAGGCCGCCCCGGTGTTTGAGCAATGAGCGCACGGCAACCGCCAGCCCGCCGGCCTGATTGCCGTCGGCGTTCGGGATCGCCACCCGGTTGGAAACGACTATCAGCCGCGCCAATATCGATCCTCCCAGCTGCGCGACAGCCGCATCGCGGTCAAGATCAGGCCGGCCATCGAATACGTTTGGGGAAAATTCCCCCACAAAGTCCCGGTTTGCGGATCGATATCCTCCGATAGCAAGCCATAGCGATTACGATATGCCAACGCATCCACGAACAGGTCGCGCGCCTCGTCACGACGACCGAGCGACCACCAGGCATCCACCAGCCAGAAACGGCAAATCAGGAAGGCCGTGGCCGGCAGGCCGAAGTCGTCCGCGGAAGCATATCGCATAACGTGCTTCTCGCGCAAAAGTTCGCGTTCCATGGCCTTTACGGTGCTGACGAAGCGCGGATCGTCGGCTTCGATCACGCCGAGATCGGGCAGCAGCAGAACGCTGGCGTCAAGATCATCCGAGCCGAAAGCGGCGGTGAAAGCCTGCCGCTTGTCGTTCCAGGCACCTTGCAGAAGCGCGTGATGCACCGGCTCGGCAACGGCATTCCAATGCGCCGCACGGTCCGGAAGATCCAAGCGCTGAGCGATTGCGGCGAGGCGATGACAGCCGGCCCAGCACATCGCCGTCGAGTGGGTGTGGATGCGTTGTCGCCCGCGATATTCCCAAATGCCGTTGTCGGCTTCCAGGGCGAGTTCTCCCGCCTTGCCGCCGAGCGTCTCGAGCAGCCGAAAGAGTCCTTCGTCGCCGAGCCGCGGCAAGCGCCGATCATAGAACATCGGCATCGCCGCGAGAATGATGCTGCCATACGTGTCGTTTTGCACCTGCGCGGCGGCGGCGTTGCCGATGCGCACCGGCCCGTCGCCACGATAGCCCTTGAGCGCCGGCGCCGTTTTTTCATCCATCGGCTCGATCGGAACGACGCTGTAGACCGGTCGCAACGGTTCGTTGGGGTTGGAGGCGATACCCAAGGTAAACGAGATGAAATCCTCCATGGTCTGTGTGGCGCCGATACGATTAAGCGCCTTCACCACGAAGTAGGCGTCGCGCAGCCAGCAATACCGGTAATCCCAGGTGCGGCCGGATCCCGGCGCTTCGGGAATCGAGGTGGTGTGGGCCGCGATAATGCCGCCGGTTTCCTCGAAGTTGCTGAGCTTGAGCGTAATCGCGGAGCGGATAATCTCGTCCTGCCAATCGTAGGAAATGGAGAGGCCGCGGGACCAATCCATCCAATAATCGATGGTGCGGTCGCAGAATTCGCGGCAGGTGGTCTCGAGATCGTCCTGAAAACGCTCGTCGACGCCAAACACGAGATGCAGCGGACGGGTGACGACGAACGGGGCCTCGCTTTCGATGTAGGAGAGCGGCGCATCGGTGGTCAGGCGGATGACGCAGCCCTCATGGATGTAGCGGACATGATTGCTGCCAAGCGAGCGATGGGTGAACGCTTGACCGTAGTCGTGGGTCGGTCGGAACCGTATCGTGATCCGCGGCAGCCCGGCGACCGGTTCGATCATCCTGATCAGCTGCGGCGGCCGAAACACGCGGCCGAATTGCCGAAAGCGCGGGGCGAAATCGGTGATGCGGACGGCGCCGCCTTGCCGGTCGGTGAGAACCGTCGACACCACCGCGGTGTTGCGGAGGTATTCCGATTGGAAGTCGGCCATGTCGTCGAGCAGGACGTCGGAAAATCCCTTCTCCTCGTCGCCGGAAAGCAGACGACAGAAGATCGGGTCGCGATCGAAGCGCGGATAGCACCACCACACCAGGCGCGCCGTGGGATCGACGAGCGCGGCCGTGCGACCGTTGCCGATGACGGCAAGATCAAGTCCGTGATCGGTCATGGCGTCGCGAATGCGTCGTTGCGAGAGATTTGCTCAAGCCAGCGGCGGACATCCGCCGGCCGGTCGAAGCAGGCCGCAATGCCCGGAACGTCTCGGCCGACCGAAATGCCGATGCCGTTGAAATCCGGCAGAATCTCGAACACGCCGAGATCCGTCACATCGTCGCCGAGGAAAATAGGACGTCGGGTGGCGAAAGGCGGGTAGGTCATCAATTCGCGAACCGCGATTGCCTTGGTGACGCCGGTCTGTTTGACCTCTAGCACGAGCTTGCCCGGTAAGAGCTCGATCGAAGTATCCTTCAGGTCGGAGCAAATTTCGGCGGCGGCCGCGCGCACGAGCGTCTCCTTATCAGGCGCCAGGCGGTAATGCAGCGCAAGCGAGTAGCCCTTGTCCTCGAGCACGATGCCGGGGCCGGCCTCCGCGATCGCGGCAAATCGCTGCTTGACGCGCGAATCGAGCGGAGCGAGCCGCGGCGCTCCCGCTGCGGCCCCAGCGACGATGCGGAGCTCGGCGCCGTGGCCGCCGATCGCCGGCAACTGCAGAGGAGCGAAGATGAGATCGAGCTCGCTCACCGGTCGGCCGCTCACAAAAGCGACAGCCCCTTGGGTGCGCTCCGACAGCCGCGCCAGCGTATCCCGCAACGCGTGCGACACGAACACCTCGCGCGGAGTAGGGGCGAGGTCGAGAATCGTTCCGTCCACGTCGAGCAGAATGGCAAATTGGTTGAGCGCGGCTGGGAGCGACAGAATGGGGTTTGACATCACCTTGTCCGACAATCGTGCAGGATGGACGCATGCTCGGCGCATGCGGATTGCGGAGCGATCACGCGCCTGATGCGACTACGTTAATTCGAACTTGTCCAGCAACTCATTGATTCGATAACTGTTCCAGTAAAAAAGGCATAGCTGCGCACTTGCCGTTTTCATAGGCGGTCTCCGAACCTCGTTAAGCCTGGACCGACCCCGAACGTTCCTCTGGCCTCGAATATAAGCGCTGCGGCCCCTAGAGCGCCATCCCGCCGTCGACCAGATGTGCTTGTCCGGTGATGTAGCTTGCCTCGTCTGAGGCGAGGAAAGCCGCAAGCGCAGCGACCTCCTCGGGGCGACCCAATCGGCCCATGGGTTGGCGGTCCACGAATGCCTTTTCCACCTCTGCGAGCGATCGACCGCTCGCGCGCGAGCGTTCTTTGATCCGCTCCTCCAGCGAAGGGGATTCAATCGTGCCCGGACAGATGGCGTTGGCGCGGATGCCTTGACGGATAAAGTCGGCCGCAACTGCCTTGGTCAGCCCGATTACGGCGGCTTTTGTGGCGCCGTAGACATAGCGATCCGGCACGCCGCGGATCGACGACACCGCGGATGAAATGTTGACGATCGAGCCCGCCTTCTTTGCCAGCATGCCCGGCAGAAACGCCTTGATCGTACGATGCATCGACTTCACGTTGAGATCGAACGAGAAGTCCCAATCCTGTTCGGAGCAGTCGAGAACGCTGCCATGATGCACGTACCCGGCACAGTTGACGAGCACGTCGAGACCGCCAAGGTCGGTTGCGATGCCTTTCGCGAGTGCCTCTACCGACTCGGTCGAGCGCGCGTCGAGCTTGTGGCGCTTTAGGCTTTTCATCCCTTCGAGTTTCTTGTCGTCCACATCGGTGGCGATCACGCGCGCGCCCTCCGCCACGAACGCTTCGGCGATAGCGCGGCCGATCCCTTGTCCCGCCGCGGTGACGAGCGCGAGCTTGTCTTGCAGACGTAAAGCCATGATCGGTATCTCCGTCCCGTGCCGCTAACGTGGGTGGAAGTGATTTGGTTCAGACGCGCTGCCGGAGCCAGGCCGCCGGTTAGACGTCTGGCATTCGGCATGGCTCACGCCGGCAGATCAGTGGTTATCCCGCGGCACGCTCTTTTGCGCGAGCGCATGATATTTCACCGCAGGTTTGAGCACCATGCCGGCGGCGAGTTGGTCGACCATGCCGCGCTGTATTTCCTGCCACGGCGTTTGGTTCGGCGGATGCTGGTATCCGCCCTGTTTCTCCAGCGCGATGCGGCGCTGCGCCAGTTCAGCCTCAGACACCAACATGTTCGCAGTGCCCTTGTTGAGGTCGATCCGCACGCGATCGCCGGTTCGGAGCAAAGCAAGCCCGCCGCCAGTCGCCGCCTCCGGCGAGGCATTGATGATCGAAGGCGAGGCCGAAGTTCCCGACTGGCGGCCGTCCCCAATGCAGGGCAGAGACGTTATCCCGCGTTTGATCAGCGCCGCCGGCGGCTGCATGTTTACGACCTCCGCCGAGCCCGGATAACCGATGGGCCCGGTGCCGCGCATGAACAGCATCGTGTTCGCGTCGAGTTCGCGTCGATTTGCAGCGACGGGTCCTCGATGCGGCGGTGATAGTCCTCCGGCCCATCGAACACCACGGCACGGCCTTCAAACGCGTTGGGATCGTTGGGGTTGGCCAGATAGCGCTGCCTGAACTCCTCGGAAATCACGCTCGTTTTCATGATTGCTGAATCGAACAGGTTCCCCCACAGTACCTTGAAGCCGGCATGCGGCCGCAGCGGCTTCGCGAATGAGCGGATCACGTCGGCATCCGCGCTCTTGGCCTGCCTGACGTTTTCGCCGACAGTCTTGCCGTTGATCGTCAGCGCATCGGCATGAAGGCGGCCGGCCGCGATCAATTCGTTGAGCACCGCCGGCAATCCGCCGGCGCGGTAATATTCCTCGCCGAGATATTTGCCGGCGGGCTGCATGTTGACGAGCAACGGTATCTCGTAGCCGATCGTTTCCCAATCCTCGATCGAGAGCGCTACCCCGACATGGCGGGCGATGGCGTTGATGTGGATCGGCGCGTTGCTCGAGCCACCGATCGCGGAGCACGCGACAATGGCGTTCTCGAACGCTTGGCGGGTAAGAATGTCGGACGGTTTGAGATCCTCGCGCACGATGTCGACGGCGCGCCGTCCGGTTTCATAGGCGATTTGCGCGCGCTCGCGGTAGGGTGCCGGGATCGCGGCGCAGCCCGGGAGCGAAAGCCCTAGCGCCTCGGCGAGCGCGTTCATCGTCGAGGCGGTGCCCATGGTGTTGCAGTGACCGATCGACGGGGCCGAGGACGCGACGAGATCGAGGAATTCCGCGTAGTCCATTCGGCCGGCGGCATGCTCCTGGCGCGCCCACCACACCACGGTGCCGGACCCGGCGCGCTCACCCTTCCACCAGCCGTCGAGCATCGGCCCGCCGGACAGCACGATGGCCGGCGTATTCACGGTCGCCGCCGCCATGATCGCCGCTGGCGTGGTCTTGTCGCAGCCGGTTGTGAGCACGACGCCGTCGAGCGGATAGCCGAACAGCACCTCGACCAGACCGAGATAGGCGAGATTGCGGTCGAGCGCGGCAGTCGGCCGCTTACCGGTTTCCTGCATCGGATGCATGGGAAACTCGAAGGCGATGCCGCCGGCATCGCGAATGCCCTCGCGGACGCGCTTGGCGAGTTCCAGATGATGGCGGTTGCAAGGCGAGAGGTCGGAACCGCTTTGCGCGATGCCGATGATCGGCTTTCCGGATGCGAGCTCGTGTTTGGTCAAGCCGAAGTTCAGATAGCGCTCGAGATAAAGCGCCGTCATGCCGGGATTATCGGGGTTGTCGAACCATAATTGCGAGCGCAGGCGGCG
>VAZM01000029.1:12606-31245 GCA_005883135.1 Alphaproteobacteria bacterium
CCTCCAGAGTTCAGCGACTTCGGATGTATATAGGGCGGTCGCGCACGAACACCCCGGGGCAACGGCGCTGCAGGATCCCAACCGCCGCCCGCGAGAAAAACGAGTTCCTTACGCCAATTTGTCATACGCGCCGGCCATGTGCAGCGCCCCGACAATGGCATCAGGCGTCAGCGGCATGCTGGCAAAATGCACGCCAAAGGGAGAAAGCGCGTCCTCCACCGCCGAGATGATCGCGGCGGGCGCGGGGATGGTCCCGCCTTCGCCGGCCCCTTTGACGCCCAGCGGATTGAGCGGGTTCGGTGTCTCCACGTGCTCGATGTCGCAGGCCGGCACGTCGAGCGCCGCCGGCAAGAGATAGTCCTGAAACGTGGCCGTCATCGGCTGTGCGCGGTGGTCGTACTTCATCCACTCGAACAACGCGTTGCCAATCCCGTGCGCGACGCCACCTTGCACTTGGCCATCGACGATCAGCGGATTGATGATGTTTCCGCTGTCGTGGGCGACGGTGTAGCGCAGAAGCTTCACCGCGCCGGTGAAAGGATCGACCTCGACCTCCGCCACGTGCGTCCCGTTGCAGTACGAAGCCTGCGGCGGGGTGAAATAGGCCGTGTGCTCGAGGCCTGGCGTCTGTCCCGGGGCAAAGGAGAAACCGGGCATGCCCTGCGCCGCGCGCGCAAGCTCGCCCAGTGCGATGGACGGCTTGTTGCCGCCGCGGGCGACCGCGCGGCCATCGTCGACGTCGATGTCGCCCTCCGGCACGGCGAGAATGCGGGCGGCGAGCGCGATGATTTGCTTGCGCACGCTTGCGCCCGCGATCAGCGCGGATGAGCCGGCGTTGATCGCCTGGCGGCTGGCGAACGCGCCCACCCCTTGCGAGATCGCCGCGGTATCGCCGGCAGTCATGACGATGTCTTCAATCCGGCAGCCGACCTCATCGGCGACGATCTGCGAAAGCGTCGTGCGCGTGCCTTGCCCCTGGGTGGTGGCGCCGGTCGCCACCGCGACCTTTCCATTGGGCAGAACGCGTACGGTCACGCCCTCGAACGGCCCCAGCCCGGTTCCTTCCACATAATTTGCGATGCCGATGCCGAGGTAGCGTCCTTCCGCGCGGCCCTTCCTCTGGCGGAAGGGAAAATCCTGATAGTCGGCGCGCGTAAGCGCCCGCCGCTGGCTTTCCGGAAAATCTCCGCTGGCATACACGAGCGGCTTGCCGTCGCGAAACATCAGTCCGAGGGAATAAGGCATCTGCTCGGGGCCGATCATATTGCGTCGACGCAGCGCGGCGCGATCGAGTCCGAGTTCGCGTGCCACCCGATCCATCAACCGCTCCATGGCGAAAACCGCCTGCGGCCGGCCGGCCCCGCGCACGACCGTGGTCGGCACGCGATTGGTGAACACGACCGTTGCCTCGATCCGATAAGCCGGGACCACATAAGGGCCGGGAAATGTCGTGGCCGCGATATAGGGCACGATGATGCCCCAGGGCAGGAATGCACCGGTGTCATGCAGCAGTGTGCCGGAGAGTCCGAGGATCTTTCCTGCGCTATCGACGGCGATGGCTACATTCCAGTGTTGATCGCGTTCCTGTGTCGCCGAGAGAAAATGCTCGCGCCGATCCTCCTGCCAGGCGACCGGCCGGCCGAGAAGCATCGCAGCCGCCGGAATGACGGCCTCCTCGGCATAAAACGGCGCCTTGGTCCCGAAGCCGCCGCCAACGTGGGGCGCGATGACCCGGATCGCCTCGAGGTCTCGTTCCAATAGGTCCGCCAGCGTCGCCCTGCAAAGATGCGGCGTCTGCGTCGCCGACCACACGGTCAGCATATCGGCGCCGGCATCGTAGCTTGCCAGCACGGCGCGGCCCTCAAGCGTCATGGCGCCGCCGCGGTGCAGTGAGAACTCCTCCTCGAACACATGTGCGGCGCGCGCGAATGCCGCCTCGACCTCGCCGTAGCTCATGGCGACGACGGCAGCGACATTGCTCGTGAGATCGCTGTGTGCAGGCGGGGCGTGGGGCGCCGCCGCCTCGCGGCAGCCGTTGGCCGCGGGCAAAATCTCGAAATCCACGTTGACGGCGGCGGCGGCGTCCTCCGCGAGATATCGATTGTCCGCGATCGCAACGGCGATGGTCTGACCGACGTAGCAGACTTCGCGCCGCGCCAGGGCGAGCTGCGTGCGCGGCGTGGCGATCGAGGGATTGGGTACGAGCATGGGGATCTGGGTGCGCGCCGCGCGCACCGGCAGATCGTCCGCGGTCAGCACCGCATGCACGCCTGGCATGGCGCGCGCCGCCGACGCGTCGATCGCGCGAACCTTGGCGTGGGGATATGGGCTACGCACGAAGCAGGCGTGCAGCGCGCCGGCAAGCCTGATGTCGTCGACGAAGCGCCCGCGTCCGGTGAGCAGCGCCGGATCTTCGAGGCGCGCGACGCGGGCGCCGAAATGCCGTGCGCCCATGGTTGATGTCCTGAAACAGCGCGACGCGACCGCCCACGATATACCGAAAGCATTGCATTGCAATCGTCGCAGATCGTACCTTAGCGAGAGGCAAGAAGGTCGCGACCATGCTGGACGTCGATGCGCGTCGCTCCGCACGCAAGCCGGATACCGGGCCGCCGCTCGATTTCCAATCACATCTCGCCGCGCTCGACGCGCGAGGATTGCTGCTGCGCATCGACCGCCCGATCAACAAAGATACCGAATTGCATCCGTTGGTGCGTTGGCAGTTCCAAGGAGGACTGAGGGAGGATCAGCGGCGCGCGTTCTTGTTCACCAACGTGATCGACTCCTCGGGCCGGCGATACGACATTCCGGTGGCGGTCGGGGCGCTCGCCGCCTCGCCGCAAATCTATGCGGTCGGCATGGGTCGCCCGGTGGAGGAGATCGAGGCAGCGTGGGGACGCGCGATCGCGAGCCCCATCCCGCCGATCCTCGTTACCGCACCGCCATGCCAGGCGGTCGCGATCACGGGCGAGGAGCTACGCGGCACCGGCAAGGGCCTGGCCCGCCTGCCGGTGCCGATCTCGACGCCGGGGTTCGACGCGGCGCCCTACCTGACCGCGACGCTTTGCGTCACGCGCGATCCCGAGACCGGCATCCAGAACATGGGAACATATCGCGCCGCCTTGAAGGCGACGGATAGGCTCGCCGTGCGCATGGCCTCGCGAATCGGCGGTGCCGGGGGATATCTGCACTGGAAGACATACAACCGTCGCGGCGAGCCGATGCCCTGCGCGATCGTCATTGGCTGTGCCCCGGTCGCGATGTTCACCGGCGGCATGAAGCTCCCAATCGATCTCGATGAAGTGGCGGTGGCGGGCGGGCTTGCCGGGGCGCCGATCCGAATGGCGAAAGCCCTCACCGTCGACCTCAATGTGCCCGCCGACGCCGAGATCGTGATCGAGGGGATCATTCCGCCGAAGGAGCGCGGCCGCCACGGCCTCCGCGCGGACTTCGCGCGCTACTATTCTCCCGAGACGCTGAGGCCGGTCATCGACGTGCAGGCGATTACGTACCGCCGAGCGAATCGAGCGTGCTCAAGAAGGTGGCCATGGAGCCGCTGTTCTTGACGCACCTGCGGCAGCAGCTTGGGATCAAGCAGGTCCGCCGCGTCGTTATGCACGAGCCGCTCTCCAATTTGCGCAAGGTGATTTTCGTGCAATACGCGCACGGCACGCCGCGCAGCGAAGTTTGGCGCGGCTTGCATGGCGCCGCGACCCTGTTGTCCGACTGCGGGAAGGTCTGCATCGCTCTAAGTGAGGACGTCGACCCAACCAACGCCGATGCGGTGTTCTGGTCGCTCGCTTATCGCTCCAATCCGATGCAGGATACGCATATTGCGCCACATCGCTCCGCCGGACACGGGCCGAAATCAGGCCCGCGGGAGGAGGATTCGGCGATTCTCATCGACGCGACGCTCAAGCATTCCGCGCCGCCGCTCGCGCTGCCCGCGCGGCAGTTCATGGAGGAGGCGCGCACGATTTGGCAGGAACTCGGCTTGCCGGCCCTGACGCCGCAGCCGCCGTGGCACGGCTATTCATTGGGCGATTGGTCGCCGGACTGGGAGCTCTACGCCGAGCGCGCCGTTGCCGGCCGATGGCAGCAAAGCGGCGAGGAGACCTTCGCCCGGCGGCGCGCCGGTCTCATTCCGGAGACACCCGTGCGCGAGGTCGAGGAGAAGGATCGATAGCTCAGCTGCAGTGAGCCCGTAGGACTGGCCGAAGCAAAGGTCGGCTCATTCGTGCGAGTGAAAAGAGCGCGTTTGACCCTCAAACCACCACGGTCAGCCGCTTCGCTGCCCGCGTCACGCCGGTGTAGAGCCAGCGGTCGCGGTTGTCCGGAAATGCGCTGGATTCGTCGAATAAAACGACGTCGTCCCATTGCGAGCCTTGCGCCTTGTGGACCGTCAACACATAGCCGAAGTCGAATTCGTCGTAGCGTTTGCGCGCGGCCCAATCCAACTGGTCGATGGCGCCGGTAAAGCATTCCGGCAGGACCGACACCTTCGTCGTGCGCTCACCCAAAGCGTCGTCCGGCATGAGTCGCATTCGGATGATTTGGCGGCGCCTGCGCGGGCGCTCGCTCACCGTCCAAAGCCCGCCGTTGAATAAACCCTTGCGGCGGTTGTTGCGCAGGCAAACGAGCTTGTCTCCCGCCATGGGCAACTCATCGGCAAAACCGCGACGCTGTCGCAGGCGTGCGTTATAGGCACGCCGCGTCGCGTTACGGCCCACGAGAACCTGATCGGCGTTGATCACGCGCGCAGGGTCCAAGCAATCGCGCCGCACCACCTCGGTCGCGCCGTAGCGGCCTTGCCGTAACGGACTGCCGGCGCGAATCGTCATTGACAGCCGAACGATGGGATCGTCTTGGGCCTGCCGGTGCACCTCGGTGAGCATGGCGTCGGGCGCGCCGTCGGTGAAAAACCCGCCGCCTTGGATCGGCGGCAATTGCGCGGGATCGCCCAGCACCAACAGCGGTACTCGGAACGACATGAGGTCGCGGGCGAGCTCGGCATCGACCATCGAGCATTCGTCGACGACGATGAGCTTCGCCTTCGAGGCGGGCGCCTCGTCCCAGAGCTCGAAGCTCGGCGTCTCCTCGCCGTTGTCGCGCGCCTTGTAAATCAGGCTATGGATGGTGGTGGCCCCGTTGCAGCCCTTGCTGCGCATGACGCAGGCCGCCTTGCCGGTGAACGCCGCGAACAGGACCTTGCCGTCGATTCCCTCCGCCAGGTGTTTGGCCAGCGTCGTCTTGCCGGTCCCGGCATAGCCGAAGAGACGAAATATGGACGCGCGTCCGCGCGCGGCTTTGAGCCAGGTCGAGGCCGCGCTCAGGGCGGAATCTTGCTGAGGTGTGAAACTCGGCATAAACGGCCAAACGGCTTGTCTGCCCGCTATAAGGAACGGAACGGGAACGGCTGTCAACCGCGATTGGGGCGAGATACCCCGCGCGTCACCCGTTAGACGAAGAAGAGGAAGCGCACGGTGGACGCTGCGGCGAGCGCGCCGCCCAAGGTCATCAGCAAGTAGGAGAGCCAAGAGGACTCGGCCGACCCGGCCGGCGCCGCAGAAGCCGCGGCCACATCGAGCTCGTTGAGCTCGTTGGGGTCGACCACTCGTACTTCATTTGCCGCAGCAACGGGCGGGGTCGCGTCCGCAGCTGTAGCCTGCGCGCCGGCGGCGGCACTGGCGGGCGGAACCGGCGAAGCGGCTGCCGCGGCTGCCACCGGACTCTCCTCGCGAGCAACCTCATTGCGTGCGGGCGCGGGATCTTCCGATGTCCGTGGGCTGGAAACGATCGCTCGCTCCTGCGCGGCGGCCGGGTTGACCTTTGTTGTGTAGGAGGTATCGCGCGACGCTTCTCCTTCGGGCTTCGCGCGCGGTTTGTCGTCCTGCCGTGCGGCGCGGCTCGCTTTGTTGCGCGACGGCGCGGGCGGGCGAGCGGCAGTGCTGGCCGTATCCTGCGGCTGCGCTACGATCGGACATGGATAGCGATCATTATCGCATGCCCGCGCGCGGGTCGCCGGCAGCGCGCTCAACACGCCGAGGGCAGCCATCGCAATCGCCAAAGTGCACGTCCTCGGCATCGCACGCTCCTGTCGCTCCGGCCGGACACATATACGGAACCGTGGGAGTGGCTTCACATTGACGCAAATGGGGAATTGTTCGCTCAATCCGCGGCCGAAACACGGCGATTCGGCGGCGGCCACTCAGGCGTATCAATGGCGCAAGGAGGCGATCGTGAACGAAGATGTCTTCAACGGCAGTATTCGCAAATTCCTCAAAACGGTTGGGGTGACCGCCCAACGCGAGATCGAGAAGGCCGTCCGCCAGGCGTTGGCGGAAGGCCGGCTCAAGGGGAACGAGAAGTTTCCCGCCACTGCCACGATCACGCTCGGCGGTGTCGGCCTTTCGCACGAGGTGAAGGGAGAGATCGAGCTGGAATGAAACGCGTGCGCCTCGCGCTTCCGGTCAGTCCACGGTCACACCGCTCGCCTTGATCGGACCGGCCCATTTCTCGATCTCGCTCTTGAGGAACTGGCCGAGATATTCCGGCGTGGCGCGGTCCTCGGCGACGACCACCGCCCCGAGTCCTTCCAGCCGCTCCCTTACCATCGGTGTCTTCATGGCCTCGACCGTAGCGTCATGCAGCTTCTTGACGACATCGGCTGGCGTGCCCTTTGGAAGAAAGATGGCGTTCCAAGTATAGGCTTCGAGATTGGGCACGCCCTGCTCGAGGCCGGTCGGCACGTTCGGCAGCGCGGGCGAGCGCTCCTTGGTCATGATCGCGATTGGCTTGACGGTGCCGCCGTCGATTTGCGGCTTGGCGGTGCTGACGATCTCGCACAGATAGTCGATCCGGCCGCCCTGAAGATCCTGCATCGCCGGGCCCGTGCCACGATAGGGCACGTGGGTGATGTCGACACCGATGAGATAATTGAGCAGCACGCAGCCGAGATGGGTTGCGGAGCCGGCGCCTGCCGAACCGTATTGCATCTTCGCCTGGTTCGCTTTGGCATAAGCGATGAATTCTTGAAGGTTGTTCACCGGCAGATCCTTGCGCGTGATGAGCACGATCGGCACCTCGGCAATCAGCGCAACCGGCGCAAAGTCCGTCGCCGCGTGATAGAGCGGCTTCTTGTACATGGTCTGGCTCTGTGCGTGCGTGCCGACGGTGCCGAGCACGAACGTGTAGCCGTCGGGCGCGGCATCGGCGACGCGCTTGGACCCCGTCATGCCGCCGGCGCCGCCGACGTTCTCCACCACGACTTGTTGGCCGAGGATCTCGCTCATGCGCTGGGCCATGACGCGGCCGAGCACGTCCGTCGGTCCGCCGGCCGCGAACGGAATGATCATCGTGATCGGCTTGGCGGGATAGGCCTGCGCCAGCGCCATGCCGGTCACCGCGAGCAGGATGCCATACGCGCCACCTAGGCGCTTGAGCATGTCGCTCATTCCTGTTTTGGGCATTTCGCTTCTCCCTGGTCTTTCGAGACAGTTGGCCCTTGCCCGGATGGTGGTCAAGTCGCCGTTTGACGCGGGGTTCACACCTGCTTGTGGTCGGGCAAGGGGCCGCGTAAGAGCAAACTTCGGGGAGGTCTTTTCGTGCCGAACCCTGTGAGCTCGACGACACGCGTCGCCGTCGCCGGTCTCGGCGCCATCGGCCGCGTGCTCGCGCGCAGGCTCTCCACCGGCATGCCGGGATTCACGCTCGCCTGCGCGGCAGCGCGCGACCACGTCAAAGCGCAAGCTTGGCTTGCTAGCGAGCGGATCGCATGCGCCTTGGTCGAGCCCGAGGCGTTTCCGGCGCACGCCGATCTTGCAATCGAATGCACTCCCGCACCAATGCTCGAACGAATTTGCCGGCCGATGTTGGAAGCCGGAAAACAAGTGATGGTGCTCTCAGCCGGCGCGCTGCTGCCGCGTCCCGATCTGATCGAACTCGCCAAAACACGGGGAGGGCAGATCATCGTGCCGAGCGGAGCGCTGCTCGGGCTCGACGCGGTCACCGCCGCGGCCGAAGGCCGCATTCACTCCGTGCGCCTGATCACGCGCAAGCCGCCGCGCAGCCTCGCCGGCGCTCCGTATCTGGTTGCAAACAGCATTTCGGTGGAAGGGCTGAACGCGCCCAAGCTCGTCTTCTCCGGAAGTGCTCGGGACGCCGCGGCGGGATTTCCTGCCAACGTCAATGTGGCGGCAGCGCTGGCGCTCGCAGGCATCGGGCCAGACCGCACCTTGGCGGAGATTTGGGCCGACCCCGCGCTCGACCGCAACTGCCACACGGTCGAAGTGGACAGCGACTCGGCTCGCTTCACCCTATCGATCGAGAATATTCCGTCGGACAATCCCCGGACCGGACGGATCACGGCGCTCTCGGTACTGGCGGCATTGCGCAAGCTCACCGCGCCCCTGCGAGTTGGAACTTGAGTTAAGCCTCTGTAAATAACGTACATTGCGGCGTGGCGGTGCTTTCGGGGGCCCGCTGTCGTCGGCCTCCTCAGCCTAAACACTTAAAATCCTTGGGAATTTTCAAATGCGCCGCAAGTTCCGTTTGGTCATAATGTTAGCGCCAAACCCGGCAAACATCCCCGCTGGCGGATAGGCAAAAGGGGGCCGCCGGGGGCCATCTCTGTGGCGGAAGCGTGAACCCAACGGTAGCCGCTTGCGACTAACGTGACGAGTCCGACCGCCAAAAGCGATGCAATTGACATCAGATGAGGTGCTGATCGGACGAATCGCGAACGGCGACCGGCTGGCTATGCAGGTGCTGTACGCGCGCTACCACGTACGAGTGTTTCGATTTGTCGTGCGTATGGTACGCGATGAGGCCGTGGCGGAGGACCTGATCAGCGAGGTGTTTCTCGACGTATGGCGTCAGGCTGGTCGGTTCGAAGGGCGCTCCACGGTATCGACATGGATGTTGGCCATCGCGCGCTTTAAGGCCCTCTCGGCACTCAGGCGCCGGCTGGACGGGGAGTTGGACGAAGAGACTGCAAGCGCGATCGAGGATCCAACAGACGATCCGGAGATAGCGCTGGAGAAGAAGGACAAGAGTGCAATGATCCGAAAGTGCCTCGTCGGGCTTTCGGCGGAACACCGGGAGATCATCGACCTCGTGTACTACCACGAGAAATCGGTCGGAGAAGTAGCCGAAATCGTCGGCATCCCGGAGAACACGGTCAAGACGCGCATGTTCTACGCGCGCAAGCGGCTCGCGGAGCTGCTCAAGGCGGCAGGAATTGAAAGAGGTTGGCCATGAACGCGATTAGTAAGGAGCCGGAGCGCCACGAGATTGAAGCGCTTCTGCCGTGGCACGCGGCAGGGACGCTCAGTCGCCGCGACGCCGATCGCGTGGAACAAGCGCTCGCCGGCGACCGCGAACTGGCGCGCCGTTATGATCTCGTCCGTGAGGAGCTTGCCGAAACCATTCATCTCAATGAGACGCTCGGTGCGCCCTCGGCGCGCGCAATGGAGAAGCTGTTCGCCGCGATCGACGCCGAGGAGGCGCGCGCCCCGCGCCGCCAGCGCCCGTTCGACCTCGGCAGCCGCGTGTCCGAATTCCTGTCGAAGCTCACTCCTCGCGCGCTTGCCTGGTCGGCAACCGCGGCGGTTGCTGCGATCTTAGTGCAAGCGGCCGTGATCGCCGCGGTCATGGTCAAAGAGCCGGGAATCCCGGGTGGGCCGGGACTCGCAAGCGCGCTAAGCGAAGGCTCTTTCGCCGTCGTGCGTTTTGCGCCTCAGGCCACGGCGAACGACATCACCAATTTCCTCGGCGCCTATAAGGCCACGTTGGTCGAGGGACCGCTGAACATGGGAGGCCAGCTCTACCGCATTCGCCTCTCCGAAACGAAGCTGCCCAAGGACGAGATCGGCAAAATCGTCCGTCAGATGCAATCGGAATCGAAGGTCGTCGGTTTCATTGCGGCCAAGGAGTAAGCCCCACGGGGGGCGCCCGCGGACGGCAAGCCCCCGGGGACGGCGCCGTTTGGGTGGCTGCGGCGATTGTGACAGCGGTCCGGCCGTCGGTCCCCCGCGCAACGCACTAACTCATTGAGATTGTAAGGTTTCTGCCGCGAATGGCCGCGGTCAGAAGGAAAAACCCGGGTCAAAAATTCCCCCCGGCAGCTTAAAAATCGGCTTGAACCTTTTCACGACTTGCGGAGACTAATAGGCGAACAGGCCCACTGAGGCCTGAATTACAGCCCCGATCGGCGCTCACGCCCCCCCGATCCCCTGCGCCGATCAACGCGACCCGCCCGGATTTCCCCGTCCGGGCGGGTCAGTTTTTGGGGGGTGCTACACGGCGCCCGCTCTTCGGCCACGAGCAAACGAAATCCGTCCCCGACGAGAGCGGCTCCCGCCCGTGTGCCCGGTAGAAGGATTATGATGTCGAGCGATTCGCTGATGTGCCTTGGGCGCAGCGATCCTGTGAGCGGTCTGTCGTTGCTTGTGCGTGTTCCGGACCAGACGATCCCACGTCGCCACGAGCGTTGCGACCCGGCTCCTCCATGTCGGCACGAATGCCTGCGCATGCACTCGACGCGGTCGCCCAGAAATGGCGCGCCCTCGCCGAGCGGCGCCGCGCGCATTTTCTTGAGCTCTATGCCAGCGGCCGCTGGAAGCACTACTACAACGAAGAGCAATTCCTCCATCGCATGCGCGAGGCCATTCGCGTCGCGCAGAGGTGGGCCGAAATCGCGCCGCCGACGGATGAAGTCGCACTGGCGCAAGATCAAAGCTTTGCCGAGGGTCCGCGCTGGACCGCGGCTTGAAGCGGCCCTTCGCGTGATCTGTGCTCGCATCCGCCGCCGCACGTCATAAGCACGATCCAAGCGCTTCCGCGCCGCGCCGGCATTCCCTATGGTCCGCTTTGCTCCATCGTGGCCCGTAACCGACCGTGTGACATGACTAGCGCCTTGTTCTCTTCCATCCGGCTCGCCCAACTCGAGCTCCCCAACCGCATCGTGGTCTCGCCGATGTGCCAGTACAGCGCCGACGACGGCGTGGCCTCGGATTGGCATCTCAACCATCTCGGTATGCTCGCCAATTCCGGGGCGGCGCTGCTCGTAATCGAGGCGACGGGAGTCGAACGCGGCGGTCGCATCACCCACGGCTGCCTTGGCCTTTATTCGGACGACTGTGAGGCGGCGCTGGCGGGCGTGCTCGCCCATTGCCGTCGTTACGGCACTGCCAAGATCGGCATCCAGCTCGCGCACGCCGGCCGTAAAGCCTCCGCGCGCCGGCCGTGGGAGGGAGGCCAGCCGCTCACACCCGACGAGGATGCCTGGCAGACCATCGCTCCCTCGGCCATCGCCTTCGGCCCCGCCTGGCCGGTGCCGCGCGAGATGACCGCGGCGGATATGCAGCGCGTGCGCGATAACTTCGTCGAAGCCGCAAAGCGTGCGGTCCGGATCGGCCTGGATGCCATCGAGTTGCACGCAGCGCACGGGTACCTCATTCATAGTTTTCTCTCGCCTGTCTCAAACAAACGCGGCGACCGATATGGTGGCTCCCTGACCGCGCGCATGCGCTATCCCCTCGAGATCGCGCAGGCGGTGCGCGCGGTCATACCGCGCGGCGTGCCGCTCGGCGCGCGGATTACGGGCAACGATTGGGTCGAAGGCGGGCTCACGCCCGACGATGCAGCTGCTTTCAGCCGGGAGCTCAAGACCGTCGGGATCGATTTCGTGTGCGTTTCCTCCGGCGGCATCAGCGCCGATGCGCGGCCCACCTTGGTGGCCAATGCCAACGTTCAGTTCGCCGAAAAGGTGAAGCGCGAGGCCGGCATCGCGACGCGTTCCGTCGGGCTGATCGCCGCGCCTAAGCAGGCCGAGGCGATCATCGCCGAAGGGAAGGCCGATATGGTCGCGCTGGCTCGCGCCATGCCCGACGACCCCCATTGGGGCTGGCGGGCGGCGAATGTACTCGGCGCCGAGGTTCCCCGCCCCAACCAGTACCAGCGCGCCGCGCCGAAGGTATGGCCGGGAGCGGCGTTCCGGGATTGAGGCACGGGTTCGTCCCAGGGCCTCTTATTCTGCCCATGGATCCGATCGTCTTTGCCGCTGTGTTGGTTGCTGCTGCCTGCCACGCCGGCTGGAATGCGACGATCAAGGGCGGGCTCGATCCATTGGCGACTACCGTCTTGATTTCAGTCGGCGCGGCGGTCGTTGCGGGCGCGTTCTTACCGATCGTGGGACCCCTCGCGCCCGACGCATGGCCATGGTGCGGCGCGTCGGTTCTCATTCATCTTCTGTATTTCGCCGTGCTGATCGAGAGCTACCGCGCCGGTGACATGGGGCAGGTCTATCCGATTGCCCGCGGGTCCGCCCCGCTGATGACCGCGATCGCGACCACCACGTTAATCGGCGAGCGGCTTAGCTTAGCGGGCTGGGGCGGCATCATCCTGCTGGTATGCGGAGTGATATTGCTGTCGTTGCGAGGCGGCCGCGACATCGCGCCGCTCGATCGCAAGGCGGTCGGATTTGCGTTGTTCACTGCGGTCACGATCTGCGCTTATTCGGTGGTGGACGGCGTCGGCGCGCGGCGCGCCGGCAGCGCCAATGCCTATTCGGTCGCGCTTTTTGCGGCTACCGGCCCGGTGATGGCGATGTACGCGCTCGCTCGGCGCGGCCGCGAGGTCATCGCCGGGATGGTGCGCCACTGGCGCATCGGGATTGCTGGCGGGACGCTGCAGCTCGGCGCTTATGGCATCGTGATTTGGGCGATGACCGTGGCCCCGATCGCCATCGTAGCGGCGCTGCGCGAAACAAGTGTGCTCTTCGGCGCGCTGATCGCAACCGTGATTCTCAAAGAGCCGCTGCAGGCTCCCCGTGTTGCCGCCGCGTTGATGATCGTCGCGGGACTGACCTTGATGCGGCTGTATTGACCATCCTGCCGCGCCGGCGGGGCAAGAGACGTTCACGCGTTCGCCGACGGGATCAGGTCATGCAAGCCAATCTGGCGCAAGCGTTCGATATCCTCCGGCAAGTCCAAGTCCCACAATGTGACCGGCTCTTGCCACGTCATGCCGAGGTCTCGCAGGCGACGCCGGGTCTCTTCCATCACGCTCGGTACGCTCCAGTGCATCGCTGAAAACAGCGCCGGGGCGGGTGCCCGCAGGCCGATGAGTGCATAGCCGCCGTCCTCTGCCGGAATGATTGCAGCGTCGGCGCCGCTGCGCAGAATGTCGGCGGCCATGCGCAAATGATCGGCGGTGAGGGCGGGGCAATCGGCGCCGATCACGAGCACAGGCATATCTGCCGCCGCGACCGCGGCCAGCATGCGTTCGCCGAGGTCGCCGCCGCCCTGGCGCGCGAGCGCAACGCCACGCCGTGCGCCGATCGACTGAAAGAGCGGATGGCTCTCGTCAGGCGCCCCCCACAAGGTCACCGGGCCGATCCGAGCGGCGCATGCGGTTGCAACCGAGTGCTCCACCAAGCGCGCCTGCAACAGCGCGGCGCGCTCGGCGCCGAGCGCGGGAATGAGCCGCGTCTTGGCGAACCCCGGCAGCGGAGCCTTTGCGAGCACTGCGATGGCAATCCTTTCATTCTTGCCGCGCGAGCTGTTTCGGATCGGCACCCAAGAAATAGGCGAACCGCAAACGCCACATCAGCAAGATCGTGCTGAGCACCCCGTTCTTCTCCCAGCGGCGACCGGAGGTGGTCACGCAGGCGCGCAGGCACAGCGGTCTACCCAGACGCTTGAGCCGCTTGCAGATCGCGATGTCCTCCATCAAGGCGACTGCCGGAAACCCGCCCACCGCCTGGAACGCGTCGCCCCGGAGAAAAATCGCTTGGTCGCCGGTGGCGATCCCGGTGAGGCGCGAACGAAGCCCCATCAGCCAGGCAACCACGGGCAACAGCCGTGAACGGCCGTCGATCTTGACGTCGAAGCGGCCCCACACTCGGCGCGACTGATCGAGGCCGTTGAGCACAACGCGGTCGGCCTCGGCCGGAAGGCGGGTATCGGCGTGAAGAAAAAGCAGGACGTCGCCGGACGCTCTTTCTGCGCCCGCGTTCATCTGCAACGCGCGTCCGCGCGTGGCCAGAACGACCCGGTCGGCGCGGAGTTGCGCTCGCTCGACCGTCGCGTCCGACAACGATCACTTCAGTGCCGACCGCCCGCAGGTGGGCAAGCGCATCGAGCGCCGCGGCGATACCGTCGCCTTCGTCCAGCACGGGGATGATGATCGAGAGCTTCGACATCGGGCGTCGTGCGCCGGCAGACGGCGCTCCGGCTCACGGCGACAAAAGAATCAAGCGGAGCGCCCCGCAGCTTGCGCCAGCGCACCGCTGCAGCTCGATCCTTGTCCGGCCGTACAACCGTAGCAGTGCCCGGCAACGCGGATCGGTTGACCCTCGATGTCGGCGTCAAGCAACTCCGACAAGTGTACACGCTCGCGCGCATCGTGTTTGAGCGGCAGGTCGAGCATCTGATTAAAATCGCAGTCGTAGATATAACCACGCCAATCGACCGAAATCAGATTTCGGCACATGACGTTCTCGAGGTTGGCGTCGAGGTGCGCACGCCGCAGCAGATCGAGGTAGCGGTCAAACTCCCCGTTCGCGATCAGAATCGCGCCGAAGCGCTGGATCGGCATGTTGGCGAGCGTAAAGAGATGGTTGAAAACAACCCCGTAGCGCTCCCCGAGCGAGCGCCTGTAATTCTCCTCCAGCGTCCGCTGCGGCGGCGGTAGCGACGAGCCTTGAGGATTATAGACGAGGTTGAGTACGAGCCCGGTTTCGGCGCGCCCATAGCCGAATCCGTTGAGCCGTCGTAGTCCGCGGATCGACGTGTCGAAGACGCCCTTGCCGCGCTGACGGTCGACATTCTCTTCGAGGTAGCAGGGCAGCGAAGCGACGATCTCGACTCGCTCGCGTGCGAGGAAATGCGCGAGATCTTCCTGCCCGGCGACTTCAAGAATGGTGAGGTTGCAGCGATCCATGACCTGCACGCCGATCGCCCGCGCTGCGCACACTAGCCTGCGAAAGTGCGGATTGAGTTCCGGCGCGCCGCCCGTGATGTCGAGGATAGGCACGCGCTTTCTTGCGAGGAAAGCCAGGACGGTGTCGATCACTTCGCTCGACATCTCTTCTTTGCGGTGCGGCCCCGCATTTACGTGGCAGTGCACGCACGATTGGTTGCAGCGGTAGCCGATGTTGACTTGCAGCGTATCCAGCCGCCCGCGCCGAATCGGCGGAAAGGCAATCCGCTCAAGCCGCGGCCAGGTATCGCGCATTGCTACCCTTTATTTTGCCAACGCAGGTTTGCATAGCCCGCCAAGGGCGTCACGTCGACCTGTGCTGCTCGCAGACAAAACCGCGTGAGGGACCACGCGCGGATCAGGTCCGGCGCGACGTGTATGGGCGCGGTGCTTTCATTCGAGGCGTTCGCCGCGTCCTGCGTTTGCCGCGCGCCTATTCGCGCCCCGGCGCCGGCGCGTCAATTCCCCGGCACCGGGGCGTCAATTCGCCGGCGCCGGCGCCGCAATGGCGGTTCCGTCCGCGACGCCGATGCGGCCGAAGCCCGGGAGCTTCATAGCGGGATGGCGCAGGTCGAGACCTGCCACCAGGCCGAGGACGTTGACCTCTAGGCCCTCCACCCAGCCGAGCTTCATGCCGAGGAGTCCCCACAATGAAGCTTCGACACCCGTACCGCTATCGGTGAGGCCCACATAGGGATGGGCACGGAAATCCTTGCCCACCGCGTTCGCCGGCAGCGTGGCCGCGAGTTCCGGCACGGCACGCAGCACCGTGGCAGTGAAGGTGTTGCTGTTCGGTCCTGGCCAGATGCGATAGTCGCCGAAGTGGCTGTAGCTGTACGCCGCGATTGCCGCTTTGACCTTTGGAATAAGATCGGCCGCCGCAGCTCCGCGGACGTCGATCAGCACGCGCGGGGCGTCGCCGAACCAGCGTGCATCCGGCGCCCAGGCGTTGGTGCGCACCGGCTGCCCCCATCCCACGACGTCATAACGGCTCCAGGTGGTGGCGTTCTCAGGCTTGAAAACCACCCAACTGTGGACGGCGAAAATGCCCTTCCAGCGGCCCGTGCGCCCGGTGAAAACGAGAAATCGCGCCTCGCGGTCGGCGTCCGCCGGCGGCAGCATGCCGATACTCGACCAATCGGCGTCGCGGAAGCTCGCGGGGCGCTCTTTGCTGAGGTAGAGCGCCGCATGAAGCGCGAGAGGAAGAAGGAAGAGGATGAGAATTCCGACGAGCACGTTTCGAATGGGGCGCATGGAGTGCAACGAGACCGGCTTACGGACGAAAATATGACCTCTGGCACCCCGCAGGCGCAACGGCAATGCGTCACGGCGGCACATTAAAAAGACGCAAGGAACGCGCGCCCAGCGCGAAGTTGGGGGAGGGGCATCTCGCGATGCGCGCGCCGCGACGATCCCGGCTCGGCCTCGTCCTGGCTGACCGGTCGCGCTGTTATGGAATGGGCGGCTTGTCCGCGCCGAAGGGGCGGGCGGCCGCGAGCGCAGTCCGCACGATGGCCTCACCCGCCCGCGCGAGGTCATCGAGCGTCAGCGCCGCGCGCGGCCGCTGGACTTGCGCGCGCCGCACCTTGGGGACGTGAATGAATGCCGCCACCCGCAGCGTGCCGGCGCCGGCCGTCTCGGCGGCGCGCCAGCACAAATAATTGCAAATATAGCGCCCGGCGTCGTGGGACAGCGCGGCCGGCACGCCGCTCGCCAATGCCGCCAGCAGCAGTCGGTGCGCGGGTGCTCGCAGCGACAGCGCCACCGGCGCGCCCGGGGCGATGTTGGCGGCGGTCCGGATTTGCCCGTCGGCATCGGGCAGGATGCGCGTGACCACATTGCGCGCACGGGTTTCGATGCGCACGTGCTTGGTGCGCGCGGCCAGTCCAAACATGACCAACGCCGCCGGTTTTTCCCGCGCTATCAGCGCCGGCAGTTCCGTATCGACCGCCTCGTACGTCACCCGAAAAACGTGCGCAACGCGACGAACGCCGGCGAAGGCGGGATGGCGGCGCCGCGCCAATTCGAGGGCCAACGGCTCGCTGGGATTGAATGGCGCTCCGGGAAACGGGCCGAAGCCGGTGATAAGGATCGTCGCCGTCATGCGACCTGAGCTAGTCAGCGGAGAAGTTTCGCGCAATGCACGGAAGCCCCATGCCCAGGAGAATACATCGCGGCGGGATTCGGCGGGAATGGCCTCATCCGAGATGCCGGAATCAGGCGTCCAACAGCGAGACGATCTCCTCAACCGCGATAGCCGGGGACATCCGCCCCGCGGCGACAGCAGCCTCGATGCGAGGCAGCTTCGCTCTGAGCGTCGGATTGGATTTGAGACGCGCGAACACGCGCTCTTCGAGCATGGCCCACATCCATTTCACCTGCTGCTCTCGCCGGCGCGCGTCGAGCTCTCCTGAGTTCGTCATGCGTTGGCGATGGTCGAGGATGCTGTCCCATAATTCGGCAATGCCGGCTCCGGTCAGTGCTGAATAGGTCACGACCGGCGGCGACCAGGTCCGCGAGCGTGGATTGAGGATATGCAGGGCGGCCCGGTATTCGGCCGCGGCTGCTCGGGCGCGCTTGATGTTATCCCCGTCGGCCTTGTTGATCGCCAGCATATCGGCGATCTCGATCACGCCTTTTTTCAGTCCTTGCAGCTCGTCGCCGGCGCCGGGCAGCATCAACACCAGAAAAAAATCGGTCATGTCGGCGACGATGGTCTCCGATTGACCCGTGCCGATGGTCTCCACCAGCACCACATCGTAGCCCGCCGCCTCGCAGATGAGCATCGACTCGCGCGTTTTTGCCGCGACACCGCCGAGCGTGCCGGAAGACGGTGAGGGGCGTACGAAAGCATCGGCATCGCTGCTGAGCCGCGGCATTCGGGTCTTGTCGGCCAGAATCGAGCCGCCGCTGCGCGTGGAGGACGGATCGACCGCAAGGACGGCGACCTTGTGCCCCTTGCTGGTGAGGAACGTGCCGAGCGCATCGATGGTGGTCGACTTGCCCACGCCCGGTGCGCCGGTGATGCCAACTCGGATCGCCTTGCCGGTCAACGGCAGAAGCTCCTGCACCAGTCGGCGGGCCGCCTTCTGATGATCGCTGCGGCGGCTCTCGATCAGCGTGATCGCGCGGGCAATGACTGCGCGCTCGCGCGCGCGAATGCCCCGGCCTAGATCGGTAAGATCGGGAATGGCGGGGCGATCACGCAAAGCCATGAATTTGCCCTAGAGGCGCGTCCGCGGGAGCCGCTCGCGGGACGGTGCCGGACCGCGGCCCAATGCGCGTTCCATATAAATTTCAGTGGGATAACTCGACGGCAAACCTGATGATTCCACAACTGGCTCGCGGGTGCTGAGCTCCCTCGCCAGGTGGCCCGGCCGGGCCCTATTATAGCCCACGGATGGGGTCGGGAGGCATGCATGCGTCCAACAGCGCGCGCGACCGCTTGGACTTTATCTTTATTCCTCAGCCTTGCCGGTAACGCCAGTCAAGCCGCCGACCTGGCCTGGGAAGTCGAAAGCCCGTTCCGGTTCTTCAAGCCGAGCCGGTCCTTCGGCCTGCACGAGACGGCATTCAAGACGGTGCGTGGCGATCCGTCGGCCGCGCCGCCGGTTGACATCATTTGGCGTACCGAACGGGCGCTCAACGATCCGGATT
>VAZM01000029.1:31365-31610 GCA_005883135.1 Alphaproteobacteria bacterium
GTATTCGTCGGTGTGTGAGCGTCGATACTCCTGGGGTACGGCGACAGAAGATTACGTTCTGTGGATGCTGTTTCGTTCTGTGTCGCGCTGTTTTAGAGAGTGCGGTTTTGCTTAGGTTTTTGCGGGTCTGCCGCCACAGTTGATTCGCGTTGTTGCACGCTGTGCTACCGAGTTGGGTAGCAAAATGGTAGCAAACCGTTCCTGAACTGTTCCGGCATCCGGCTAACTGACGTGATAGGCGAAAA
>VAZM01000486.1 GCA_005883135.1 Alphaproteobacteria bacterium
TACTTGGCCTGCGCCTCCCGCTCGAGCGCGCGGCCGCCGAAGGCGATGACCCGGCTGCGCAAGTCGGTAATCGGAAACATGACGCGATCGCGGAAGCGATCGTAGGGGACGGGAATGTCGTCACCGGCAACCAGTAATCCGGCCTCGATCATGTCTTCGCTGCCGATCCCCGCCTTGCCGAGGTGCTCCTTCAGCGCGAAGCGCTCGGGCGGGGCATAGCCCAAACGGAATTTGAGCTGCACCGCCGGATCGAGCCCACGGTCGGCGAGATAGCCGCGCGCTTTTGCGCCCGCGCGCGAGGCGAGCGTGTCCTCGAAGAATTTCGCCGCGAGTTCGACGATGTCGTGCAGCGACCTGCGCCGTTGGTCGCGCGCCTCCTCCTCGGGCGACATTTTCGGCAGCGGAAGGCCCGCCTGCGCCGCCAACCGCTCGACCGCCTCGGGAAAGGTCAGCCCCTCGGTCATCATCACGAAATCGAAAATCGTGCCGTTCTTGCCCGAGGAGAAATCAAACCACGCCATTTTCTGGTCGTTGACGCAAAACGAGGGCGTCTTCTCCTTATTGAAGGGGGAAAGCCCCTTCCATTCGCGCCCGGCCTTTTTCAGCCGCACCCGCCGGCCGACGACCTCCGAAACCGGAAGCCGCGCGCGCAACTCATCGAGGAATTGAGGGGGAAAGCGCATGGACGGGGCCGGGTGATTCGCTGCCCCTCAGTATAGGCCCGCGTGGCACGCCAGCGCCGCGGCGGGCGATTGTCCCGGTTATCCACAAGGAGCGCTGGGAGATCAGCGAACGACACGCCCATTCCGGGATATTTGCCCCGATTTTGCCTGTGGGCGGTACCAGCGCACCGAGGCGGCTCGCACCTGAGCCTCGCTCGATGGCGGCATGCGGTGCTCAATATGCTCAGCCGAGGTAATCCAGGATCATGAAGGCGTAGACCTTGGCCGCATCGGCCGTGCGCTCGACCGAGGCCATGTCGTGGTCGGTGTGGGCGTGCTGATCTTCGCCCGGCCCATAATTGGCGGTCGCGATCCCGACATGGTTGAGGTAGCCCTGGTCGAAGGCTGACGGCGAATAGTAGGTCTCGGCCGGCTTGCCCAGCATCCCCTCGCTCGCCCGCAGCAGCGCGTTCACGACGGGGGAGTCGATTGTCACCAGCGAAGGATACATATACGGCCCGAGCCGGACCTCGACGCCATAGGTCTTGCCGCTGACGGGATCCTTGAATCGCTCGGCCGTCTTGGCGACCCGCTCGATCTCGGCGAAGGCCTCGTTGGGATCGTCGCCCGGCAGCAAACGTCGATCGAGGGTGAACTCGCAGCGCTCCTGCACCGTATGCGTGGACTCCGGAAAGCTGCGGATGTGATTGACCGTCAACGACTGCCTGCCGAGTTGCGGATGGCTTTTGTCGACTTTGACCTTTTGCAGCAGCAGGCGGATCGCTTCGGTCGCACCGGTGATGGCATTGGCGCCGTCCCAAGGCCGCGACGAATGGCAGGGCGAGCCCTTCACCGTCACGAACACGTCGATACGGCCGCGGTTGCCGAGCGTGATCTTCAGTCCGGTCCCGCCCAGCACCGCCATGTCGGCTCGTACGCCCGCGCCCTCGACAACGCTCCTGATCGCATCGTGCTTGCCGGTCTCGCCCGAGAGGCAGCAGGTGAAGATGAGCTTGCCCTTGATCGCGGGCTTACTGGCGATCACGACTTCCATCGCGTGCAACATGGCCGCGAGAGCGGCCTTCTGCTCGCTCGCTCCCTTGCCCATCACGCATTCCCCGGGCAGGCCGTATGCCGCGCCGTCGACCACGTCGCCGGCGTAGGGGTTGGGCATGGTCGCGGCGGGCTGGTTCATGGCGTTGCCGATGAGCATCAGCGACTTGTTGGTCGTCTCCGCGCCGTAGGTCGCGATTAGGTTGCCCATGGCGTCGTAGCGAATCTCGGCGAAGCCCATGCTGCGCAGGCGCGGCTCGATGGCCGAGGCGATGAACGCCTTGAGCAGGGGCTCGTCCTCGAGCAGCTGCGTCTGCGGGCTCGCCACCTTGACGAGCGCGATCAAGAGTTCTTTCGCGCGTTGACGCGTGATGCGGTCGTCCAACAGTTGCTTGATGTCACTTTCATGCATCGGCGTTCCCTTACGTCACTTCAGCGCCGCCGCGGCCCAGCCGCTTTTTCACTCCCGGCCACAATACCAGCACGAGACAAATCGCGAAGATCAGGGCCGACAGAGGCCGCAGGATGAAGACGGAGTAGTCGTGATCCGAAATCATCAGCGCCTGATGGAACGACCCCTCTGCAAGTCTTCCCAGAATGAGACCGATGACGAGGCTGATGAGCGGATAGCCGTGGCGACGCAGGAAGTAGCCGAACAGGCCGAAGAAGATGGCGACGAACACGTCCATCATGTTGCGCTCATTGGCGTAGGCGCCGAACAGCGTGATGATCAAAAGTATCGGCGCGAGCAATTCGATGCGCACGATGGTGATCAGGGCGAACCACGGAATCATAACGAGATAGAGAATTGTCGCCATCACCGCGCCGACGAGCAGGCCCATGAAGAACCCCCAGATCAGCTCAGGGTTGGACGTAAACAGCATCGGCCCCGGACGCAGCCCTTGGAGCGTCACCGCGACCAGCAGGATGGCGGAGGTCGCTCCGCCGGGAATTCCCAGCGTAAGCGCGGGGATGAGGCTGGTGGGAATGCAGGAATTGTTGGAAGCTTCCGGCGCGATGACTCCTTCAGGCGCGCCCTTGCCGAACTGCTCGGGATGGCGCGAGGAACGCTGCGCCACGCTGTAGGCGAGGAAGTTCGCCGCCGTCGCGCCGATACCGGGGATCATTCCGAGAAAAGCGCCGACGGCGGTACTTTGAAGAAGCGTCAGCGGATAGCGGAAAGTATCCCAAAATCCGTCCCATAGCGATCCTTCCAGCCGGCCGGTCTTGGCGATGGTCCCGCCTTGCAGAATCATGCTGGTGAGTTCGGTGATCGCGAACAATCCCACCATGACCGGCACGAAGCTGATGCCGTCGAGGAGATACACGAACCCGAACGTGTAGCGCTCCGAGCCGAGGATCGAATCGATCCCGATCAGGCTGATGGCAATGCCGAGCGCTCCCATCGCCAATCCCTTGATGGTGGAGCCGAGCGCCGCCACCGACACGACGGTAAGGCCTAGAATGGCGAGGGCAAAATATTCGGCTGGGCTGAATGCCAGCGCGGCCTTTGCTACCGGGCCCGAGGCGAACATCAGGATCAGCACCCCGA
>VAZM01000487.1 GCA_005883135.1 Alphaproteobacteria bacterium
AGACTTTCGAGACCATCGAGGAACAGCGCGCCGCCACGCCGGCGGCTGCTTGATCAAGCCAATACCAGGGCCGGCCCCGTGATGTCGCGCATAGTGTCAAAAAATTCATCTAAGACGTTCTCATGTTGACGCTGCCTCCTCATGGTGATGACGCCAGGAGGCCTCCACATCGCCGGCACCCGGCCGGCGAATAAAGTCAAGTCCATCGGCGCCCGTGCGCGCCAAGCTCGAGAGGTGATCCTCTCTATCGAACGCAAGCCCGAGATCGATCCCGTCCTTCCCGGAAACGGTATCAGTATCTGCTCAGCGAGGTGACGTGGCCGCGGGTGAGACAGTAGGCGCAGATCCAACTCTCCGTTCTGGGCACTAGCCGACCCCGCGGCGTGCGGCGCGGTGCCAGTATCACGCGCACTGCCATGCTAGTCGCGATGCCCGTGTCATTCTCGCAGCGCCAGCAGGTGATCTGCTCGTTTTGGTCAAGCGCCCGGCGGCGCCCGGCGCGACGCTCGCGCGTCTTACGATCACCGGTGATGACGGTCAGCGGCGTGTCGCCCTCTTCGCCCATGCGGGTTCTCCTAATGACTTGCCCGTACTCCTGCTCGCACAGTGCGAATCACTGTTCCTCAAGGCGGGGTGCGGGCGTGCTGGCGTCGTGCCGTGTGATTGAGGTCCCGACCCGCTCCTGCTCGGCCCAGGACCAGGGCAGCGCGCGCGCGAGCGCGGTGACTGTGAGATCGGCCGGCGCGATGCCGTCGAGCAGGGCCGACACGATCCTGGGCGACACGAAGGCGAGCGGGAGCCGCAGCCGCACGTGCCGTTCGACCATGCCTTCGCGGCGGGCAATCGCCGCTAAACTGGCGGCGCGGCCGTGCGCCAAATCGTCAACCCAGTTGCGGGCCTTGGCGATGGCGCTCAGGAGGGCCTCACGTCGCGAAGGCTTCATTGGGGTATTGTGCGCCGGCACATGGATGATGCCCCTGACGGCGGCCGGCATCGGGCTGGTCCAAGGGATGGTGATCGCGACGCTCGCGATCGGATTGGCTGGCGACTGGCTTGCATCGCCGGGAGCATTGCGTGCGTCCGCTGCGTCGATATTTTGGCGCAGTTGCAGTCTGATGTGCTTCGGGTCGAGCGTGAGCCGTTCGAGATGGTGTTCGACCAGCTCCCGCTCATTGCCGGGAACCGGTCGCGTCTCGGTGACATTCGACTGCAGGTGATTGCGCAGTGCTGAGAGGACGAGCGCCTCGAGCTCGGCGGCGGGAACACGGCTGACCGATCCGGGCACCTGGGGCTTTTTCTGCAGCACGGCCTGGGAGATGTAATAGCGATAGCGGGCGCCGCCCTTGTTGGCGTGGGTTGGGCTCATGCGATTGCCGTACGCATCAAAGATGCGGCGGTCAGAAGCGCGGATGGGCCCCGCAGCCGGCAGCGCCGTGCCACCGCCTGGGCGGCAAGCTTGTCCTGCACCGCCGCAAACAGCGCGGAATCGATAATGGGCTCGTGTTCACCGCGGTGAACGGCGCCCCGGTAGACCACCTCGCCGATATAGAAGCGGTTCTTGAGCAGGTGCGCGAGCGCGCCCACGCCAAAGCGGACCCCGCCGATGGTGCGGCCGTCCGAGAGCTGCCGCGGCTTGCTG
>VAZM01000488.1 GCA_005883135.1 Alphaproteobacteria bacterium
TCACGGAGACGGTAGGCGCGCGGCCGTTGATCCTGATTCCGCCCAGCATCAACAAGTTCTACGTGTTCGATCTGCAACCGGCCAATTCGTTCGTGCGCTACGCCGTCGAGCAGGGCAACACCGTCTTCATCGTGTCCTGGCGCAACGTGATGGTCGAGCAGGGCCATCTGACGTGGGACGACTATCTCACCGAGGGGATCATGCGGGCGATCGACGTCGCTCGCGAAATCACCGGTGCCGACAAAGTCAACGCACTGGGCTTCTGCGTCGGCGGCACGATGCTCGGTTGCGCGGCTTCCGTGATGGCGGCGCGCAACGAGGACAAGATCGAAAGCCTGACGTTTCTCACGACCATGCTCGACTTCACGCAGGCCGGCGAGATCGCCTTGCTGATCGACGAGCAGAGTGTGGCGGCGCGCGAGCAAACGATCGGCGGCGGCGGCATCCTGCCGGCACGAGAGCTTGCTTTTGTGTTCTCCACACTGCGCGGAAACGATCTCATCTGGCCCTACGTGGTCGGCAACTATCTCGAAGGCCGCCAGCCGGATGCGTTCGACATTCTCTACTGGAACGCCGACAGCACGAACCTGCCGGGCCCCATGTACTGCTGGTATGTGCGCAACACCTACCTGGAGAACAACCTCCGCAACCCCGGGGAGACGACCCAATGCGGGGTCAAGGTCGACCTCTCGGCGATCGACGTGCCCACCTATGTGCTGGCAAGTCGCGAGGATCACATCGTGCCGTGGCAGACCGCCTATCGGACCACGCAGCTTGTATCCGGTGACACGCGCTTCGTTCTCGCCGCAAGCGGCCACATCGCCGGTGTGATCAACCCGGCTGCGCGCAACAAGCGCAACACTGGAGAGAGGGCGAGCAGGGAAAACGGGCCGAGCGCTGGCTGGAGACGGCGCGCGAAGTGCCGGGAAGCTGGTGGTCGGACTGGAGCGCCTGGCTTCGTTCTCACGCCGGCACGCCAGTACGGGCACGCACACGCCTGGGCAGCGCCGCGTTCCCCGAGATCGAGCCGGCGCCCGGCCGCTACGTTACGGTGCGCGCCGCCTGAACCAGATCTGGAGACTAGAGGAGGAAAATCATGACTGACATCGTTATCGCCTCGGCGGCAAGGACTCCGGTCGGGTCGTTCAACGGCGCGTTTGCCAACCTGCCCGCGCACGATCTTGGTGCGGTTGCCATCAAGGCCGCCCTCGAGCGGGCAAAGCTCGCGGGCAAAGAAGTCGACGAGGTGATCCTCGGCCAGGTGCTCACGGCCGGCCAAGGGCAGAACCCGGCGCGGCAAGCCGCCATGAAGGCGGGCATCCCCGAAGACAAGACGGCCTGGAGCCTCAATCAGGTGTGCGGCTCGGGACTGCGTGCAGTCGCGCTCGGCATGCTGCATGTCGCCAGTGGAGACGCCGACGTCATCGTCGCCGGCGGCCAGGAATCGATGTCGCTGTCGCCGCACGCGGCTCACATGCGAGGCGGAACCAAGATGGGCGACGTGACCTTCGTCGACACCATGATCAAGGATGGCCTGTGGGATGCTTTCCACGGCTATCACATGGGGACAACGGCGGAGAACGTCGCCCAGAAATGGCAGATCAGCCGCGAAGACCAGGACAGATTCGCCGTCGCCTCGCAGAACAAGGCGGAAGCGGCCCAGACATCCGGCCGCTTCAAGGACGAGATCGCGCCGGTGACGGTGCAATCACGCAAAGGCGACATCGTCGTTGACCAGGATGAGTATATACGTCCCGGCACGACGCTCGACGCGGTTGCGAAGCTCAAGCCTGCCTTCTCCAAGGACGGCACAGTCACCGCCGGCAATGCCTCGGGACTGAACGACGGTGCCGCCGCGTTCGTCATCATGAGCGCCACCGAGGCGCAGCGGCGCGGCATCACGCCGCTCGCCCGCATCGCCTCCTGGTCCACCGCCGGCGTCAATCCGGCCATCATGGGCTCAGGCCCAATTCCCGCCTCTCGGCGGGCGCTTGAAAAGGCAGGCTGGAAGGTCGCCGATCTCGATCTTATCGAGGCAAACGAAGCGTTCGCCGCGCAGGCGCTCGCGGTCAACAAGGACATGGGATGGAACACCGGCATCGTGAATGTCAACGGCGGTGCCATCGCAATCGGCCATCCGATCGGTGCTTCTGGCGCCCGCATCCTCGTGACGCTGCTACATGAGATGCAAAAGCGCGATGCAAAGCGTGGCCTGGCGACATTGTGCATCGGCGGCGGGATGGGCATTGCGCTCGCCGTCGAACGCTGATTGCAGGTTCATGACTAGGTGACTTCGCCAATAAGACAGGGAGGACATCCATGCGCGTTGCAGTCATTACCGGCGGAATGGGCGGGCTTGGCGATTCGATCAGCACGAAAATGCACGCGGCCGGCTACCGGGTTGTAGTCACCCATTCGCCCGGCAACACGAAAGCCAAGGAATGGCTCTCCGCGCACAAGGCCAGCGGTCGCGAATTCAGCGCGTACCCCGTCGACGTTGCGGACTTCAATTCCTGCGAGGAGTGCGTCGCACGGATTGCCAAAGAGGTCGGACCCGTCGACATTCTGGTCAACAACGCGGGTATAACCCGCGACACCACGTTCAAGAAAATGAGCAAGGGCGATTGGGATTCGGTCATTCGCACCAATCTCGACTCGGTGTTCAACATGACCAAACAGGTCATGGATGGCATGGTCGAGCGCGGCTGGGGCCGTGTCGTCAACGTATCCTCGGTGAATGGCTCGAAGGGTGCATTCGGACAAACCAACTATTCAGCCGCGAAGGCCGGCATGCACGGCTTCACCAAGGCATTGGCGCTCGAGGTTGCACGCAAAGGGGTCACGGTCAATACCATCTCGCCCGGCTACATCGGCACCAAGATGGTCATGGCGATCCCGAAAGAAGTGCTCGATACTAAGATCCTGCCGCAGATCCCGCTCGGACGCCTC
>VAZM01000030.1:0-3531 GCA_005883135.1 Alphaproteobacteria bacterium
CTCCCCGGGCCGGATTCGAACCAGCGACCAACCGGTTAACAGCCGGTTGCTCTACCGCTGAGCTACCGGGGAACACGCTCGCGAGGCTTTGCTTCTAACAAAGCCGCGGCGCCCTTGCAAAGCAGGAAATCGCAGCCGCTGACATATATGCGCACGCGCGGCGGGAGGAAGGGCGCAGGAGCGGCCCGCGGCACGCCCGCGGCGCGCTTGTCTTACTGCGGCACGCCTTCCGACGTCGCGGGCGCGCCCGCAGCGGAAGCGTCGTTCGCGGCCGCAAGCTCGGCGACGCAGCGGGCGAGGTCGCGCAGATGCAGCTGCAGCTGATCGAGCGCAAAGCCGAACGCGAATATGCGCTCCACCGCGTCGTCCGGCAGTTCCCGCGTCAAGCCTTCCCGGCGCAGCGCCGCGAATTCCGCGGCGTAGCCGTCGAGCGCGGAGTCGACCGCATCGAGCGGCGGCGGCGCTTCTCGCGCCGACAATGCCGCTCCGCTCGCGCGCAGATAATCGGCGCAAGCCTCGCTGATGTGGGTTAAGTGCGGCCGCAGTCGCGGCAGGAACGCGCCGGGCAGCGGCGAAAGCGCGGCGCGCCCGATCAGGATGACGTCGTGGCGCAGCCGTACCATGGTGCGCAACAGCGGCCGCTGGTCGGGCTCGGCGCCAAGCCGCGTGATCCGCTCGTGCGCGGCTTCGCCCGCAAGCCGGTCGAGCCGCCCCAAGTCTTCGCCGATCCGGTTCTGCATGTCCGCGAGCGCCTGCCGGTCGAGGCTTCCGGTGAAGCCCGCGAACAGTTCGGGCAGAAAGCGCGCCATCAGCGCGAGCATCTGCGTCGCCGCCTCGATGACGAAATCGTGCGCCCGCGCCGGCAGTACCACGAGCGATACGAACAGCCCGACGACGCAGCCGACGGCGACTTCGATCACCCGCTCGAACGCCGCCGCGATCGGCCCGGTATGGGTGATGGTGGGACCGAAGAACACCATCACCGCGGTGAACGGCGCGGCGCTGAAACGCGCATTGAGCGCGGCGAGCAGAACCGCCGGCGCCAGGGCCAGCGCCAGCCCCGCGAACACCGCCAACGAATTGTCATGGGGAATGAACGCGCCGATCGCGCCGGCGTAGATCGCGCCGCCGAGCGTGCTGACCAAATAGTCCGTCGACGCCTTGAGCGAGCGGCCGACGCTGATTTGCGTCAGGATCACGGCGGTCAGAACCGCCCACAGGGCGATGGGCAGATGCAGCACCTGCGCGGCCGCCAAGGTGAGCACGGCGGCGGTCGTGCTGCGCACGCACAGCCGCAGCTCTGCGCCGTGGCTCGCGCTCCATGCGCGCAGGCGGCTCCAACTCGTTGCCAAGCGGCTCATGCCAAGCTCCCGCAATTGCAACGTGCGGCTCAGCGCACAGGAAAATGGCGGCGCCGTCGTATCGTGCTCAGATGGCAGTCGGCGGCGATCAAGAACTCTGTCGATTCGATGTGTCTTACGACCGGCGCCCGCGCTTCTTTTTCCGAATGCGCCGGCGCGGTGTGCGTTCCGGAGCCGAAGCTTCGAGCATCTTCAGCGGCGGCACGTCCCCACGCGCGGTCAAGCCGAGTCCTGCGGTGTTGGAGATCTTGCGGTCTACGGCATCTGCGAAGGTCTTCCCGACAATTGCCTTTACCTGGGCGTGGAGCGTCCTCAACCGCTGCAGACTCTGCTCGAACTGCTTGGGTAAAGCCGGCGCGCTCGTTCCCGCGGGGACATTCTGTGCCGCTTGTCGCAGCCGGGCACCGACTTCCTGAGCGACCGCCTCGTCAAGCGCAACGAGTATGCGAGAGGAAAGGTCAGACATGTTAACCTCCCTAGAAAGAGTCAGAATCCGCCCCGTACACTAGGGCCAGTTGATGGAACCAGCGGCCCGTACAGCCAGACCATACTCTAGTTGAACCACCTCGGGCGCGCTCTCTCCCGGCCTCATGGTGAGGAGCCGCGCGATCACGGACCCGCCAAGGGTCGTGAACTATTGCACGCGGCGTCTCGAACCATGAGGGCCGCCCCGATGCGCGTGCCGGCGGGCGGGGACCGGGGGCCGCCCCGTCCTTCGAGACACGCGCCACGCGATGGTCGAATTCTGGCAGGCTTTGTGCCCAGCGCGCCCTCAGGACGAGGCGGAATGTTGGCCGGCGTCTGTCTCCCGATTCATTTCCGACGAGGTTTGGCGCGCGCGCGTGGGTCGGTGTCAGGAAAATGCGGGCGGGCAGGGGGGCTCCCACGCGATACCGGGCGATGGCGTGGCGTGCTAACCTCTGGCGATGAACCCTTCGCGCCGGCGATGTCTGCGTCTCTTGGCGGGTGCGGCCGCGCTCGCGGCCAGGCCCTCCGGCGCATGGGCGCAGGCTTGGCCGAGCCGGCCGGTGCGCATCATCGTCCCGTTCCAGCCCGGCGGCTCGACCGACATTTTCGCGCGCCTTGCCGCGCAAAAGCTCACCGAGCATTTCGGCAAGCAGTTCTATATCGAGAACGTCGCCGGCGCGACCGGCAACGTGGGCACTGCGCAAGCGGCGCGGTCGGCGCCCGACGGCTACACGCTGCTGATTGCGTTCAGCTCCTACGTCGTCAACCCCACGCTGTTTGCCAAGCTGCCGTTCGACCCCGACAAGGATTTTGCGCCGGTGACGCTGGCGGTCTCCGCGCCCAACCTTGTCTCGGTGAACCCGACGCTGCCGGCGCGCAATCTCCAAGAGCTCGTCGCGCTGATCAAATCCAATCCGGGAAAATACTCCTACACCTCGGGCGGCCTGGGAACGCAAGGGCATCTCCTGGGTGAGATGCTGCGTCTATCGCAGGGCCTCGACATCGTACACGTCCCGTTCAACGGCGCGGCGCCGGCGATCGCCTCGACGGTGGCGGGCCATACTCCGATCACCTGGGGCACGATCGCCTCGGCCGCCCAGGCGCTCGAAGCGGGGCAACTGCGCCCGCTCGCGGTCGCGAGCAAGACGCGCTCGCAGCTCCTCGCCGACGTCCCCACCACCGCCGAGGCCGGTTACCCGCAGATCGAAGGCGACAGCTGGATCGGGCTCCTGGCCCCGGCCGGAACCCCGAACGAGATCATCGCCGCGGTGCAAGGCGAGATCGCGCGGATTGTTGCAATGCCGGACGTCAAGCAGCGCTTGCCCGTGCTCGGCCTCGAAGCGGTGGCAAGCACGCCGGAGGAATTCGCGACGCGCATCAAGCTCGAGACGCAGACCTGGGGCAAGGTCATCCGCGCCGCCCACATCAAGGCGGAATGATAGCAGCGCGGGTTGCGAGGCGCCGATTTCGGCGCGGTCGCAATCCCACCTCGCTTGCCTCGATCTATGTGCCGGCTGATGACGCGAGAAACGTCGCGTGAAGTCGCAATGATTTACGGTAATTCGATAATCTTGTTCACGCCCTCTACGCCGTCATACACCGCGACCTGAAGGATCGGGTGCCCTTTCTTGATCCCCAATCCCGCTTTCTCGGCTGCTTCAAAGCTCGCATACGAGCCTTTCGTTTGCCGATCTACCTGAAG